>CAYSFJ010000057.1:0-3350 GCA_964430785.1 uncultured Mycoplasma sp. | reverse complement strand
CTGATACGCTGAAAATAGTATTATGCTAAGATATGGAGTTGCCAATATTTTTTTTGCTTAAAATTAAAAAATAATTAGATTTTTCTCTAATTATTATTTTTTTTGCCTTGAAATGTATCTCTTTTTACCATTTCTTTATCTATGTCATTTAATAAACAAAATTTTTTTGTTAGCCAGGTTGGTTCTATTAAATCTTCTTTTATTGGATCACCAGTGATTCTTTCTATAACAACTTTTTCATTCAATAATTCCAATTGACTTATAACAATATCTATATATTCTTCTTTTGTTAAAATATGGAATAATCCTTTATTATATATTTTTTCTATTTCGGTTCCTTTTAATATATACAGCATATGTATTTTAATTGCATCTATTTTTAAATTGTCTAAATATTTTACTGTATTTAGCATATCTTCCTTTGTTTCATATGGTAGTCCATTAATTATATGTGCGACTACAATTATATTTAATTTATGTAGTTGTTCTACTGCTTTTTTAAAGCATGTATTATCATGACCTCGGTTTATTAATTTAAGTGTATTTTCATTACTACTTTGTAATCCTAGTTCAATTGTTAGAAATGTTTTTTTATTAAGTTTTTCAAAATAATTATAATATTCTTTACTTATTACATCTGGTCTAGTTGCAATTGATATTCCAATAACATTTTCTTGTTTTAACAAACTTTCAACAATTTTTTTAAATTTTTTAAAATTCATATATGTATTACTTCCTGTTTGTAAATATGCAATATGTTTTGCTTTAGGCCATTTTTTATTTAATAACATTACTTCTTCATTAAATTGCGAAATAATATCTATATTTTCATCTGTAATGTTAGCTTTGCTACCATCTTTACAATATATGCATCCTCCATTTGTTTTATTTGGACAATTCGCATGGGCATCTAGTGGTACTTTAAATACTTTACAACCAAATTTATTTTTTAAAAAGTAATTAAATGTATGATATCTTTTATTATCTAATGTATATTTAAACATTTTTTCTCACCCAATATTATTTTATCAAAAAATGTTGTATATTAAAATAAAATAGGGTATAATATTAATAGTTGCTGGGATAGCTCAGTTGGTAGAGCAATGCACTCGTAACGCATAGGTCATAAGTTCGATTCTTATTCCCAGCACCATTATTTAATTAATTACTGTTTAACAGTTTTTTTTTGCTTTAATAATTTTAACATATTAAAAATTAAATAGTTATATATTTTATATATTTTTTATGGTAAAATAATTAATATCGGGGTGGTTTTATGGATAGATTAAATGAATTTTTAACAGATACACGTAATTTAAATATATTGTCATATGATAATTATAAAAAATCAGATATAGAAGTAAAATTGAAAAAAATCAAATTGTTAAATGAATATTATAAAATTTTATATAATAATGTTAAACAATTAGATGTTTATTTTGATTTTGATGGTGTAATAAAGGATACAATGAAACATTGCTCATATTTACTTTTATTATTACATGGAATTGATATCAATATTCATAATAAGTCCAATGAAGAAGATGAAAAAATTGTAGCTAACTTTTTTAAAAGTATGAATTGGGATAAATTATTAAATGCTTCGCCTGAAATAAATGAAGCCATTTCATTTATTAAACTTTTTCAAAATAGTAATATATTTAATCCTTTAATATATTCTGCAGTAAATTCCACGATGGAAATGAGTGAAAAAAGCATATTTATAAAAAAAAATATAGGCGATATTCCAATTAAATTTAATCCAGTTCATACTCCTAAAATTGCAGAAAGTAGTCGCGACGTTTTAGTGGATGATACGGAATATAATTTAGAAAATTGGGCGGGAGTTCCCATTCATTTTAATAATGGAAAAGAGTCAATGTTTTACACAATTTCTGATTTTGGTGAATTATATTATTTAACAGATATAATTTCAAATAAAGAAGATATAGAGGTGGGCATTAAAAGAATTTATACAAAAAAATAAAAGATATGGTATAATTAAATGGCAAAGGGAAGTGGATAGATGATAGTATATGGAAAAAATATTTTATATGAAATAGATAGAAGTAAAATAAAAAAAGTTTACATTTCAAGAAATGATTATTTACCTTACTTGAAAGAAAAAAATATTAAATATGATTTTGTTGATAAGAATAGGTTAGATAAGATGGTTAGCGGTACACATCAAGGTATAGTTTTAGATATTTTTGATTATTCCTATTATACTTTTGATGATATCGAAGGTGATTTTATTGTTATGCTTGATCATTTAACTGATCCTCATAATTTTGGTGCAATAATTAGAACTTGTGAAAGTAAAGGAATAAAGACTATTATAATTCCAAAAGACAGAAGTGTGCTAGTAAATGACACTGTTTATAAAACAAGTGAGGGCGCTATAGATAATGTAAAAATAGTAATGGTAACTAATCTAATTAATACAATTAACAAATTAAAAGAGCTAAATTATTTTGTTTATTGTGCTGATATGGATGGAGAAGATTACAAAAAGGTATCATATGCCACTAAAAAGGTATTAGTTATTGGAAATGAGGGCTTTGGTGTTAGTTCTGGAGTTAAGAAAAATAGTGATGTTGTAGTCGGTATACCGATGAAAGGAAAAATTAATAGTTTAAATGCTTCGGTTTCAGCTGGAATTTTGATATATGGGATGGTAGATTAATGAATTATAACGATATTGATGAAGTAGAACTTATAACCTTACTCGAAGAAAATGATGAAAACGTTAGAAATGCCATATATGAAAAATATTCATATTTAGTTGATATATTAATGAAAAAATATCAAAGAGCAATAAGATATTATAGAATTAATTATGATGAAATTAAATGTGAGGCATTATATGCGTTTAGTGATGGAATTCATTCATTTACGTCAACAAAATATGCATCATTAAAAACATTTTTATATATATGTATAGAAAGAAAAATTTTGAATTATTTAAGACATGCTATGAGTGGAAAACAACAAACGATTAATGATTCATTATCATTAGATTTTTTAGTTAGTGATGATGTTATAACACCTAAAGGGCTTTTATCAGATGAAAATAAAACTAATCCATTACATAATCTGATGGAGCAAGAAAACTTTAATAAAATATATTTACTTGCAAAAAGTAATTTATCAGAATTTGAGTATATAGTTTTTAATTATATGGTAAATAATTTTACGTATAGTGAAATAGCAAAAGTGATGGATAAAACGCCAAAACAGATTGATAATGCAATAAAAAGAATTAAAATTAAAATGCGAGATTCAATTGAAAAAGAGGGATTAATTTAACAAAAGTGCTTGTCAAATCCTCTTTTTTTTGGTAGTATAAT
>CAYSFJ010000056.1:0-3512 GCA_964430785.1 uncultured Mycoplasma sp. | reverse complement strand
GGTGATTTTTCCTAAATCTATATGATTTAAGAAAAACTATGCTAGGTAAATACTGAACTTGCGAGAGTTTAGCTGTTTTTTAAATTTCATAAAAAAAATTCTAAAAAAATATTAGAATTTTTTACTTTTTAAAAAGCCAATTTTTACCATCAATAATTCTTGCAACAAGCATACTACTTGCACTATCACCTACTACATTTAAGAGTGTCGCTGGAGCATCAATTATGGTAGCAATTATTGTAAGTATCGGAAGACTTGCAATTGGAAAGCCCATTAAACTAATAATAAGCATTTCTGAAATAGTTCCTCCACCAATTGGTACTGCAGTAATTAAAATTGTTGCTAAAATACTTACTCCAAGTACTTTAAATGTACTAACATCCATACCAAATAAATACACCAAAAACATTATTTTAAATACACTACCTATAATTGAACCATCTTTATGAAATGAAGTTCCTAAAGGAATTATTGTGTCTGCAATATCATTTGATACACCAATATTTTTAGCTGCCCTAGTATTAACTGGAATTGATGCCGCTGAGGAACATGTTGCAAGTGCAGTAGCCGATGGCATCATTATATTTTGCCAATAAAGTTTTACCCCTTTTTTACCTCCTGCAATAAAAGCATATAAACTATAAATAGCAAAATAAACAAACATACAAGAAAAAGTGTATATAACTAGCATTTTTAAATAACTTTTAGCAACACCTGTTCCAAACATTCCAACAAATGAAGCAAAGTAAGCACCTATTCCTATTGGGGCATAATACATTATAATTTTTATTAACATTTGCATTACATCATTAAAACTTTCTAAAACTTCAAGAGCCTTTTTACCTTTTTCTTTTGAAAAATGAATAGCAAGTCCAGTTAAAATAGATATAACAATTAAAGCAATAATATTATCTTTAGAAATTATTTTAGCAAAATCATCTGTAGAAATTGCATTAACTGTTCTTGTAATAATATCTATATTTTCATTATCTTCGGTAATTGTATAATCAAATGATTGTCTAATTTTTAAACTATCCTTTTTATTTACCAAAGTTATTTTAGTAGACATAATTCCAATTAAAACACTTATTAATGAAGTTAATATAAATACTCCAATAATAGTAATTAATATTTTACCTAACCTTTTAGGTTCTTTCATTTTACCAATTGAGGTACTTAAAGTTAAAAAAATAAGTGGTACAATAATTGTTAATAATAAATTAATAAATAAAGTTCCAAAAGGTTTTAAAATTGTTGATTTTTCTTTAAAAATAACACCAATAATAGTTCCCACAATAACTGAAATAAACATAATTATTGTAGATTTATAACTTTTAAACATTTTTTTCATATTTTTACTTCCTTCCTATTAAAATTATATTTAAAATACTGTAAAAAAAGAATATTTTGTAATCCACATAAATCCACGATATAATATAAATATGGTGTTATATGAAAAAGAAATTTATAAAAATGAATGATAATATTAACTATGTATCATTAGGAAATATTATTAATATAATTAAAAAACATTCAAAAGTTGAGGCTTCTGGTATTCAAATAGAAGTATTTTGTGGGGTATTTAATATAAATGATATAAAAACTACAACAGTAAATAATTATTTAATTGGTTATAGACCTATAGGAATAGAATATAAAAAAATATATTTAGATTTAAAAGAAAATTATTCTAATAATAAAGAAATATTTATTCCAATATTTGCCAATATAATCTCTATTTTAGAGGAAAAAATTATTAAACCAGAAAATTTAAATATTAAAATAATAAATGAAAATACCAGAATTAAAAATGTTTGTTTAGATATAGTAAAATTAAAAGATGAAAATATAGATTATGAAAAAATAAATAATTACATAGAAAATAATAATTATTATGAAGCTTTTATTAATCTACTTTTTTATGCAATACTTGAAAATAAACAACCAATATTTGATGAAGTTATAATAAATATAAATGAATATGAATTAAAAGAATACTTAAAGATAAATCTTTATGAAGGTATAAGTTATATAAATTCTTTAAAGGCACTTGCTTTAAAAGGTAATATGTATGCTAATGCACAGCTTGGTTCACTTGAATATAGTGGCATAATAAGTGGAAAAACAGACTATGAAAAATGCTATGAATATTATATGAAAGCCTCTTTAAAAGGTCATCCAAAAGCCACATGGATGGTAGGTAATTTAATATTTACTGGTAAAGTTAAAGAAAAAAGTGTTGAAAAAATGTTACTATTTTTAAATAAAGCGGTAGATTTAAAAAGTATTGCATCCCTTAATACTTTAGGCAGATATTATTTAAATATTAATGAAAAAACAGCACTTAAATATTTTAAAAAAGCAGCAGAATTTGGTTATCCATATGCTTATAATAATTTAGGAATGTATTATGAAAGAAAAAATGACTTAAAACTTGCTAAAAAATATTATAAATTAAGTGCAGATTTGCTAAATAGTTGGGCACTAAATAAAATGGGTGAAATATGTTTAAATGAAAACAATTATAAAGATGCACTATTTTATTTTAATAAAGCTATAGAATGTCCTATAAGTGAAAGAAGTTTTTATGCTTATTATAATCTTGCAAAAATATATAAAAATGGATGTAACATATTAAATATTTCTAAAAATGAGCAACTTTATAAAAAGTATATAGATATTTTCAAAAATAAAAAGGAAGATTAAATTTTATTTTCTTCCTTTAAAATGTTAAAATAATTATTACCATTTGTACTAAATTGTTCTGAATTATTAACATGTACATTATTTGCTCTAAATGATAAATAATTATGCATTATCTTTTCATTATATAGAAAATCAATAACTGCATTATAACCATTTAAATTAGTTTTATTTAAATATTTAGTATATGTACTATTTTGATAAACAACAAATTGATTTGGCATTATGGCTTGATAATATAAACTTTGTCCCTTATTCTTGCCAAAATAAGCATTACAACTTTTTACCCAGTTTTTTGCATGTGTTCTATTATAGATGGTATTTATTACTGCATAAGCATCATCATATGAATTACTTTGAGATTCAGATATAACTATAGCAGTTAATATATTAAATTCTTTTCTAGTTAAATTATATTTATTTAAAACATAGTCAATTTTATCATCATTTGTAATGTTTGCATTATAATTATCAAATGAAGAAATTTTGGTATTAAACTCAGTAACTCTTTGAATATTTGGTGAAAATATAACTATAAATAACATACATAAACTAATACCTAAATTAATAACTTTATTTAAATTTAAACTACAGATTTTCTTTTTATTCATTCTCCATATATTATGGAGGACGCAATCATTTTTATTCATTCTTTCCCCCTGAATAACAAAATAATTATACCATAAAATATGCTAAACGTCAAATTGTGTAAACCAATTGGCAAATTTTAACATCAAAAAAGCCCGAATATATGCAATGTCATTAACTTAAGAGATATTGTAAATATGGGATTTATGAAAGCATCTATA
>CAYSFJ010000055.1:1227-3902 GCA_964430785.1 uncultured Mycoplasma sp. | reverse complement strand
CAATATAATCCGCTAACTTAGCTGCAAAAAATATATTTTCATTTAGTATGTCAAATATATTTGCATCTATATGTAAAAGCCAATCACTATTCTTCATAATTTTTAAACTTGTCTCATAAGAAACTGGTTTCTTAATTTTAACAAAATCAGTTAAGTCATTATTAATGATATATAATTTATCGTTATTTGACATATTTCCGTAAAAGTCGAATTCAACCTTATCTTTTAAATCGTTATTTTCCTGATACATATCGTTTATTGCTTCTAAAAAAAGCTTTGGAGTTCTAATATCATCTAAGTGGCCAATATATGTAAAAACTATTTTGGATGATATTTTTTTTTCTTTATGAGGATATAATTTTTCATCAAAAGTATGTGGTAAAACTATAAATTTTTCAGCTTCAACATTATTATTATCAATAATATATTTTTTTTGATAATCATTATTGCAAATAATATAATCAGCATTTTTAACTATATTTTTTTCTAAAATATTTTTACTTTTAATAAACAAATTATATGATTTTTTGTTATTTTTTTTGTAAATAATATCTTTTAAACATCTCTTTAAAGATAAAATTTCTTTCATTCCCATTTGTCTTTGATATCTATTTCTTAATGAATATGGGTTATTACTTTGTAAAGCTTTTAATGTAAATGGGTTATTTCCTATTGGATCTCCGAAAGAGGCTATCCATATAATTTCAGGTTTTATTTTCTTTATTTCAAGTCCTATCATATGTGATTCCTCTGGCATAGAACGAGTCATCACAATGTCATATTTGTCTTGATTGTCTTCAAAATATTTTAGCCCTTCTTTAAAATAATCAGTTAAATTGCAAGCATTAGAGTAAATGCTATTAACATTCTTGTTTAATGGAAGAAAATCACTTTTTCCATACGACCAACTATCGTTTGATTTTTGTGTATAAACATCGTATTCATAATTAGAATTGTTAAGTAATTTATATGTAACAAGTCCTTCAGAAGAATTTACTGGTGGGAAAAACCAACTAATTACTAATATTTTTTTCATATTTTATCTCCTTAATAAATTTAATAAAGTTAAAGCTTTATTAAATTTTCTACCATTTATTTTTGTAAAAATAAATTTTGTTTTTCTATTTGCTTTTATTATACCAATATTTGACTTATTATATAAATAAAGATTTTTTTGTTTTAAATATATATCAAATTTTTTAATCTTTTGGTACGCCGATTTATGATTTTTATCGTAAACACAATAAATAGAATAATGTGTAAATAACATATAATATATTATCATTGAATAATAATCTTTTTTGTTTTGAGAAAATTTATCGTAGTTATTTGTAAAATACTCAATCATAAATCTCATAACCTTTTCATGGTTGTCTTGATTTTTTACAAGAGATGCAAAATTATTACTTTGATCTTTTCTTCCAATAAAATATCTGTAAATACTCAAATCATAATATTTAATATTTTTAACTAACGAAAATGCAACAACATTATACTGCATATCAACATAAAAAGTTTTTTCATATAATTTTAAATTAGATTTTCTTAAAAGTTCGGTTTTATATGTTGACGTAGCCATTACAAAGTATTCCCCATTTAATAAATTTAAATTTATTTCATCAAAATCATAAAGTACATTATCTTCTAATTTATTATATTTTAAATACATTGATTCATTATTATAAATATGCTCTTGAGAATAATTAGTAACAATTAAATCACAATCTTCATTTTTTAATCTTTTAATATATTCTATAAAATCCTTACAATTAAACCAATCATCGCTATCCAATACTCTAAAGTATTTTCCTGAAGCTAACTCCAAACCTTTGTTTATAGTTGATCCATGTCCGCCATTTTCTTTTTCTATTATTATAACTGATTCAGGATATTTTTTATTATATTCTTCAGCTATTCTAATCGCATTATCTTTACTTCCATCACTAACAACCAATATTTCAATATCATCAATTACATCTGTTAGCACAATGGAATCTAAACATCTTTTTATATATTTTTCTGTATTATATACAGGAACAACAATACTTAATACTTTATTCATTTTCTCACCAACTACTTTCTTTCCATAAATTTTAAATATTCATCACAAACTTCTTTACCACCTATTTTTTGAACAACCCCATGTTCTATCCATACAACTTTATCACATAACTTTTTTATTTGGGAAAGTGAATGTGATACAAATAATACTGTAGTTCCCCCACCAATCATATCCATCATCTTTTTTTCACTTTTTGCTTGAAATGCAATATCACCAACAGATAGTATTTCATCAACAATAAGTATTTCAGGATCAACTATTGTTGCTATTGAAAATGCAAGTCTTGCAACCATTCCTGATGAAAAGTTTTGAACTGGTACATCAAGAAAATCTTTTAATTCAGAAAACTCAACAATTTCATCAAATTTTGAATCAATAAGTTCTTTTGAATAACCCATTACTGCACCATTTAAATATATGTTTTCTCTTGCAGTAAGCTGTGGATCAAAACCTGCTCCAAGTTCAATCATAGGACATATATTACCATAAGCTTTGACTGCTCCTTCGGTAGGTTTCATAACACCCGCTACAACTTTTAAAAGTGTGGATTTTCCAGCTCCATTGGAACCAATAAAGCCGACAACTTCACCTTTTTTTATATTTACATTTACAT
>CAYSFJ010000055.1:0-1127 GCA_964430785.1 uncultured Mycoplasma sp. | reverse complement strand
CCATTGGAACCAATAAAGCCGACAACTTCACCTTTTTTTATATTTACATTTACATTTTTAAGTGCCCAAAACTCATTTTTAACCTTTTTTTTATGTTTTCCTAAATCTACAAACCATTGTTTTAAAGAAAAGCCTTTTTCTATACCAAGGTTAAACTTCATAGAAACATTTTCTATTTCAATCATATTTTCTTTTTCCATAAATACCTCCTTAAACATAATAGATAAATTTATCTTGTTTTTTCTTAAAGATAAATATTCCAAGTAAGAAAATAACCAAAGCCGATACTCCACACCCTGCAAATTGTCCAATGGTTGGTGTATTATGGTAAAGAATTATGCTTCTCGCAAAATTAATAATTTGATACATTGGATTAAATTTCATTATAAATTGAATTGTATGGCTTCCTATAGCACTAATATCATACATAACTGGAGTAAGATAATTCCAAATTGTTAAAATAATTCCATAAATATAAAACATATCTCTTAAGAAAACAGATATTGTTGATAATATGAAACCCATTCCAACAGTAAATAGAAATAAACAAATAAATGAGTATGGAAGCAATATATGTTGCCAGCATAATCCAGTACCTGTAGCAAGTATCACAATATAAAGTGGTATTAATGTAAGTAAAAAGTTAATACCTACAAAAATACATTTTGAAAGTGGAAAAATATATTTTGGTATATAAACTTTATTAATTAAACTAAAGTTTCCTACAACACTACTCATAGCAAGATTACTTGCCTCACTAAAATAGTTAAAATAAGTAAGACCTATAAGCAAATATGCAAGATAACTTACTCCAGGAGTTGAAAACTTAAATACATTAGAAAAAACTACCGCCATTACTACCATCATAAGTATGGGATAAAGTAAGCTCCAAAGCACTCCTAAAACACTTCTTTTATATTTTACCTTAAAATCTCTTGAAACAAGCTGTTCAAGTAAAAATGAATATTTTTTATAAACATATTTTAAATTATTTATTATTTTCTTCATATTTTTTTACATCCTTCTCACTAATTATACTAAAAATACGCTTACGTATCAAGTTATACCAAACAAAAACTAATTATGTTTTTCAATAATTAGCTTTCTTGTTATAAAATTATATACCA
>CAYSFJ010000054.1:0-3936 GCA_964430785.1 uncultured Mycoplasma sp. | reverse complement strand
GGGATTAATTTAACAAAAGTGCTTGTCAAATCCTCTTTTTTTTGGTAGTATAATATATGTCATATGGCGGAATTGGTGAAGTGGTTAACACGGTAGATTGTGGCTCTATTATGCAAGGGTTCGACTCCCTTATTTCGCCCCAAATAAATATATTTCTTGGATTATTCCAAGTTTTTTAATAATTTAAGACTATTTGTTGTATAATGAGTATGTAAATTATGTAATTTAACATAATAGTAAGGAATTAATATGAAATATGAAAAAGAATTTTTAGATATTATAAACCCTATTATAAATAATGATGAGTTTTTAAAAAGAAAAAATTATCATCATCATGAAAATGAATCTGTATTTGAACATTCAATGCAAGTTTCATTTTGTGCGTATAAATTTGCTAAAAAACATAAATTAGATTACAAATCTGCGGCAATTGGTGGATTACTTCATGATTTTTATTATAAAGATTGGCAATTAAATAAAGTTCATAAACCTTTTTTTAAAATGCATGGATTTGTACATGCGAAAGAGGCTTTGGAAAATTCAAAAAAAACATTTCCAAACCTTATGAATAAAAAAGTTGAAAATATTATTCTTAGGCATATGTTTCCACTTAACATAGCTTTACCAAAATATAAGGAAAGTTGGGTTGTATGTTTAATGGACAAAAAATGTTCTTTCAAAATATTAAAACATCCCAAAGGTTATTTAAAATATTTGGGAATTCGAAAGAAAGGTTAGGTATGAAGATTAAAATTTATTTTATATTATTTATGTTATATTCAATCTTTGGTTGGATTTGTGAAGAAATAGTAACATTTGATTCAAAAAAAGGTTTTATTAATCGAGGTTTTTTATTGGGACCATATTGCCCAATTTATGGATTTTCCGCTATATTTATGACACTTATTTTAAATAGATTTTCAAATCTTCTTGCTATATTTTTTTTAGCACTTATAATTTGTTCTACAGTTGAGTATTTATCAAGTTATGTCATGGAAAAAATGTTTAATGCAAGGTGGTGGGATTATTCAAAAAAACCATTTAATATTAATGGTAGGATATGTCTTAAAAATGCTCTTGGTTTTGGTGTAATGGGACTTATACTTATTGAAGTTGTTGATCCTTATTTAAGAACTTTAATTTTAAGATTTTCACCTTTAAAAATTAATATTGCTTTCTATGTAATGCTAATTACTTTTATACTTGATAATATACTTTCTTATAAATTAATATTTAAAATAAAAAGTGAAAATACTTTTAAAAAACGAGATAATACCAGGGAAATATCTCAAAAAGGTAAAGAAATTTTAAGTAAATCATTACTTGGTTATAAGTTGGTAATTATTTTCCCAGAAAAGATAAAAAAAGGCAAAGAAAAAATTATTAGAGAAACTGAAAAAATAAAGAAAAAACAACAAAAATTTCAAGCTGAGATAAAAAAAGAAAAAGAAAAATTAAAGGAAAAAGTTAAATATGAAAAAAGAAAGTCAAAATGCAAGAATAAATAAAATTTTTATTTATATAATGCTTTTCTTTTCTTTAGCACTTATTGGATGGATTTTTGAAGTTTTAAATGAATTAAGAAAAGGACATGGATTTATTAATCGTGGTGTATTACATGGACCTTGGCTACCTATTTATGGTTTTGGTGGAATTATTATATATGTTTTATTAAAAGGGTTTAATAAACAACCATTAATTGTATTTTCTTATTCATTTTTGCTTTCTGCACTTATTGAATATATTACTTCATTTTGTTTAGAATTTATTAATGGAATGGTATGGTGGGATTATTCAAAAAAACCACTCAATTTAAATGGGAGAATATGTTTTTCATATACATTAGTATTTTCTTTACTTGCCTATTTGATGTACTATTTTATAATTCCTAAGATAATTATTGTTTTAGAAAAAATTAATTATAAGATTTTGTCTAGCATTTGTATAATATTACTTTGCCTTTTTATATTAGATAATATATATTCTATTAAAAATCCAAATATTGTAAGAGGAACACACATTGTAAGAAAAAACTAGAAAGTGATAATTTCCTAGTTTTTATAATATATATCAATATCTACATAATTATTTATTCCATCAACTTTACCATTATTAGCTAATTGCCACATTATATATTTTCCTTTATAGGATGTTTCTTCTGTATAGTGTGCAAGCCATATATCATAATTAATAGGTAGCCATATATATTCGAGGTAGGATTTACTTGCATAGTGAACAGGCGTGTAACCTGCATCTTTTATAGTTTTTAAAAATGCATTTGAAGCATTTCTTAAATCAAATAAATTCATTTGTCCAGCATTAAAGTAATTAAAACTTTCCCAATCAAATGCAATTGGCATTTCAATGTTATATCCTTTTATATTTTTAAGTACAAAATTTGCTTCCTCGATTGCATCTTTTTCATTTTTAGCATAAGAATAAAAATATATTCCTATTTTAATTCCCACTTTTGAGGCATTTTCAATGTTGTTTTGAAAATATGGATCTAGTGATAAAGGTTCATCATAATAATATCTATATCCTAATCTAATAATGGCAAATTCAACACCTGCATCTTTAACTTTTTGCCAATCTATATCTCCTTGATATTTTGATACATCTATACCAATCAAGGTATTATCATTTTTTCTTTTATTATATACTTCTTTAAAATCTAAATAGTTAGTTAATGTATTTGAGTATATTTTACCAGAGGTTGAACTTGCATTTTTAACAACTAAATTAAAGTTTTTACTTGTACTGTTACCTGAATTATCACTGCAATTAAATATTAAATCATAGTTACCAACAGTATTTATATCATATTCACCAGAAATACTTGTAGATGGTGTTCTATCAGCATTATCCATGCAAGTAAGTTCTTTAGATATATCTTCATTGTAGCCTAATGACCTTTTTACTGTATTATTTATCCATATAATTGGTTTTTCGGTATCAACAACTTTATAACTAATTTGATATTTTTTTTTATTACAAATTATTGTATCATTTTGATTACCCAGTTGTAGTGTATCAAGCATTTTACTTTGACATTTATCGTTTTTATCTGTTATATTTTTAATGTTGACACTTGCACCGTATTCAAATGAAGTTTCATATAAAGTAATATCTTTTTTACAGGAGCATAATAACAATAAACAAATTAATAACAATATTTTTTTCATATAATTATTGTATCAATATTTGTTTGATAGTACAATATTTTTATGGTAATATATTATGTATGAAACAGATAAGTAGTGTAATAAAAGATATACGTTTAAAAAATAAGTTAACGCAAAATGAATTTGCGTCAATTTTGGGTGTTACTTATCAGGCAGTGTCTAAATGGGAAACTGGTAAAAGTATTCCAGATATTACAATTTTAAAGGAAATATCTGACAAATTTAATGTTGATTTAAATTATTTAATTGCGGGAAAAAAAGATTATTTTATTAAAAATGGTTTATCTAAAAAAAATATAATATTGATAATAGTTTTTATATTTACTATTATAATTATATTATCGTGCATATTATTTCATAGTTATAATTATGAATTTAAAACCTTATCTGGAGAAACAAAAGATATAAAAGTAACTGGTAGTATAACATATGATGATAACAAATCTTCAATTTATTTAAATGTTGATTATAATTCTGAGGATAATCAAAAATATACCTATATTAAATGTACCTTATATGAAAAATATCAAGATATTCTAAATGTTATTTCTGAAAAAGAATATGATGATTTAACTCCAGTTTCTTTAAAAGAATATTTAACAATGATTTCATTTGTTATAGATGATTATTCACCATCTTGTAGATTTTATAAAGACAGTAGTTTATTTTTGGAAATAAGTGCAAAACTTGATGATGATAAAAGTGTTACATATAAAGTTCCTATAAATTTAATAAAATGTTAGATTAAAAC
>CAYSFJ010000053.1:0-4273 GCA_964430785.1 uncultured Mycoplasma sp. | reverse complement strand
GTTCCTAAATCATCTGTTGCTGCATACATACCTTCATTTGTCGTTGCAGTAGCACTAAAATCTGGTGTTCCTTTTGCCTCTATAAGCCTTTTTGCATCTGAAACTGATGATGCACCAGCACTATTTAATAGGACATAATCGCCACCGCCAACATAAGTTGGTTCATTAAACGAGCAATCAGCATTAGCAACTTTTATTTTACCTGAAAAAGTTTGACCTATAACATTATCTTGAATAACATCCAAATTATAATATTTAATTGTAAAGTTCCATTGTTCATTAACTGTAGCATCCGTAGATATATTAATTCCACTTACTAAAGTAACACTACTAGTTCCTGATATATCTATTTCTTTAAAAAAATTTCCCATATTTGATGCACCACTTAAAGTTAATTCTTTTAATCCAGCACTAACAGCTTCAGAATTTTTAGTATAACCACTGCTAGGAACATACACTAAATCATAAGTACAATATACTTTATTAAGTCCATTTGCATCTAATGAAATATTTATATTACCACCAGTATTTGAAACATATGAAGTATATTCATTTGAGGCATTTGCTAAATCTAAATTATCATTTTGCAATGTTATTGATAAAGAACCATTTCCATCTGATGTAAATATATAAGAATTAGTGGTTACATTACCAGATACAGTATTATTATTTTTTATTTCAATATTACCAAAATATGCATAAGAAATGCCCACTATAATGGTAGCAACTAATAATATACCTATAACAACTAATATAGCTACTCTATTTTTAATTATTTTATCTTTTAAATTCATAATAAAAAATACCTTTCTACTATCTATTAAAATGATACCATATTTTAATAGTTTCTAAAAGTATTTTTTTATAAAAACTTATTTTTTTGTAATATTATGATTAAAAATCTAATTTAAATACCAAAGTTTTTCACCATTTTTAAAAACTTCATCAATAAAACCACATCCAAGACATTCTTCACCATTATAAAATACACATGCTTGTCCTGGAGTAACACTTTTTGCTTTACCTTTATAAATAACTCTTATTTTATTATTTTCAAGATATTCTAAAGCACATGGATGATCTTCTCCCCTATAACGGAACTTACAAGTGCAAAAAGAAAGTCTTTTACTAGAAATAAAGTTTACATTATCTACTATGCATTCATCCGAATATAAATATTCACTATCACCAAAAGCTACATACAATATATTTTTCTTAGTATCTTTACCACATACATAATGTCTTTCTTCATCACCAGAAAGTCCAACATTTTTTCTTTGCCCAATTGTATAATTCATAAGTCCCATATGAGTACCTATTTTTTCTCCTGTTTCTACATTAATAATATCCCCTGGATTAGGTTTTAAATAATTTGACATAAATTTTTGAAAATTTCTTTCTCCAATAAAACATATTCCTGTAGAATCTTTTTTATCAAATACAGGTATTCCTACCTTTTTTGCAATTTGTCTAATTTCTGGTTTTGTATAATCTCCAACTGGAAAAAGTACATCTTTAAAGTTATTTACATTTACATCAGCCAAAAAATATGTTTGATCTTTATTCAAATCTTTTGCCCTTAATAATTTATTACCCACTATTCTAGCATAATGACCAGTAGCAATATAATCTGCACCCAATCTTCTAGCTTCATTTACAAATAAATCAAATTTTATATATTTATTACATAACATATCAGGGTTTGGAGTCCTACCTTTTTTTAATTCCTCTAAAAAATATGTAAATACATTATCCCAATATTCTTTAATAAAATCTATTCTATGAAGTTCTATATTTAAAAATTCACATACTTTTTTAGCATCATTATAATCTTTTTCCTGAGGACAAATATCATTAGTATCATTAGGATTTCCCAATATATCATTATTAATATTACTATCCCAATTACGCATAAAAAGGCCTATTACTTCATAGCCCTCTTTTTTTAGTAAATATGCCCCTACTGCACTATCTACTCCACCACTCATTCCAATAACAACTTTTTTCATATTTCATCACAAAGATATAATATCACATTTTATTTCATTTTACTACTTTAATTTAACTTCATTTTATGTTATAGTATTTAAGTAATTACCCAGTAGCCAAGCGGTAAGGCATCAGGTTCTG
This sequence comes from uncultured Mycoplasma sp., assembly GCA_964430785.1. GTDB lineage: Bacteria > Bacillota_I > Bacilli_A > RF39 > UBA660 > UBA6448. Next base: position 2,143 of record CAYSFJ010000053.1, on the reverse strand, counting down.
GTCCTGACATTCCATGGGTTCGAATCCTATCTGGGTAACCAAATATACATTAACTTTCCTTGTTTTAAGGAAAGTTTTTTATAATATCAAAATATTTTTAACTTACTGTATAAACATCATCATATGTTCCACTACCGGATAATACAACAGAAGTGTCAATAATTTTACTTTAAAACCTTGATGGATTAATTGAAATTTGAACATCAACATCTTTATTAAAAATATATTTTTTATCAATATTTGAAAGAACATCAAAAAGATTATCAATTGTTTTATATTTAATAATAATTCCAAAATGATATAAATTATTTATTTTAAACATACCTGCTGGTGTTGGCCCTAAAATAATTTTATTTTTTATTTCTTTATTTAAATAAATCTTTATTAAATTTGATTCTTTACTAGCAAATTCATAACTTTTACTAATAATCATAATATGTGCAATATAGCAAAATGGAGGATAAAATAGTTTATGACGAATATTAAGTTCATATTTAAAGAAACTTTCATAATCATTATTTTTTACATATTCTAATACTTTATTATCTGGATTAAATGTTTGAATTAAAACTTCTCCAGGATATTTACCTCTTCCTGCTCTTCCAGAAGTTTGATATAGTAAAGAAAATGTTTTTTCATTTGCTCTAAAATCAGGTATATTTAATGAAGTATCAGCATTAATAATTCCAACCAAAGTGACAAGTGAAAAATCAAGACCTTTACTAATCATTTGTGTACCTAAAAGTATATCATATTTATGAAGTGAAAAATCATCAATAATTCTTTGATAACTCCCCTTTTTTGAAGTAGTATCTTGATCCATTCTTATAATATTTGCCTCTTTAAAAAGATTTTTAAGTTCCTCTTCTACCTTTTGGGTTCCAAGACCTAAATAATTAAGAGCATCTTCATGGCAATTTGGACATACTTCATCCTTTTTTATACTATATGAACAATAATGGCATCTTAAACTATTACTTGTCTTATGATATGTTAAAGTTATATCACAATTTGGACATTTATATGTATAACCACAATTTGAACAAGTTACAAACGTAGAAAAACCCCTCCTATTTAAAAGAAGTATTACTTGCTGATGTTTTATTAATCTATCATTAATTTTAGAAATTAACTCTTTTGATAAAAATTTTCCATTTTCATATTTCATATCAATTAAATAAGTTTTAGGAAGTGGTGCATTATTTGCTCTTTTATTAATTGTAACAAGATGATATACATCTTTTAAAGTTCTTGCTTTTGATTCAAGACTAGGTGTAGCACTTGCAAGTACTAAAGGAATATTTCTTTCTTTTGCCCTAAAGTTTGCTACATCTATTACATCATATCTAGGAGAACTATCTTGTTTATAACTATCTGAATGTTCCTCATCTACAATTATTAAACCTAGATTTTTAATTGGTACAAATATACTACTGCGAGTTCCTACAACAATTTTAACTTCATCTTTATATATTTTCATGTATTCATCATATTTTTCTCCAGCAGAAAGTCCACTGTGGAAAATAGCTACAAGAAAACCAAACCTTTTATAAAATCTTTGAACAGTTTGAGTTGTTAAACATATTTCTGGTACAAACACTATAACAGTACTTCCTTTTTTTAATACTTCATCAATAAGAGCCATATAAGTTTCAGTTTTTCCACATCCAGTAACACCCTGAAGTAAATATACATTATATGAATTTAAACCTTTATTCATTATTTCAAATGCTTTATATTGCTCATCATTTAAAGAAAATGGCTTACTTTTTTCATTATCTACATTAATACGATATTTTTCTTTTTTAACTTCCTTTACTAAACCTTTTTTTAAAAGTGTATTTAAACTACTACCCACTACTTCTTTTTTATTTACAAATTCACTTTCTAATAGTTTTTCTAATATATTTATCTGAAGTGTATATCTTTCATTTTCTAATATATATCTATTAATAATATTTTTATCTTTATTTAAACAGATAAATGTATCATATTTTCTATAATCTTTATTATCATTTTTTATTTTTAGTGCTGCAGGCATCATTACCTCTATTGCACTTATCAAAGGACATAATGTAGTTTTTTGTAAATAATAAGCCATTTTAAGTTGTTCTTCGTTTACAATAAAATTATTATTAATAGA
>CAYSFJ010000052.1:0-4313 GCA_964430785.1 uncultured Mycoplasma sp. | reverse complement strand
AAGTTTTTCAATGCTTAGTGAAGATTTTTAATTTAAAACTGTCAAACTCGGGAGTACCTAATTTTTATGGTAAAAATATTTTTAAAGAAAGTAGTATTGGTACTTCCAATTAAAAAAAAACTATGCTATACTTAATAATAGGTGAGAGTATGAAAAATAGTGTGTTTATTAGCGAGGCATTTACTAATACAATAAATGATTATTTAAAGGGAAAATCACATCCAGAAGGAATTACTTACAACTCTTTTTTGGTAGTTGTAATAAGACTTCTTACATTAATTTATGATGAACTTGATATATTGAATCCATTTTATTTAAACAACGAACAAGCTCTTAATGATAATTTAGAAAAATATGGATATTTATATAATAACATTTGTAAATTTAAAAATGGGTTTAATGAATTTTATGAAAATGAGAATTCAAAAGATTTTATTAATTTACAAAAAATGCTTATTGATATGTTTGCTCTTAAGAAAAAAAGTATGGATTTAGCTGATGAAGAAATAGAAAAATTTAAAAGTTTATTATATACTCAAAAATCAAATAATCCTTTAATGACCTCTTATAACTTTTTGATGGCTAAAGATCCAGATGAAATAGAAAACTATTTTGAAAAAGTTGTTAAAGAGAATGTGTATAAAAAGAAAGAAAGAGAAAAGAAAACATTAAATATAGATGCATATGAAATTTTGAAATATTCTTTAGAGGATATTAATATGATGAGTGCAGATGAACTTGATGAAGTAAATAAAAAGGTATATAACTATTTTGATATTAATGAAAATGCGATTAATAAAGATTATTTGCTTGATAAAGCAGTATATGATTTTAATAATCCAAAACCTTCTTTATCTACTGGAAATGGTTATGTAGATATTTTACTTATACTTTCTATAGTAGTTACACTTGGATTAATAATATTTTTATTAACAGTATTTGTATTTTAGGGTGAATAAATGAAAATTACAATTAATGATAAAACTTATGAGATAATAAAAAATGAGAAAGATGCAATAGACGAAGAGGTTTTAAATGGTGCAATTACTGAATATTTTGAAAAATTTGATTATATTGTTGGTGATTGGGCTTATGGGAAACTTCGTTTGAAAGGTTTTAATGATAAATCAAATAAAAATTTTAAAACAATTAATGATATAAAAAATGTTGATACTTATATTGAAAAGTATTGTGCATATGGATGTAAATATTTTATTTTAAAAGTTATTGAAAAAGATTAATGATTTTGTTATAATTTAATTATTATATGAAGGGATTGATATAGATGAGTAAGATTAAAGTGAATTTAACAAGTGGAAGTGTTTTTGAAAAACCATTAGTAACTTGTTTTCAAGGAACAAGTGCAAATTATGTTGTTTTTGACAATGAAATGAATGGTTCAATGGGACTTCCAATTATTTGTATAAGTAAATTAAATGGAAATAGACTAGAGAAAATATTTGACCAAAGTGAGTGGGCTAGTGTAAAAGAAAATTTAAAATCAATTATTAGTGGTACTCCACTTGTATATTTAGAAGTTCCAGAAAATTTAAATGCTCAAGATGATTTTTTTACGCAACTTACTTTACCTGTAGCGTCATTTGATGTATTAAAGAGTAGTTATAATCCTCCGAAACCTGAACCAGAGGTAATGCCAACACCACAACCAGAAGTAGCACCAGTTGCTCAAAATCCAGCTCCTGAAGATATTGAAACACCTGCACCTGCTGTGATGGAGGAACCAATATCATTTGGCGGTATGAATACTGTAAATCCTGCTTCTAGTATACCTAATATGGGCGGTACAATGATAAATAATAATATTGCAGCTAATAGTGCTCCTCAAATGATGGGAACAAACGATATATTTGGTCAAACTAATACTATGGCATCTAATGATATGACACAGATAAATAATCCAATGCTAAATACGAATATGCAAATGCCTCCAATGAATAATACGGTGTCAAATGTAAATAATTCAATTCCAGCTAATAACAATGTTTCAAATATAAATTATACAGATTTAAAAGAAACTTTTATGAAATCTTGTGAAAATATGTTTGATGCTTTAGTTAAAAGATTTGAAAATAAGTAACTTTCATAAATTTGAAAGTTTTTTTATATATTATAATATGAAAGATTTAATAGAATATTATTATAATTTAGTAATTGATAAACTTTTTATTGAAGATGATAAATATCATTTCGTATTAGATAACCATGATTTTTATTTTGTTTATTTTTCTAGAACAACAGAGGAACTTCGTGATATTTTATTTGTAATTGATGAATTAAAACAAAAAGGAGTAAATGTTCATAACATTAAATTAAACATTAATAATAGTTATTTAACCAAAGTTGATGATTTGAATTATATTTTAATTGAGGTATTTAATAAGGGTGAAGTATTGGATATATTTAGTATAAATAATTATAATAAAAAACTTTCTTTAAATGTGATTAAAAGTAATCTCTATCGTAATAATTGGGCATATTTATGGGAAACCAAAGTTGATTATATTGAAAACCAATTAAATGAAATTGAATATGATAAAATAATTGATAATTCAATAGATTATTATATAGGTCTTTCTGAAAATGCGATTTATTATGTTAATCAAGTTAATTTAAAATATGTTATGACAAGTATGGATAAAATTGTTTTGTCACGAAAACGAATTTCTAGTCCAAATTATAGTCTTAATTATTTTAATCCACTTTCATTTATTTTTGATTTAGAGGTACGTGATATTGCAGAATATATAAAATCATCTTTTTTTGATAATGGTGAAGCGTATTTAGAATTAGATTCTTACCTTAAAAGTACTAAACTTACAAATTATTCCTATAATATGTTATTTGCAAGACTACTTTTTCCTTCATATTATTTTGATATTTATGAAAAGGTTATTAATAAAAATATGTCATCAGAAAAATTATTAAAAATAATAAATATGGCAAATGAATATGAAAATTTTCTAAAAAAAACATATGTTTTGCTTTCAACATATGCTCCATTAGAAAATATTGGGTGGCTTAAAAATTAACATTTATAATACCTTTTATATCTGGTATTTCCTCTTTAAAAAAACTAAGCAAATTCTCATTAATTGTATTGTCTTGATATAAACAATTTGCACAAGCACCATAAAGTTTAATATAAATATATCCATCTTCATATTTTACAAATTCAATATCCCCACCATCCATATTCAAATAAGGTCGAACCTTTTCAATAACATTTAAAATTTTTTCTTCCATATAAATCACAATATAATTATAGCATTTTTTTGAAAATTATGATAGAATTTGTTTGAGAGGAATAGTTTATGGCAGAATATAGAACGGGTAGTATCGTTAAATGCCAAGTAACTGGAATAGAGAAGTATGGTGCTTTTGTAAATGTGGATGGCATTTATAGTGGCCTTATACATATTTCTGAAATATCAAATGGTTTTGTAAAAGATATTAATGACTTTTTACAAATTGGTGAAATTATTTATACACAAATACTCGATGTAGATGAGAAAAATACTAGACTTAAATTATCAATAAAAAATATAAATTATAAATCAAACACAAAAAGTAAAGTTAAGGAATCTAGACTTGGATTTTTACCTTTAAAAAATCATTTAAATACTTGGATTAGTGAGAAACTATCCGAAATAAATGAGAATAATCAAAAATAGGTTATTCTTTTTTTTATATTAAAAAAACTTCCATATGGAAGTAATTTTTAAATGGTGCCCGAGGCCGGACTTGAACCGGCACGGGTTTTAATGCCCGCAGGATTTTAAGTCCTGTGCGTCTACCTATTCCGCCACTCGGGCAGGCACTGTCTTAATTAATAAGACTACTTAATTATAACTTTTTTTTTGGACAAGTGCAATACTTTTTTGATAAAAATTTATTTTTATGCAATTTTTTTAAAAAGTTAATTGACAACATAAAATAAATTATGCTATAATCAAATTGCGCTTGAAGAAATGGAGGAATACCCAAGTCCGGTTGAAGGGACTGGTCTTGAAAACCAGGAGGTCGGGTGACCGGCGCAGGGGTTCGAATCCCTTTTCCTCCGCCAATTTTATATTTATATCGCGGGATGGTAGCAGTCTGGTAGCTCGTCGGGCTCATAACCCGAAGGTCGTAGGTTCAAATCCTTCTCCCGCAACCAATGGTTCCATAGTGTAGCGGTCTATCACGCTTGCCTGTCACGCAAGAGATCACGGGTTCAAATCCCGTTGGAACCGCCATTTGGCTTCATAGCTCAGTCGGTAGAGCAGAGGACTGAAAATCCTTGTGTCGCTGGT
>CAYSFJ010000051.1:0-4871 GCA_964430785.1 uncultured Mycoplasma sp. | reverse complement strand
TAAGATTTGTAATTGCAAGTGTATTATTTTTACTTACTTTAATGATGTACACATCTGGTATCGTTTTAGGAGTTCTTGCTAAAAATAATAAAAAACAATATGAACTACTTATGAATTTAATGAAGAAATAATATGAAAAAATTAATAAATCAGATATTAAAATTTGGTGTAGTAGGTGGCATTGCTTTTATAATTGATTATGGAATATTATTCTTACTTGCAAAAGTAATAGGTTTAAATGAACTAATAAGCGCTGCAATATCATTTACTGTTTCACTTGCATTTAATTATTTTTTAAGTACGAAATGGGTTTTTGATGCAAAAAAACAAACTCCTAAAGAAGTAATTATCTTTGTCCTATTAAGTGTAGTAGGATTAGGTATTAATGAAGTACTTATATATTTAGGTACAAAGAAACTTGGAATAGATGTAATGATAGTGAAACTATTTGCTACAGCAATTGTAATGGTATATAATTTTATAACAAGAAAGCTAATTATTGAAAAACATAATTAGTTTTTATTTAGTTTTTAGGCTATATTTGGTATAATACTTTTAGAAAGAAGGAAAAATATGGGTAGAGCATATGAAGTTAGAAAAGCCAGTATTCAAAAAACTGGTGCTGCAAGAGGAAAAATTTATACAACATTTGCTAAAGAAATTTATTTAGCAGCAAAGAAAGGTATTCCTGATCCAGAATCTAATATAGTATTAAAAAGAATTATTGAAAAAGCTAAAAAAAATGAGGTACCTTCAGATATAATTAATAGAGCTATTGATAAAGCTAAAGGGATGGGACAAGATGAATATGAAGTCATTACATATGAAGGTTTTGGACCAGGAGCTTCAACACTTATTATTAAATGTTTAACAGATAATGTAAATCGTACGGTTGGTTTTGTAAGAGCCGCATTTAATAAAGTACATAAAACTTTAGGCGTAACAAATTCAGTTGCTTATAACTATGATTATCTTGGCGTAGTTTCATTTAAATATGATAATGAAGAAGAAATATTTGATAAACTTTTAGAAAATGGGATTGAACCTATTGATTTTGAAAGTGAGGATGGCATAATTACTATATCTGTTAATCCAACAGATGAAAATAGTTTAAAAGATGTTATTGAAAAAGTTATTCCAAATGTTGATTATTTATATGATGAAGTTGGTATGTTTGCAAAAGATAAAATTACCTTAGATGGTGAAGATAAAGAAAAATTTGAACTTCTTTTAAATATGCTTAATGATGTTGAGGATGTTTCAAATATTTATCATAATGTGGAGTTATAATGTCATTTTTTACAAAGTTAAAGGATAAATTTACTAAGAAAACTGAGGATGTAGTAACTATTAAGTATGAAAAAGGTTTAGAAAAAACAAGAAATGAATTTGTTTCTAAATTAAGTTTATTAGGAATTAAATATACAAAAGTAAGTGAAGAATATTTTGATGAACTTGAAAAAGTTTTAATAAGTGCTGATATTGGAATTAATACTGTCTTTAAATTTATGGATAGAATTAAAGATAGAGTAAGAAAAGAAAATATTATTGATACCAAATATTTAAACGAGGTTATTGTTGATGAACTATTTATTATTTATGTTGAAGGTGAAAATTTAACCGATAAAATAAATTATAGTGAAGATGGTCCAACGGTTATTTTAATGATTGGTGTAAATGGTGTTGGTAAAACTACAACTATTGCTAAACTTGCTTATAAGTTTAAAAATATGGGCAAAAGTGTAATGATGGTTGCCGGGGATACTTTCCGTGCTGGGGCTGTTGAGCAATTAAAACTTTGGAGTGAAAAAGTAGGAACCGACTTTTATGGTAAGGAAAATATTGATCCTGCTGGAGTAATTTATGATGGTATTTCAAAAGCCAAAGAAAATAATAATGATATTGTTTTGGTGGATACTGCTGGAAGACTTCAAAACAAAGTAAATCTTATGAATGAACTTGAAAAAATTAATAGGGTAATTGGTAAACTTTTACCTGGTGCTCCTCATGAGACACTTTTAGTAATTGATGCCACAACTGGCCAAAATGGTATTATGCAAGCAACTGAATTTAAAAAAATAACAAATATAACTGGAATAGTTCTTACTAAACTTGATAGCTCCTCAAAAGGGGGAATAGTTCTTGCTATTAAAGAAAATACAAATATCCCTGTTAAGTTTATTGGACTTGGAGAAAAAATGGAAGATTTAGATACATTTGATATTGAAAATTATATTTATGGTTTATTTAGGGATTTATTATAATGGAAAACTTTATTTACTATAATGAACTTTATAATATTTATAAATGTTTGTTTACAAATAAACAAAAAAATATTTTAGAACTATATTTTAATGAAAATTTATCACTTTCAGAAATATCTGAAATTGAAAATGTATCTAAAAGTTATATAGGTAAAATTATTAAAGAAAGTCAAAATAAATTATTATTTTATGAAGAAAATATAGGCTATTATAAATTACTTAAAAGTAGTCAAAAATAAAAAGTTCATTTTTTTGAACTTTTTTTTATGGCATCATCTACTACTTTTGTATACTCACTAATTACTTTTTCTCTTTCTTCATCAGAAAATGTATCATTTCTAGCATATAATCTATAACCTTTGTCGGTATTTTCATATAATACAAAATAATTTTCTTTAGTAGTATCAATATTATTATATAACCAATCATCAGTGGCCACTAAAAGATGGGTGAAATTATATTTTCCTAAAAATTCATGTGCATCTAGTGATCCGTGTTGTAAATCATAAAATTCTTTGAATATATCTAATTTTCCATTATTTTTCTTTAAGAAATATTCAGCTCTTGGATCAATATATGCTTTATAACCTCTAAATTCAACATAACCTCCATCATTAAATGAGGAATAAACTTTTGCACTATCAGTATCTTTATAATACTTTTCTAATGTATTAATAGCACCTTCAGCATTATGCGATAATACTATATTATCTTTACTTGTAATATAAGAGTAACCAAATACTATAAACATTATAATAGCAAAAGTCATAAATATATTATTGACAGCATTTTGGACTGGTTTAAATATTGACCTTAAGTCTTTTGGAATCATATCTTTAAAAAAGTATGCAAGTGGAAAAAATGCTACCAAAATGAAATTACTAAATCCTTTTAAAGCCATAAACCCTAAAATCATTGTTCCGCAAAATAAGCATATATATCTTACTCTAATATTTCCTTTTCTAAAATATACATAAATAAGTCCAATCATAAGAATAACCATAGCCATATGTCTACATATATCCAAATCTAAACTAAATGATAAAAGTTCTTTGATGAATATACGCATATAGTGATCTGAAAAAGATCCAAATATAAATGTAATTGCTTTATAAAAATATGGATTAATTAGTCCTGCTAAAATAGAAATACCTATTGCAATAAACAGTGGCTTTTTTTCATATCCTTGAAGTTTAAGTATTGGAATATTTAATGAATCTATTACGTAACATAATATAAATAAGAATAACATTATCCATAATGATGCATGCATATTTATTTGAATTAGTGATATTATTGGAAGCCAAATTAAATATTTTTTATCTTTTTTATGAATATATAGTTCAAGTGCATATATTAGTCCAAGTAGCGTTATATAACTAAATATCTGTGGTCTTGAAACTATAAAATGACTTATTAATGTTAAATCACAAATAAACATTAATGATAAGGAAAGTGTTTTATTATTTTCACTAATTAGCATGCATATTTTATAAAGCAAAATACATATGCAAATATTACATACAACTATTAGTAAAAGTATTCCCATTTCTCCAAAAAAATCATATATAACCCATAAAAATGTTGCAGAAAGCCAGTTTTGTACAACTACATTTAGACCTTCATGAATTGAAAATGGATCTGTATAAAATATACCATATTTAAATATATATCTTCCTTCATTAAGTAGATACCATAAATCATTATCAAGTTTATTATTTACAAGTACAACAAATATTGAAAGAAGAGCAATTAAAAATACTGGTAACCATTTAGATGACTTATAATCATCTTTAATATTTTTTTTACTTTTTTTTATCATAATCTTAAACCTTTCTAACTAAATTATATCAAAATCTTAAATTAATTCAAATATATTGGTATTTTTTATAAAAATATTTAATAAAAATTAATATGAGGTGTAAATGAAAAAGGTATTTTCTTTATTAGTTGTATTATTTTGTTTAACATTTATAAAAAATGTAAATGCTTTAGAAATGGATATTAATGCAAAAAGTGCTATTTTAGTGGATTATAATACAGGAAAAGTATTGTATTCAAAAAATGAAAATGAACCACTTGCTATGGCTTCGATGACAAAGATAATGAGTTTGCTTTTAATAATGGAAAAGATTGATGATGGTTCATTAAAATATGATGATATTGTTGAAATTTCTTCCGAGGCTTCATCGATGGGAGGAAGTCAAATATTTTTAAATCCAGGTGATAAATATAAAGTTGAAGATCTTTTAAAAGGTATTGCAATGGCATCGGCTAATGATGCAGCTGTTGCTTTAGCTGAAAAAACTTATGGTTCTATAGAACATTTTATTGAGGCAATGAATAAAAAAGCAGAAAGTTTAGATCTTAAAAATACTCATTTTGTAAATGTTCATGGGCTTGATGAAGAAGGTCATTATTCATCTGCTTATGATATGTCTATTATGGCAAGAGAACTTTTGAAGCATGAGAAAATTTTAGATTTTACAAAAGTTTATGAAGAATATTTAACTAAACCTGATGGTTCTCAAATTTGGCTTGTAAATACAAATAAACTTGTACGATTTTACGATGGTGTTGATGGACTTAAAACTGGATTTACACAAA
>CAYSFJ010000050.1:0-5020 GCA_964430785.1 uncultured Mycoplasma sp. | reverse complement strand
AGCCTATTTTCAATAAAAAATAAACTTTTTTAATATTTTAAGTACGGAAGTCGGGTTATTGCACAAACAAAACCCAGCATTAAAGCCATTGCAGCTTTAGCAAGAATTAACATACTACATCACCTTTATACATATTATACATTAAAAATATATAAAAAACTCTATTTTTTGTGTAATTTTACACTTTCTTTTCACTATAATTTACTAGGGTGACAAATATGATAAATAAAAATATATTAAAAGAAAATAAAAAAATTGCCAAAAATTTTGAAATTATATTAATTATGGGTTATAAATATAAAAATGAAATTGCTCATATTGTATATAAAAATCTTATTAAAAGTAATGAAAAAGTTCTACTTTTAAAAAATAATGGTTATTACATAAATAAAAAGTATCATAAAATAAATAATAACTTAAATCATGAAATTATAAATAATATTTTCAAAAAAGCAAAAGAAAAAGAAGTTAAATATATTATAATATGTATTAATAATAGTCATATAAAAAAAAATTTATTAAAAAATATTAATTATAATATAATGTGCATAAGTTCCTTTATCGGAGATGATATAAAGTTTGTTTTAAAAGAAATTAAAAAAGTTAAAGAAGTTTTAATTTTAAATAATGACGAAAAGTATAGTAAAATATTTAGAAAAAAACACAAAAATGTTATTACAATAGGAAATAAAGGTACATATGAAATTGATAAATTTAACAAAAATTTTGAATATGAATATAATTTATATCATCTTAATATAAATGAAATAAATCTTCTATATTCTAAAACAATTGCAATTGCTATTTTAGTTTATATTGGATTTGATATATCATACTTAATATAAAAAAATATAACAATTATTTGCTATATTTTAATAATTCTTCTTTTATCTCATTTGCAAGTTGATTATTCTTTTCAGTTAAATCATCAGTCGATGAAACTGTAAAAGGTTTTAAAAATGTAACTTTTAAATTATTATTAGAAAATCTGTATTTTCCAGTAATTGCATATGGAACAATAATTGCACCAGTTTTTTGAGCCATTGATACTGCACCATATTTTAAAGGAAGAAGCAAACTATCAAAATAATCATTACTTGCAATAACATTTTTATTTGCTAGTTCTAAAATAAAATCATTTATTCTAAAAATATTATTTTTTATATCAACTTTAGTAATTTTATTTTCTGAAGAAAGTTTTAAAATTAAATCAGTTTGACTAACTTTAATCATATCTTTTTTCATTATTTTTTTAAACTTTTTATATGAAATATCGTCCTTTACAAATTCATACATTTCCTTTAATTTTTCCTTTTTACAGGCAAGTGAATTTCTTGTACCCTCTGGATAAACACCTATAGCATAGCCATCGTTTAAAACTTCAATTGCATTTGATTTTGCATTATCATCATGAATGCTTCTGTCTACAGAAATACAACCACTCGCTTTAAAAAATAAAGCAAAAGGTCCTTTAAAATATTCTTTTTTTGCCATATAATGAAGCATTCTTTTTGTTGATAAAATTGGTAAGCATTGATCAAATAGATGAACATGATTTCCACAAAGTATTATAGGTCCATCTTTAGGGATTAAATGTTTATTTTCAAATTTTGGTCTATAATAAATTAAAAATATTACTCCTAACAAATACTTATTAAATGTATATAGAATTTTATGTTTTTCTCTCATACTCGATTCCCTCCTTAATTAAATTTATTATCTTTTTTTCCAATTTTTTAGTCTCATTAACATAATCATCTGTTGTAACATAATATGGATTTCCAATAACAATTTTTGTTTTATAATTAAATAACTTTGGTTTATTAACAATTGCAAATGGAACAATTTGTTTACCAGATTTTCTAGCTATTGAAACAGCACCATATTTAAATGGCAGAATATATTTTTGTGTTTTATTTATCGTTCCCTCAGGAAAAATGCATACTATATTTCCCTCTTCTAAATTTTGAATAGCCTCTTGTTTTGCTTCAGGATTTTTATCTTTCCTATCTACGGCAATTGCCCCAACACTTCTAAAAAAGAAATTGCCCACTTTTGACTTAAATAGTTCAATTTTTGCTAGATAATGTACACACTTTTTTGTAGTATAGCCGAGTTCAAAAGCATCAAAATAACTAGTGTGAGTTCCAACATATAAAAAACCATTTTTAGGAATTCTATCTTTGTGAATAATTGTTGGTTTCATAAAAATAACAAAAAAAACTTTTAATATTGGCCTAATTATATAATATAAAATGCTACTTTCTCTTTTTTCTTTCTTCATTTTCAAGTTCCCTAAATGCAACTTTTCCTACAAGTGTCTTTGGTAGTTTATCTCGAAATTCATATTCATATGGTAGTGAATATTTTGCTACATTCTTTTTCAAGATTTCCCTTATTTCTTTTTCAATTTTATTTTTTTCTTTATATCCATCTTTTAAAACAATAAATGCTTTTGCAACTTGTCCTTTATATGGATGTGGAATACCAATAACAGTTGAAGTTAAAACAGCCTCATGAGTATTAATAATTGACTCTAAATAAGTAGGATAAACATTATAACCACTTGATACAATAATTCTTTTAATTCTTTGAGAAAAGTAAATCAATCCATCATCGCCAAGGTAGCCAACATCACCAGTATGAAGCCACAACCTACCATCCTCGTGATAACGAAGTGCTTGCATTGTTTCTGCATCATCATTTAAATATCCCATCATTACTAATGGACCAGAAATACATATTTCGCCATCTTCATTTACTGGAGCAGTTTCATGTGTATCTGGAATAACAATTTTAAAGTACATATCAGGAAGGGGCATACCAACCATTCCATCGTTTATTACATTTTCTGGGGAAAGACAACATGCGCCAGTAGCCTCAGTAAGGCCGTATCCCACTCTAATTTTTGCATCCGAACCATGCTCATATAAAAAATCATTTACTTTATCACGAAGTGTACTATTAAGTGCATCTCCCCCGCATATTACAGAAGTAACACACTTTAAATCATTTGATCCAACATTGCTTTCTAATAATGCCTCATAAAGTGTCGGAACCCCAACAATAAAATTAGGTTGATTTTTACGAATTATATCACCAAACTTTTTTGCACTAAATGATGGTACCAAAATAACACCCATTCCTTTTGAAAGAGGAGTATGAATACAGACGCCTAAACCAAAACCATGAAATATAGGAAGAACAGATAATATCGTAGCTCCTGGTTGAGCCTGTCTAATTACTGATGTACAATCTAAAGCAAGTGCATTAAAATTCAAATTTGATAATAAAATACCTTTAGGACTTCCAGTTGTACCGCCACTATAAAGAATAACTGCAGGATCATAGGCCTTTCTTTGGACATAATATTCGCCCTGGTAATTTTTAGAACCATTTATAAAGTCCTCCCACATTACAATAAATTTATCCTCTTTCGGAATTTTATATTTTCTTCCATTTAATACCCAATAAATTCCCGCAAGAGGCAAACTCATATCTTCAGATGCCCTTGCAATTATTACTCTTTTTAAATTTGTTTTATCTTTTAATTTTAATATTTTTTCAAATACAGCATCAATAACCAAAATATACTCACTATTTGCGGAATTTATGTAAAACTCAAGTTCTTTTTCACTAGAAAGTGGATGAACCATATTACAAATTGCCCCTATCATATTAACCGCATAAACCATTGTTATGCCCTCTGGTGTATTTGGCATACATATAGTAACATTATCTCCTTCTTTTACACCATAGTTTTTTAAGGCTTTTGCACATCTTTTAATTCTTACAATAAATTCTTTATATGATACTTTACTTCCATAATAAGAATACGCCATATTGTTTGGATATTTTTCACTAGCTTCTATAACTAGGTCTACCATTGAAAACTTAGGATATTCCATATTTGAAGGAACATTTCCATAATATTTGAGCCAAGGTCTTAATTTTTTATCTAATTTCTGCATTTTCGATTTTCTCATTTATGTTATCCTCCAATAGTTTAGGGTTATCTAAAATGTACTCTAATAATTTTATTGATTTTGCAAAATAATAACCATCGGCAATTCTTTCGTCAATATTAACTCCAAACTCAATTATTTTGCGAACCTGTTTCTTGCCATCTATTACAACAACCTCATCTTTAATTTCTCCCATTGTTGCAAGCGAAGAACAAGTACCAAAATCTGTTATATTATGATATATTGCACCGCATTTAATTGAACCTAGATTTGAAACAATCATACTACTATAATATATGTTATCCTTTGTAAGTGAGGCAGGAAGAATACCATGTCTATCAAACCATTTAAACATGCCAATAATAGGAACTCTTAACACATTAGGTAATTTCCCTAAAATATCAATTGCCTTGTTTGCACCTTCTTTTTCTTCATTACCATGACGAATAACACTTACCTTTTGTCTAATCTTATTAGATAAAGAAATAATATTATCATTTTCTTTAATTGGTAGAATAATCATTATTTCCTCGCTTTTATCAGTAAATTCTAATTTAGCAACAAACGAAATAGATATTTCATTATGTTTATATATGTGTCTGTTTGCAACAAAATAATTTAATTTTTCCCTATTATATATAACTTTTGCAAAGGCTGTTACAAAAGCATGAAAATAAGAAAGCTCGATGCCATCCGATTTTCTTTTATTTACATATTCAACAAGATTAGTTACATCAACTTTTTGATTAATATAAACATCACTATCACATCTTCTTGGTTTTAAATCAATACATATTTGCGATAACCCATTTATATTTTCTACTCTTTTTCCATCCTTTCGATCAATAAATAATTTCCTTTTTTGCATAATCTCAACTACTTTCCTATAACAATAATATTATCACATTTAAATTTTTTTAACAATATTTACTTGCAAAACTATTAAAATGTTGGTATAATAATTTTTGTCAAGAAGTTGATGCAGATTTAGTTTAATGGTAGAACCTAAGCCTTCCAAGCTTATGATGGGAGTTCGATTCTCCTAATCTGCTCCA
>CAYSFJ010000049.1:0-5267 GCA_964430785.1 uncultured Mycoplasma sp. | reverse complement strand
TGTGAGAGGGACAAATTAAATAGAGAAAACTTTATTTAATTTTCTCTACTCGATTATAAGGA
The DNA here is from genome assembly GCA_964430785.1 of uncultured Mycoplasma sp. Taxonomy (GTDB): domain Bacteria; phylum Bacillota_I; class Bacilli_A; order RF39; family UBA660; genus UBA6448. Next base: position 5,205 of record CAYSFJ010000049.1, on the reverse strand, counting down.
CTTTAAGCTTGTTTGTATATGTATTAGGTACCCAAATAGGTACCCATTTTAATTTAGTTTGTCTATAATATTAATTATTTCATTTCATCTATTAAGGGTGTTATATCCGTTATCGCATCAGAATATAACTTGCTAATTAACAACTACATATTTAAATAGTTTGGTTGATACTGAATTACTAGAATGCAAAATAGTGGTAAAAGAAAGTATTTATAAAAATATTAGATTGCTTAATTTTGTAAGCAAATTTAAATAACCGATTTATTCCAATTTCGTATTATCATGTATAAAAATATTATTTAATATTTCTTCATATCTTAAGTTAAAATCATTGGATAAATTCTAACCTTAAATGATATTTCTTTTTAAGAGTTTCAAACTAGGAATTAATAAAAATTAACTAGCACTAAGACTTGACAAGTGCTAATTAATGAGTATAATAAAATATGTAAAAAGGAGGAATGAAATATGTTTAATCAAAATAATGAAGAAAATGAAAACGTTCTTGAAAAATATGGACGTAATATAAATGATGATGTTAAAAACCGTAAAATTGATCCAATTATTGGCCGTGATGAAGAAATAAGAAGTATAACTAGAATACTTTCTAGAAAAACGAAAAATAATCCAGTTTTAATTGGAGAACCAGGTGTAGGTAAAACCGCAATAGTCGAGGGACTTGCTCAAAGAATCGTTAAGGGAGATGTTCCTGAAAGTTTAAAAAATAAAACAATTTGGGAACTTAATATGGCCTCTTTAATTGCAGGTGCTAAATATCGTGGAGAATTTGAGGAAAGATTAAAAAAAGTTTTAGATGAAGTAAAGAAAAGCGAAGGCAATTTAATAATGTTTATTGATGAAATTCATTTAATTGTTGGAACTGGAGCATCCGAAGGTGCAATGGATACTGGTAATATATTAAAACCGATGCTTGCACGTGGTGAAATTCATGTTATTGGAGCTACTACATTAAATGAATATCGTATGTATATTGAAAAAGATGGTGCTCTTGAAAGAAGATTTCAAAAGGTAACAGTTTGCGAACCTACCGTTGAGGATACAATTACAATTCTTCGTGGTTTAAAAGAAAGATTTGAAATTTATCATGGTGTTACAATTCAAGATAAGGCATTAGTAAGTGCTGCAACATTATCAAATAGGTATATAACAGATAGATTTTTACCAGATAAAGCAATTGATCTTGTAGATGAAGCATGTGCTACAATAAGGGTACAAATGGATAGTGTACCTACTGAACTAGATGAAATAACTAGAAAAATATTAACTTTGCAAGTTGAGAAAGAAGCTTTAAAAAAAGAAAAAGATGAACTTTCCATTAAAAGATTAGAAAAGATTGATGAACAGCTTTACAATTTAAAGGGTAAAGAGCAAGAATTAAGTGCAAAATGGAAAGAAGAAAAGTCCATTAATGAAGATATTAAAAAAGTAAAATCAGATATTTCTAAATATACATTTGAACTTGAACAAGCAGAAAATAATTATGATTTGGAAACCGCGGCTAGGATAAAAAATGGAGTGTTACCAGAACTTAAAACTAAACTTGAAGAGTTTTCTAAAAAAGGTAGGGAGGGCATATTATCTGATATTGTTACAAATGAAGATATTGCAAATGTTATAAGTAAGTGGACAAATATTCCTATTTCTAAACTTATGAGTAGTGAAAAAGAAAAAATTCTTAATCTTGAAGATAATTTAAGAAAAAGAGTTAAAGGTCAAGATAATGCCTTAAAACTTGTATCTGATGCAATTATTCGTTCTAGAAGTGGCATTAAAGATCCAAATAGACCAATTGGTTCATTTATGTTTTTAGGACCAACTGGTGTTGGTAAAACTGAGGTTGCCAGAAGTCTTGCTTATGAACTATTTGATGATGAACATCATATGGTAAGAATTGATATGAGTGAGTATATGGAAAAATATTCTGTTTCTAGACTTATTGGTGCAGCACCAGGATATGTAGGTTATGAAGAAGGTGGCCAACTTACCGAAAAAGTAAGAAGGAATCCATATTCTATTGTACTTTTTGATGAAATAGAAAAAGCTCATCCAGATGTTTTAAATTTATTATTACAAATACTTGATGAAGGAAGACTTACAGATTCTAATGGTCGAACAGTAGATTTTAAAAATACAATAATTATAATGACCTCAAATGTAGGAAGTGAATATATTATAAATGGTGAAGAAGATAAAGTTACAGTTGAACTTACAAAATATTTTAAACCTGAATTTATAAATAGACTTGATGAAATAATTGTATTTAATAAACTATCAAAATCTGATTTAAAAGAAATTCTAGATAAAATTATTAGTGAAATTGAAAAAAGATTAATTGATCTTAATATAAAAATTAATCTTACTAATAATGCCAAAAATTATTTTATAGATAATGGTTATGATGAATATTATGGTGCAAGACCACTTAAAAGGCTTGTTAATAATAAATTAGAAACATTAATTGCTAAAAAGCTTATAAATAATGAAATTAAAACAAATACAGTTATTAATGTTGACTATGTTAATAATGAATTAAGGGTTAGTTAAACTAACCTTTTTTTAGTGAATTTCTTTACATATTCCTGAATCTGGTTTATAAAAACAATGGTTTTTATATTTCCCAGATAATGCTTGATTATACCATGTATCTTTACAAGAATCATTTTTTTTAGGAGCATAAAACCATAATGCATTAGTTGCAGGATAATAATACTCTCCCTCTAAAATTCTTTTTGCTAATTTTTTTTCTAACGTAGTCGCGGAAGCTTCGAATAATGAACTAGTTGTACCAACAAATTGATTTTTTTGGTATATGGCATTATAAACACTATTAATATCTTTAAAAGTTAAACAGTTTGCTAAAACCCTATTTACTACAACATTTCCAACCATTAACATTCCTAGTTCTCCCTCATTTAGGGCTTCTGCTCGCATAATTCTCGCAAGTAGATCTAGTTCTTTTGAATTATATGAAACTATCATTATATCACCGTTATAATATATGCAAAATAAAGTAAAATGTAAAATTAATTAACTAATTATGGATAAATAAAATTATTACTATACAAAATAATTGGAAGTGTTTACTTGAATAGTTTTACTACAAAAACTTAATAATTATAAGAGAAATTTTAAATTTTTTGAAATGATTTTTTACTTGATTGGTATATTTATCTATGGTATAATGATTTTGTTGTAGGGGCGTGGTATAATGGTAGCATAGGAGTCTCCAAAACTTTAGATGGGAGTTCGATTCTCTCCGCCCCTGCCAATATAAAATAAACTTGAACTAATTTGTTCGAGTTAAATAGATTAGGGCTATTGATAAACAAGTTTTTGTTTTTTCAGTTACCCGTTTTTTAATTTAGATAAAGGAAGTGCGTAAAATGAAATTTACAATATGTTCATCATCAAATGATTCTATTGATGATAAATATAAAATTTCAGCTAAAAATTTATTAGATTATATAATAACTATTCCTGGTGCACAGTTAAACTGGGGTTCTTGTTCTATTTCTATTATGGGACTATGTTATGATATATTTAGAAAAGCAAATTTGCCAGTGCATGGTTATACAACAAGTAAATACGTTGATGATATAAATAATTTACCAGAAGCAGATCATAAAATATTTGATACTACATATGATTTAAAGAAAAATATTTTATATGATGGTGATGTTATAATAATGCTTGCTGGAGGAACTGGAACAATATCAGAATTTTTTGGCCATTTAGAGGAAATAAGAAGTAATGATGCAAATAAGTTATTAATTGTTTGGAACGAAGACAATTCATTTGATTCAACTTTAGATTTAATTAAAGATTTAGTTGATAGAAAATTTAATAATGATTCAATATATAACTATTTTAAAGTTGCAAATAATATTCAAGAATTTAAAAATATACTAAAAGAAAAAGGATTGCTATAATAATTATTTTTTAGCATCCTTTTTTTAACATCATCTTTTTTTAATTAAATTATCAACATATAAATTAATATATGGTTTAATTTTATTTATTGATTTATCATCTATAATAAATCCTGCAGATAATTTATGCCCACCACCATCAGGATGAAACTCTTTACCAATTACATTTAAATCAATATTTTCTTTTGTACTTCTTAAAGAAACTCTGTTACGACTAAAATTTATTATTAGAACAAAATCTATTTCTGGTCTTAATTTACAAAGATTATTTCCCACTATAGACCTATATTGTTCTGAAATTGTTATACCAATTTTATATTCGTTATAATTAGTAATACATAAATTTTTATTAACAAAATCTATATATTCTTTTTGTTTTTCCAAATCTGATTTATATAAATTTTCATATATTTCTGGTAACTTTAATTTTTTTTTATCATCTAAATTACAAATTAATTTTATATATTCATTTGCTCCGATTAAGGCATGTGTAAATGCAAGTAATTTTGCAGTATATTCTTCATAACCAAAATCAAAATTATCTTGTTCTCTGGTAGCTTCAACATAGGAAATATAAAAATTTTTATTAAATTTGCTATCCAAAGTTAATAGATAATTATAAAATAATTCTGTTCCACAAGTAGGTTTATTATTTAAATATATAATACTATTTACATACTTTGGAGAATTGTCTTCTTTTTCATGATGGTCAAAATGCTTTAATTTATTAGTAATTTCAGGATGCATATTTAAATATTCTAACAACGTATTTGATAGGGATAAATCACATATATATATAATTTCATATATAGAAAAGTCCATAGTTGTAAGTACACTATATAATTCATTTATTTCACATAATATATAATCTAGTTCTTTATAATATTTTTTAGCTAGTATTAATGAACCCATACCATCAATATCTGCTATATGGGAAATCATTAATATTTTATTTTTATTTATATTTTTAATCATAATTTATTCACCCAAAAATATTTTAATAAATATTTTATTATAAGTAAATGTATTTGCAAAAAATAGTTTAATTTTTAATAATTATATGTTATTATCAATTATATAAAGGATGTTGTAATATGAATGTATCAAAACCCAAAATTAAATTTACTAATGAACAATTTTTCGAAGATAATATTTATGAAAATGCATTATTTACTAAAAATCCCAAAGATAAAATAATTATCGAAGATATTGATTTTGATAGTTGTATATTTAAAAATGTAGATTTTTCATTTAT
>CAYSFJ010000048.1:0-5390 GCA_964430785.1 uncultured Mycoplasma sp. | reverse complement strand
ACTAGGTTTTATCTAGGCTTTAGAAGATTTATGGTTAAAAATTGTCAAACTCGGGTATAATTTTTTTATGATATTATTTGTTTAGTAAAATACTAAAGGAGCTGTAGTTTAATGAAAAATGAAAAGGGATTAAAAATTATATTAATTATTATTGGAATATTAATTTTTTTGGGCATTTTGGGAAACATTGTTATTTATTCATTTAAAGATAGAGTATATGATTTAGATGATTCTTTAACTGTTAAATATTTTGATGTTGACGAAGTTAAATTTGGTAATATCACTTCAGTTGTAAAAGGTACTGGCGAAATCACGTCTTTTAATATTAATACTTTAGATGTTCCTTCTTATGCTAAAATAAAGGAAACTTTTGTTAATGATGGTGACATGGTTACAAAAAATCAAAGGTTATTTACTATAAATTCTTATGGCTATTTAAGTAATGTTAAAGCCACTATAGATGGAATGTATTTTAAAGTAGATAATGATGCAGAAACTTTATATCAAATTTATGATTTAACAAGTGTAGGTGTTGAAATAAATATAAATGAAAAAGATGTTGCTTCATTATCTATAGGACAAAAGGCAAATGTAAAGATAACTTCACTTAATAAAGAAGTTGAAGGAGAGGTTATTTATATTTCTAAATTACCTATTAATGGTAAATTTAAAGTTAGAATTAAGATTGATTATTTTGATCAATTAAGATTTGGTTATGGCGTAGCTATAAGTATTGTTACATCTGAAAAACAAGACGTGATGGTTATTGATTATACCGCTCTACAGATGGATGAAAATTATAAATATTATGTTGTAAAAGAAAATTTTGCAGAGCATGCAAAAGAAGCATACAATAGTGATACTTTAATTAAAAATGAATATAGAACTTATATTGAAGTAGGATTAATAACCAGTGGTAAAGTTGAAGTTATATCTGGACTATCTATTGGTGATAAAATCTTAAAGTTGGATGATGCTTTATGATAGACATAAAAAATGTTAATAAAGAATATTTTTTATCTGCAAATAATAAAGTGCAAGCTTTAAAAAATATAAATTTACATATTAATAAGGGTGAGTTTATATCTATTGTTGGAAAATCTGGAAGTGGTAAATCCACATTATTAAATGTAATTTCATGTATGGATAATAAATATACTGGTAATTATTATTTAAATAATAAAAGTATGACAAATAAAAAAGTGAGTGAACTAGCCACTATTAGAAATTCCATGTTTGGATTTATCTTTCAAAACTTTAATTTATTACAAAAGTTAACAGCTTATGAAAATATTGAAATACCGCTAATTTATAAAAAGGTTCCTAAAAAACAAAGAAAAGAAATTATAATGAATGTTGCAGAAAAAATGGGTATTGAAAAAAGACTTAGACATAGACCTAACGAACTTTCTGGTGGAGAAATGCAAAGAGTTGCTATTGCAAGGGCTTTAGTAACAAATCCAGATGTTATTTTAGCAGATGAACCTACTGGAGCATTGGATGAAAAAACAGGAAAACAAATACTTAATATTTTAAAAAAATTAAATGATGATGGAAAAACTGTTATTATTGTTACGCATGACTTAGATTTGTCAAAACTAACTGATAGAATTATTACTTTGTCTGATGGCAAAATTATTTCAGATAAAAAGAGGGTTGGTGGTAGTAAATGATATTGGAGTCTATAAAAACAGTTTTTAAAGTTTTTAAATCAAATAAAATGAGAACTTTTTTAACTATGATAGGAATGATTATTGGAATATTTTCTATATCAATGATTTTTTCTTTAACTGGTGCTACTAGAAATGCTATGACAAATAAACTAAATATGATATCTTCACAAACAATATATTTAAATTATTTCAAAGCAGATTATATTCAAAATGTTTTAATTGAAAATGCTTTAAAAGAATATGTAAATAGAAATAAATTGATGTATCTTAATGTAGATGATTTTAATCCAAGTGAAATAATTTACACATTAGAAAATGCTAATTATTTTGATAATTATTATTTACCAGAATTTATTGGTGTTGATGAAAATTATTTTGATATTTGTAAAATGGAAAATAAACTACTTTATGGTAGACTATTAAGTAAAAAAGATATTATTAATAAAATGCCATATGTTGTATTAAGAGATGATGTAGCAAAAATTTTATTTGGTAAAGTTAATGTTGTTGGTCAAACTCTTAATATTGAAAATTACGATTTTGAGGTTATAGGTGTTTTTAAATATGATACTTCTCAGTTAAGCGATTTTGACTCAGTTGGAATGTTTATTTCTTATTACTATGCTAAAGAATTTTTAGATTCTAGTAGTTTTAATTTAACAATATATGTTAATAAGGAAAATATAAATCAAATAAAAGATGATTTAAAACAGATTATGGATGATTATATTTCCACTGATAATTATTTTATTTCTGTTTCATATTATTCACAAGTTTTAGATAGTATTGAAAATTTAATAGAAATTGTAGAACTTGTCTTAGTGGGTATTGCTGGATTATCTATTGTAGTTGGTGGTATTGGAATTATGAATATTATGTTAGTGTCGGTTAGTGAGCGAATTAGAGAAACTGGAATTCGTATGGCACTAGGTGCAAAAAATAAGGATATAGTATTTCAATTTTTAATCGAGGGAATTATGATTACTATTTTCTCTGGTATTATAGGAATTATACTAGCATGTATTGCTACAAGTGTAGTTAATTTAGCGTTTTCTTCATCAGGTTATGATTTTGTTTTATCTATAAACTTTATATCAATGGTTAAAATAATAATTTTTTGTGGAATAATTGGCATAATATTTGGCATTTACCCAGCAATTAAAGCGGGTAGATTAGACCCTATTGAGGCGTTAAAATATGAATGACAATATTTATTTTGATGGTGTTAAACAATCATTTGAAACTCATGATATTAATTTTCCTAGTAAGGATGGAACCATAGTTATAAAAGGAAAGGTATATATTTTGCCACCTAATGCTCAAAATGGGTATAAATGTGGTTATTCATTATTTATACCAAATGGATGTCAAGTGGATACTACGCTTATTGTTCATTGCTGCAATACTGGTGGAGCTGGAGTTACGGATGGAAAATTAGATAACACAAAACCCGCTATACATTTATCTGAGGGTAATAAGGCGGCCTTGTTAAGTACATTAAAAATTAATCCAGGTATGTGGCTCGGTTCTGATTTAAAAATGCCAGTATTAATTCCATTAATTCCAAGAGTTAGGGGTTATTATACTCAAGCATTAGGAAGTAAAGTCTTTGAAAATGATGTTTCAACATTAATCGAAGATAATATGAATAGATCTATTGAAAATAAGTTATCTAATCAAGAAATTTTGGAAATTCAAGAGCAATGTAGAGATTTACCTTCACAATTATCAAATATAATTTTTTCAGCTAAAAAAACATTAAATGATTTTGGAATCAATGTTGATGATAAAGTAATTATGGAAGGTTATTCTGCAGGTAGTAAGTTTGCTAATTGTTTTACTGCATTACATCCAGAACTAGTTAAAGCATGCATTAGTGGAGGAACAAGTGGTCTTGGCATTTTACCCATTACGCAATTGAAAGGTCAAACTTTAAATTTTCCATTAGGTGTAGCAAATATTCCTAATTTTAATGCACAAGCATTTAAATCTATACCCCAGTATTTTTATATTGGAAATGATGATAAAAATGATCCAGCAATGATTAATAACGGCTCTCCAATAAAGTTTCAACCAAAATCTAAAGAAAATTATACTCCTCATGAAATAATGCAGATACATACTTTATTAGGGACGGATTTACAAACAAGATTTAAAAATAGTCAGCAAATATATAGCCAATTACGAGTTAATGCAAGATTTGAAATATTTGCTGGAGATCATAATTCAGTAACAAATCAACGTGATAGTACCGGATATTATATTGTTAATGAAAGTGTAAAAAATTTTATAAAAGAAGTTATTTCTAAAGAAAAAGATGTAAATAAAAGTTTTCAAAATGATGAACAAAAAACAGGTGTTTCTTTTTATAAAATGAGTCAATCTGAAATTCAAGCCTATAATTTAATAGAGGAAAAAAATCAATTAATCCATAATGAAAAAATGAAACAACGTGAGCTTTATAACCCAATGGTTAGAACTTTAAATAAAAATAAAAAGTTATCATCTAATAATAATGGTTTTATTAGTGTCATTTTATTATCTTTAATTGTTAGTTTTCTTTGCGGTATTTTATTTTCAACTGTGTATATTTTTTTAACGAAAGGATAAATATTATGAGTGATAATTTAAATTTTAAATTAGAAAATTTTTATGTTGAAATTAGTAAAATAAATGATTCTATTTATAATCAAATGTTAGATTTTATTACTAAAGCTAATGAACTTGTTGAATATTCTAATGATGATTATCAAATAGAAAAAACATTTAAATTAAATAAAATTTCATTAAAAGGTTTTATTTTGAAATCTGATTTATGTAAGCAATTAAATGAAAAAAATATAGATTATTCAATCGATGAACTTAAAAATTATTTAAATCAATATCAAAGTAATAATAATATAGATTGCTCAAAATATTTTATGGCAATTTCATTATATGAGTTAATTATTGATATAGAAGATATAATAGATTCGAAAATTGAATTTGAAATTAATAAGTTTGTTGAAATTATACCAAATATTGGTGATATTAAAAATGTTGATATTTTAGAAAAAAAAGAAAAATATTATAATTTAAAAAATCAATTAGATAATAATTTAAAAAGTAGTATATTAAATCAAAAATCATATGAAATATGTATTCAAACTTTAAATGATGTATTTAATTATAATATGAATGGATATCCTAATATACCAGATGAATATTTATATCATATGGATAATTTATGAGTTTTTCAATTATATTTTTAGGTTTTATTACATTTTTTTATGTTTTGCATAAACTACTATAGGATGTGATATATATGGCTAAAAAGGTTGTTATTGATGCTGGACATGGAGGTATTGATGGTGGTTCTTCGGGCAACGGTATTTTGGAAAAAGAGTATACATTAAAAATTAGCAATTATATAAAAAAACGTTTAGATGAGTTAGGAATAGAAAATGCAATGACAAGAACTTCTGATGAACTTTTAGATCAAACTACTAGACCTAAAAAAGCACAAAGTTTTTTTGGTAAAGGAAATGATGTTATTGTTTTATCTAATCACTTAAATGCGGGAGGTGGCGATAGTCATTGTGTAACGAATGTATAACAATTAAAGCCAAATAAATATAAAAAGAAATGGAGAACGGTTATGAATATTAGTTACACTAATAAAGGTGATTATTTATTACCAGATTTAATATTAGAAGATAAAAAACAATATAATATAGG
>CAYSFJ010000047.1:0-5841 GCA_964430785.1 uncultured Mycoplasma sp. | reverse complement strand
AGCCTACAAGTTGGACATCAATAAGTGGTTCATCATATAATTTAAATACATCTATTACAACTACAGGAATTTATTATTTATGGGTAAAAGATAGTAAAGATAATAAAATAGTTTCAAATAAAATAGTTATAGATAATGAAAAACCAGTAATATCTAATTTAACGATTAATGATACAAAGGTAACAGCCACACTTTCAGATAGTATTGCATTATCAAGTTATGGAATAAGCACAAGTAATACTGTGGAGCCTACAAGCTGGACTTCAATAAGTGGTTCATCATATAATTTAAGTACATCCATAACAACTAAGGGAATTTATTATTTATGGGTAAAAGATAGTAAAGATAATATAATTGTTTCTGAAGCAATAGATTTAGAAACAAAAGGTTGGGAAGTTATACTTGCAAATAATACAATTAATACAACAACACCAGATTTTTCTTCTGGGGCTGAAACAAATGAGGGTATGTATGCCGCAACAGATGATTTAGGAACATCTTATTATTTTAGAGGAGCAGTAAATAATAACTGGGTAAAATTTGGAAAAGATAGTAGTGGGAGTGATATGTACTGGAGAATAATTAGAATAAATGGTGATCATAGTATAAGAATGATATATACTGGTACTACATCACCGACAAGTAGTACTGCAACAGTAATGACAGGAACAGGGACACAATTAAATAGTACAACTTATGCCTTTAATAGTAGCAGTTATAATAAGGCAGAATCAGCCGGCTATATGTATACAGAAGGTTCTCAACAAGGAAATAGTACGTCTAGTACAATAAAAAACGAAATAGATTATTGGTATGCTTCTACAACATTAAATACTGATGCTACAACCAAAAGTTTAGTAGCAGATCAAATATTTTGTAATGATCGAAGTGTACCTGATGGTGGTTGGCATTCATCAAGTTATCAAGGCTCGACTGCTATAATGTATGGTTCATATTCTAGAGTTAATACAAGCAGTCCAATATTAACGTGTCCTACAGCTATTGATAAATTCACAGTAAACACAAGTAATGGAAATGAAGCATTGACATATCCGGTAGGATTAATAACTGCTGATGAAGTTGTAATGGCTGGTAGTAAAGCATACTTGGGTGGATTAATGAGTCGGTTTCAAAATAGTTCTTATTATTTATATACGGGACAGGATTATTGGACTGGTTCACCATATGATGCTTTGGGTAGTTCCACTGGTTCTTCAGAATATATTGTTAGTTCTTTAGGTATATTGACTAATGCTAGTGTAGAAGGTTCCTATGGTGCCCGTCCTGTTATAAGTTTGTCCGCTAAAGCCAAGTTATCAGGCAGTGGTACTTATAATGATGTTTACACAGTAAGTTGACAAGCACATAAAAAAAGCATATAATTTAAATGTGTTTTGAAAAAAACTATGAACAAGACGAAATTACATATTATGTTAATAAGAGAGTTAGTAATTGGTGAAAGCTAATAACAAAGTAGTAATTTAGATCACTTGGGAGTTGTTTATCTAAGTAAATAGGGTAAACTGTGTAATTCGCATTAAGAATAATAAGTTAAATATAAAGGTGGTACCGTGCAATATGCACCCTTTTGGTAACCACTTTTTTAATGGAGGGAAAAAATGTTTAAAAAATTAGATGAAAGAAAAACTAATGAAGTTGAAAAAAGTATTTTAGATACTTGGCAAAAAGAAAATATTTTATCACTTAGTACAAAAGGTGATGAAAATTTTGTGTTTTATGATGGACCAATTTATGCTAATGCTAAACCAGGAATTCATCATGTATTTGCAAAAACAATTAAAGATGCTTTTTGTAAGTATAATGTAATGAATGGAAAAAAAGTAATTAGAAAAATAGGACTTGATACTCATGGCCTTCCAATTGAGGTTAATGTTGAAAAAAAATTAGGTTTTTCTGGTAAAGCTGATATTGAAAAATTTGGTGTAGAAAATTTTTGTAAAGAGTGTAATAAAGAAACTGCCTCAAATATAGATGAAGTAGATAAAGTAACACAAATGATGGGACAATTTATTGATACTAAAAATCCATATATTACTTGTAGTAATGATTATATTGAATCTGAATGGTGGATTTTAAAAACTATGCATGAAAAAGGACTTATTTATTATGGCTCAAAAGTTCTTCCTTATTGTCCTAGATGTGGAACAGAACTTGCATCTCATGAAGTAAGTCAAGGTTATGAAGAAGATAGTGTAAATACAGTTATTGTTCCATTTAAAATAAAAAATAAAGATGAATATATGCTTGTATGGACTACTACTCCATGGACTTTAATTGATAATGTTGCTGCTTGTGTTAATCCAGATTTAACGTATGTAAAAGTAGAAAGTATGGGTTATAAATTTATATTATGTGAGCATTTAACAGAAAAAGTTTTAGGAACAGATGTAAAAGTTATTGAAACATTTAAGGGTACTGATTTAGTGGGAACAGAGTATGAACAATTAATGCCTTTTGCAAAAGTTGAGGGAAAAGCATTTGTTGTTGTTGCGGATAGTTATGTAACATCTGATGACGGTACTGGTATAGTTCATATAGCTCCAGCATATGGTGCAGATGATAATAGGGTATGTGTTCAAAATGAAATATCTTTTGTACAAAGTGTAGGAAGTGATGGCAAATATAAAATTGGTCCATGGAAAGGTACACTTGTAACTGATAAAGATCTTGAAATAAATATTATTAAATATTTAAAAGAAAATGATAAATTATTTAAAAAGATAAAAATGGTTCATGATTATCCACATTGCTGGAGATGTAAAAGTCCTCTTATATATTATGCAAAACCTGCATGGTATGTAAAAACAACTGCATATAAAGATAAAATTATTGAGGCCAATAAAACTATTAATTGGTATCCAGATTATGTAGGCCAAAAAAGATTTAATAACTGGCTTGAAAATATGATTGATTGGGGTATTTCAAGAAATAGATATTGGGGTTGTCCTTTACCAATTTGGGTATGTGATGATTGCAAACATTTTGATGTAATTGGTAGTGTCAAAGAACTTAGTGATAGAGCAAATGAAAAAGATATTGATATTAAAAAGATGGAACTTCATAGACCTTATGTAGATAATATTACAATGACTTGTCCTAAGTGTAATGGTAAAATGCATAGAGTTAGTGATGTTCTTGATGTATGGTTTGATTCAGGTTCTATGCCATATGCACAATATCATTATCCATTTGAAAATAAAGAGCTTTTTGAACAGCAGTTTCCAGCAGATTTCATTGCGGAAGGTGTAGATCAAACAAGAGGATGGTTTTATGTACTTCTTGTAATAAGCACAATTATAAGTGACAAATCATCTTTTAAAAATGTTGTTGTAAATGATATGATGCTTGATAAAAACGGCAAGAAAATGAGTAAATCAGTAGGTAATATCATTGATCCAATTTCTATTATGGAAAAATATGGAGCAGATACCATAAGATGGTATATGTTATATGCATCAGCTGTATGGACTCCACTTAAATTTGATGAAGATGGTGTAAAAGAGGTATATTCTAAATTTATTAATCCTCTTAAAAATACATACTCATTCTTTCAAATGTATGCAAATGTAGATAATATAGATATAGATAAGTGCAATATAGATTACTCTCAAAGAAAAGAAATTGATAAATGGCTTTTATCAAAATATAATAATTTAGTTAAAAATGTAAGAAATGCGTTTAATGAATATGATTTAAATAAAGTTACTAAATATATTACTTCATTTGTATCAGATGATTTATCAAATTGGTATATAAGACGTAATCGTAATAGATTTTGGGGAAATAAACTTGATAATTCTAAAAAAAGTGTTTATATAACTACTTATGAAGTGTTAAGTGGATTATGTAAATTAATTGCTCCAATTTCTCCATATGTTTCTGAAGAAATTTATACTAATTTAACAAGCGAAAAATCAGTTCATTTATCAAGTTATCCAATATGTAATGAAAAACTTATAAATCCTTCTTTAGAGGAAAAAATGGATTTAGTAAGAGATCTAATTTCAATTGGAAGATATGCAAGAGAAGAAAATAAGATTAAAGTAAGACAACCACTTAGTCAAGTTTTACTTGATGGAAAATATGAAAGCATTATTGCTGATTTAACATCACTTATCAAAGAGGAATTAAATGTAAAAGAGGTTAGATTTATAAATGATATTAATACATATATGAACTTTGAAGTAAAACCTAATTTTAAAGAAGCTGGTAAAATATTTGGTAAAAATATGAAAGCATATCAAGAAAAATTATCTAATATAAAAAAGGATGATTTAGAAAATCTTCAAAATGGAAAAAGTATTACTTTAAATATTAATAATGAAAATTATGAAATTACACCTTCTTTAGTAGATATTAGATATAATGCAAAAGAGGGATTTGATATAGGTATGGATAATGGTAAGTTTGTAATATTAAATGCTGTTATTACTGATTCTCTTAAAAAAGAGGGTAATGCTAGAGAATTTGTATCTAAAGTACAAGCATTAAGAAAAGAATATAATTTTGATATTGATAATAGAATAATAATAAGTGTAAATGCAGAAGATGAATTTAAAACCTCTATTGAGGATAATTTAGATTATGTTAAAAATGAAACACTTGCTATAGAAATTAATTTTGATGATTCTATAGAAAAAGAATTTACTTTAAATGAAAAAAATATTGGTATAAAACTTGAAAGGGTAGCATAAGTTATCCTTTTTTATTTACATGATAAATTTGAAATGTTATAATTTTTTTTGAAAAGGAAGATATTTTATGGTTAATATTGGAAATGTAAAAATAAATGGTAAAATAGTAGTTGCTCCGATGGCTGGCATAACAAATAAAACTTATCGCAAGATATGTAAAAATTTTGGCGCAGCTTTAGTCATTGGAGAAATGGTATCAGATAAAGCAATTGTTTTTGATAATGAGAAAACTAAAAAACTTCTTGAAATGGATGAAAGTGAAAGACCAATATCACAACAAATATTTGGTTCAGATAAAGAAAGTTTTTGTATAGCCGCAAAGAAAGTATATGAATATATGCATCCAGATATAATTGATATAAATATGGGATGTCCTGTACCTAAAATTGCTATTAAGTCACAAGCAGGTAGTGCTTTATTAAAAAATCCAGAAAAAATATATGATATTGTAAAAGCTGTTAAAGAAAGTGTTCCTTGTCCTGTAACAGTTAAGATACGAAGTGGATGGGATGAAAATAGTATAAATTGCATTGAAGTAGCAAAAATATGTGAAAAAGCAGGTGCTAGTGCAATAACACTTCATGCAAGAACTAGAAGTCAGGGATATTCTGGTCATAGTGATTGGTCATTAATAAAAAAAGTTAAAGAAAGTGTTAATATACCAGTAATTGGTAATGGTGATGTAACATCTTGTTTTGATGCTAAAAAAATGCTTTTAGAAACAGGCTGTGATTTAGTAATGATTGGTCGTGGCCTTTTAGGAAATCCATGGTTAATAAAAGAATGTAATGATTATTTAAATGAAGGTTTATTACCTAAAAAAGTAACTTATGAAGAAAAAATAGATATGATGAAAAAACATTTAACTGATTTAGTAAATGAAAAAGGTGAAAAAAGTGCTGTCCTTGAAATTAGAACTCATTTTCTTTATTATTTAAAAGGCCTTGAAGGTAGTAGTGAAATAAAAAATATGATATGTAAAGAAACATGTTATGAAAATATTATAAAAATACTTGATAATTATTTATTACAATTAAAAATGAACAAATAAAAAAGGCTTTTTGCCTTTTATTTAGTTGTGCGCCGTGCATGACATATAACTAGGTGGTGAAAGTCCACTATACGC
>CAYSFJ010000046.1:0-5961 GCA_964430785.1 uncultured Mycoplasma sp. | reverse complement strand
TGTGAGAGGGACAAATTAAATAGAGAAAACTTTATTTAATTTTCTCTACTCGATTCTAAAATAATTTCATATTCTTGTAGTATTTGCTGAAGTATTTTTTCATTTATATAATAATTTTCATTATTATAACGTATTAATAAGTAATCATCTTTTGTTTTATTAAGTAATGAACTTTCTTTATTACTATCTATTTGTTTTAAAATATTTTGGACTTCATCATCTGCAAGTTCTTTTTGAAAATCAATAATATTTCCATGAAGAGGATCAAAAGTATAATAATAATCTGTGTAGTATGTATAAACTATATTTGATTTTGTAATATATAAATAATATTTTTTATCAATATTGGTTACCTTTAAAAAAGTACCTTTATCTGTTAACTTTTCACCTTTAGTAGTATCTCCATAATCTACTCTTAAGTAATAATCTTCATTATATAGTTTATCAAATTCTTTTTTCTTTTCACTTCTGTAGAAATAAAAAATAATAAATATAATAAACATTGTTACAATAATTGAACCAATTAATACAAATATACTATTACTTCTTGTTTTAGGTTTTTCTAAATCATTATTCATAAATTACTCCTTTGCTAAATTTTTAGCTACTTCATTTATTGGCCCAGCACCAATAGTTATAACTAAATCATTTTCCTTAACTATATTTTTTAAATAATTTTCTATTTTATCAAATGAATCTAAATAAATTACATTTTGATTTTTTTCTTTTATTAAACTAACTAAATCACTTTCTTTTATGTTCCAAATATTTTTCTCTCTAGCGGGATAAATTGGAGCAATTATAATATTTTCAAAGTTAGAAAGTACATCTGCAAATTCTTTTAAATGTGTAATAGTTCTTGAATAAGTATGTGATTGAAATACTGCATATTCTTTATTATGCTTTACACTTTTAACTGAATCAAGGGTTGTTTTAATTTCACTAGGGTGGTGAGCATAATCATCATAAATTAAAGCTCCATTATATTTTCCAATAAACTCAAATCTTCTTCCTACACCAGTATATAATAAAAGTCCTTTTTTTATAAAGTTAATATCTATATTATAAAGCATGCACATAGCAGTTGCTGCAAGAGAATTATATATATTATGCAATCCTGTTACTGATAAAGATATTTTATCTATAAATTCATTATTAATATATAACTCATAAGTAGGGTGGCCACAATCATCATATTCTATATTTTTAGCCATATAATTTGAATTATTATTTATTCCATATGTTATTTTATTATATTCTTTGGCTATTTTTATAGTATTTTCATCATCATTATTAACAATTAAATTACCATTATTATTAAGCTTATCAGCAAATTTTTTAAATGAGGATATTATACCATTAATATTTTTAAAATAATCTAAATGATCATCATCAATATCTAAAATAATTTCACTTGTAGGATAAAAATCTAAAAAACTATCTACATATTCACAAGATTCTGCAATAAAATATTTTTTTTCACCAACTTGATAATTTGAATTTATTATAGGTAAATGGGCCCCAATCATAATTGTTGGATTAAGACCTGATTCAACAAAAATCGTGCTAACCATTCCTGTTGTTGTACTTTTTCCATGTGTTCCAGATATACATAATACATTTTCATATTCTTTCATTAATATACCTAAAAATGTACTTCTTTCAAAAACTAATTTATTATTTTCTCTTGCATATTTTAATTCTTCATTATCCTCTTTAATCGCTGCAGTATAAACAACTATATCAGCATTTTTAACATTTTCTAAGTTTGCTTTATTACTTACATCTATACCTTTTTTTATTAAAGATTTAGTTATATCAGTAATACCAACATCATAACCAGTTATTTTACAGTTAAATGATAAAAGTATTCCAGCAATACCACTCATTGAGATACCGCCAATACCTATCATATGAATTTTTTTATTTTCAAACATTTTTTTCTTCCTTTCAAATATATTATACTTTAAAATAAATTAGATAGCAAATGAGTGACGATATAATAAAATAATTTTTTTATTTTTAATATCTATTATACCCTCCTCTTTTAAATTTTTAAGTTCTCTATGCATAGCACTTCGATCAATAGCTAGATAGTCCGCTAATTCAGAAAAAGAAAAAGTTAAATAAATTATGCTACTTCCATGAGCTTGGCTTTCTATATCAAAATATTCAAGTAATTTATCACGAATTGTCTTTTTTGATATTATCTGAAGTCTATCATTTCTTTTTTTTATTTTATCATTTAAAATAGTTATAATATTTTTTAAAAATGTATTATAGTATTCTTGATTTAAATTTGCATTTAATATAAAATCATAGTCAAAAACTAAAACTACAGTTTCTTCGTTTGCAATCATATCATATTCTTTATTATATAAATATGATAAATTTGTTCCAAAAATGTCATCTTCATAAAGTTCTTCGATTGTAAGTTTATTACCATTGTAATCTGTATGAACTATTTTAGTATTTCCTTTTAAAATGACACCTATAATATGATCTTTAAGCACTTTTGAAATATTATTATTTTTTTTAAAAGTGTAGGTTAATCCTTCAAGATAATTAATTAATTTATTTTTTTCTTTTTCATTTATATTATCAAATAATTTTATCATTTACACCTCTCATGTAAAAATTTTATCATTTTTTATAAATTGTTGCAATTGCAACAATACTATTTTTTTAAATATGTTATAGTTTAGTTATGTTAGAGGAAGGTAGGGAATATGAAAATAGTTAAAAGAGATGGACATATAGTAGATTATTGTCCTGAAAAGATTGAACTTGCTATTAAAAAGGCAAATGATGAAGTAGCTGAGGAAGATAAAGTAAGTGAAATTCAAATTAGAAATATTATAAAGTATATTGAGGGCTTAAAGAAAAGAAGAATGCTTGTCGAAGATATTCAAGATATTATAGAATATCGTTTAATGGCTCTTGGAAAATATGCACTTGCAAAAGAATATATAACTTATAGATATACAAGAGAATTAGTAAGAAAAAGTAATACAACAGATTTATCTATTAAAGAATTAATTGATGGAGAAAGTGAGTATTGGAATACTGAAAATTCTAATAAAAATGCTAAGATTGTTACTACTCAAAGAGATTATTTAGCAGGTATTACTTCAACGGATATTACTCGTAGATTTTTACTTACTGAGGATATTGTTAAAGCACATGATGAAGGTATTATACATTTTCATGATGCAGATTATTTTGCTCAAAATGCACTTCATAATTGTGATTTAATTAATCTAGAAGATATGCTTCAAAACGGAACAAATATTAATGGAGTAATGATTGAAAAACCTCATAGATTTTTAACTGCAATGACCATAGCTACTCAAATTATTACTGCTGTTTCATCTTCACAATATGGAGGATGTACCATAACTCTTACTCATTTAGCACCATTTGTAAGATGTAGTTATGAAAAATATTTAGAAAAATATAAAGCAAGAAAATTTAAAAAAGAAGATGCTGAAAAATATGCAAAAGAGGATTTACAAAAAGAAATTACTGATGGAGTTCAAACTTTTCAATATCAAATTAATTCAATGACTACGACTAATGGTCAAGCACCATTTTTAAGTGTATGTATGTATCTTGGAGAAACAGATGAGTATAAAGATGAACTTGCAATGATTATTGAGGAAGTTTTAAAACAAAGAATTCAAGGTATGAAAAATGATAAGGGAGTTTATATTACTCCAGCATTTCCAAAACTTTTATATATTCTTGAGGAAGATAATATTAGGCCTGGTAGCAAATATTACTATTTAACACAGCTTTCCGCTAAATGTACTGCTAAAAGAATGGTTCCAGATTATATTTCTGAAAAGATTATGAAAGAACTTAAAATTGATAAAAATGGCAATGGTCAATGCTATCCTTGTATGGGTTGCCGAAGCTTTTTAACTCCTTATGTTGATGAAAAAGGTAATCCTAAATATTATGGTAGATTTAATCAAGGTGTAGTTACTATTAATCTTCCAGATGTAGCACTTTCTTCAGATAAAGATATGGATCTTTTCTGGAAAATATTTGATGAAAGACTTGAACTATGTCATAGAGCACTTCAGATTAGACACAAAAGACTTTCAAAAGTTACTAGTGATGTTGCACCAATTTTATGGCAACATGGAGCACTTGCAAGACTTGATAAGGGAGAAAGTATACATGATTTATTACATCACGGCTATTCTACAATATCACTTGGTTATGCAGGACTTTATGAATGTGTAAAATATATGACTGGACATTCACATACTGATGAATCTGTTGGTAAAGAGTTTGGTTTAAAAGTAATGCAATATATGAATGATAAATGTAAAAAATGGAAAGAGGAGGAAGATATTGATTATTCTGTATATGGTACTCCAATTGAATCAACAACATATAAATTTGCTAAATGTTTAAAAGATAGATTTGGTGTTGTAAAGGGTATTACTGATAGAAATTATATTACTAATTCATATCATGTACCAGTATTTGAGGAAATTGATGCATTTACTAAATTAAAACTTGAAAGTGAATTTCAAAAGCTTTCTCCAGGTGGAGCAATAAGTTATATTGAAACTCCAAACCTTGAAAATAATTTAGATGTTGTTATGGAAGTTATTGAATATATTTATAATAATATTATGTATGCTGAACTTAATACAAAATCTGATTATTGTCAAGCATGTGGTTATACTGGTGAGATTTTAATTGATGATAATTTAGAGTGGTATTGTCCAAACTGTGGTAATAAAGATCATGATAAATTAAATGTTGCTCGTAGAACTTGTGGTTATATTGGAACTAATTTTTGGAATAAAGGTAGAACTGAAGAAATAAAAGAAAGAGTAATGCATATAGATAATAAGGATGCTTAAATATGAGATATCATAAAATTAGAAAAATGGACATTTCTAATGGACCAGGGGTAAGAGTTTCAATATTTATGCAAGGATGTGAATTTCATTGTGCAAATTGTTTTAATCCTGAAACATGGGACTTTGATGGTGGTAAAGAATTTAATGAAAACACCATTGAAGAGGTATTAAACCTTTGTTCAAAAGATTTTATAACAGGACTTTCTATTTTAGGTGGAGAACCATTACATCCAAATAATATTGAAGGGACAACTGAACTTGCAAAAGCTTTTAAAGAAAAATATCCTGATAAAACTTTATGGGTTTGGAGTGGCTTTCTATTTGATAAAAATTTAAAAGGAAAAGAAGTACTTAATTATATTGATGTTTTAGTAGATGGACAATTTGTAAATAGTCTTCATAATCCTGCATTAAAGTGGAAAGGATCGTCTAATCAAAGAGTAATTGATGTTCAAAAAAGTCTAAAAGAAAATAAAATTATAATTATAGAATAACTAGAACAAAATCTAGTTATTTTTTTTGCTTAAAAAACTTGTTGCTTTTTAAATAATTAAATGGTAAAATTAAATAGAATAAAGAGGTGTTTTTAGTGAAAAATTTCATTATAAATTTATATGCTAATAAGTATTTTCCTATCTATTTGGGAATAGTTATAATTGTACTACTTATTGCATTTTTTATAGTTTTTTTCCTTGGAAAGAAAGATCAAAAGAAAATTGAGGAAACTCAAAAACTTGATTTAGAAAAATTAAAAGAAGCTCAAAATAGTAGTACTATAGTAAATAATGAAGTAAAAAATGTTACTGAAAGTGCTCCAGTAGAGGTTAAAACTGAAAATGTTGCCGCACCTGAAATTAAACCTATAGTGGAACCTATTCAGACCTCTATTACTGAGGATAAGCCTATTGTAAATGAACCTATTACTAAGACTGAGGAAACACCTAAAGTTATGGAAACAAAAGAAAATATTAATGATGTCTTTGTACAAACTCCAGTAGAAAAACCTATAAATGCTCCGGTTGAGGAAATAAATACTCCACAGATTACAGTATCACCTAAAACGCCTGAAGTAGTAAAT
>CAYSFJ010000045.1:0-6072 GCA_964430785.1 uncultured Mycoplasma sp. | reverse complement strand
CATGAAAAATAGACAAAACTTAACTGTTTTGTCTATTTTATGGCTGAGTAGTAACAAAAAATATTATTATATAATTAAATAATAATATCTTTAAATTTTAGTACCTTTAAGGGCATTTTCAAAAAATGAATAAAAGTCCGTACAATCTGTTGGATTGCCATATTCAATAAATTCAATGGCATCTGGATCATATGATTTTTTAGCAAAATCTTGAAAGTTATATCTAATAAAATTTTTAAGTTCATTTATATCTTTAAATTTTCTAATACCTTTTTGTCCTATCCAAGATGCCTCAAACCAATATAATTGACCATCAAGTATAATTGTAATAAATGTATGACAAGGGCATCCACCATTTTCTTTTTTAATAACAGCCATTATTGTATGATTTTCAATTCTGTGTTCATCAAAGAAATGTCTTTCTAATTCACACATTTCCCAGCAAATAGCATGTCCACTTTCCTCTACTTTATTATATTGTTGCATTTTAAATTCATTAGCAAATATTTTTGTATCTATTTTTGTATGAAGATTACCACTTTTATCATGCCAACCATAATTGATTTTTAATAATCTATTATAAAATTGTTCAACTTCTTTCATATATTTTTCCTCCTTATTTATTTTCCAATGGGTATTATATCACATAGCATTTTCATTTTGCAACTGAAATGCCTATCATGAACAAACATAACTTATAAAAGAAAGCATTTCTTATCAAATAACTTAAAATTAAACCTTTATTCATTATAAAAGTATTTTATTTATTAAATAAGAAATCAATTATATTTTTATGTATAATACCATTTTGAGAAAAATCAAATGTATCATATGAAATAACATATTTAGGATAATTATCCTGAATATTGTTAAAAACACCAACTTCTCTATCTATAATTTCATCATTTAAATAATATGACACTTGATAATATTCTTTTTCATTAAATTTTGTTGCAATGAAATCAATTTTACCAGTTTCTGATGCTCCAATTTTGTACAGTATAGAGTACAAAATCATTGTTTTTTCTGGCTTTGTACAGTAAACTATCAACTACTACTTATATTAAGAATTATTCCTATACTTGCCATACTTACAAATAAGGATGATCCACCATAACTTATAAAAGGAAGGGTTATTCCAGTAACTGGAATTAATGATGTAACAACGCATAAATTAAGAGTAGCTTGTAAAAGTATCTGCATACCAAGGCCAAATGATAAATATTTTGCAAATAAATTATTTTGCTTTAAAGAAATATTTAAAATAATATAAAATAAACCAATAAATAAGCAAGTTACTATTATAGCTCCAACTATACCAAATTCTTCACAAATAATTGCAAATATAAAGTCTGTTTGAGGTTCTGGAAGATAAAATTGTTTTTGAATAGACTTACCAAAACCTAATCCTAAAAGCCCAGCAGGACCAATAGCATAAAGTGATTGAATTATTTGATAACCACTACCTAATGGATCTGACCATGGATTTAAAAATGATATTATTCTTTTAAGACGATATGGTGCAATAACAATAAGTCCTGTGATAGCTAATAAACCCAAGATACCCAAAAAAGCAAAAAATTTTAATTTTACTCCACTTATAAATAAAATTAACATAATAGATATTACAATAACCATGCCAGTACCAAAATCTGGTTCTAACATTATAAGTGCAAAAAATATGAAAACTATTCCAAGTATTGGTAAAATACTTTTCTTAATATTACCTACATTATTATTTATTTTTTCTAAATATTTTGAAACAAAAATTATTAAACTTATTTTAGCAATTTCACTAGGCTGAAGACCAAAAGGACCAATTTTGAACCAACTTCTAGAACCATTTCTAATTGTTCCAATTCCTGGTATTAAAACAAGCACTAATAAAATAAAACTTAATAAGAGTATTTTATTAGCATGTTTTTTATACAAATTATAATTAATATGTTTTGTAATAAACATTCCAATTAAACTAACAAGTAAAAATAATGCTTGATATTTTGCAAAATGAAATGAATCATTAAACTTATAGTTTGCCCAAATACTAGATGCAGAATAAACCATAATAACACCATAAACAGCTAAAATAATAACTAAACTCAAAAGTAATATTCTTAACTTTTTCATTAATATAATTATATTATTCACTACGAAGTGATATTACAGGATTTTGTTTACTTGCTATTTTTGCAGGTATTAATCCAGATATTAAACATAGTATTATACTTATAAAAATTAAACACAATATATTACATAATGATAGGTATGTTATATGATTTACACTAATTAAATTATAAATAATTTTATCTACTACTTTATTTATAAGTAATGTAAAAGTAACTCCAATAACACCAGAAATTGTACCAATAATTATTGTTTCAGATTTAAATATATTTTTAATATCTTTTTTACTTGCACCAAGTGCTCTTAATATACCAATTTCCTTAGTTCTTTCCAAAACACTAATATATGTAATTATACAAATCATAATCGAAGTAACTACTAAACTAACACCAATAAAAGCAATTAATATATAAGAAATAACATTTATTAAATTATTTATACTACTTAAAAACACTTTTAAATAATCTGTATAATAAATTTTATTATCACTATTTTCCTTATTATATTTTTTTATTATATTTTCAATTTTTTCCTTACATTTATAATTTTTTGGATATATATCTATTTTCTTAGGACTTTTATTTTCTATAATACCAATATTATCTAGCATTTTTTCATAACTTAAATCATCTACATAATAATCATTTGTTAAAGGATTAATTTCTTTATTTTCTATAATAGCTTGTTTTATACCTGAAGTATTTACTTCATCATTTAAATATGTAATAAGCTGTTGGGTATACCCGATAAAACCACTTTCACTAATTACAGCATTTTTATTTAATTTTAATATACCAGTAATTTTAAGATATATTCCATTAGAAAATACATCATTTAATCTATTTTGATCAAATTTTATATAATTCCAAGAATTATTTTCATATACATAGTATGAAGTTTCAGGTACTAAAAGAAAATTTATATTTATTATATTTTCATAAGAAATATTATCATTTTCATATATATTATTATTTAAAAATAACCCATTTTTAATTGAAAGTGGTAACTTACCATTTTCATCTGTAATAATAATTACCTCATCAAATTTTTCTGGTAGTCTACCATAAACTAAACTATATTCCTTTAGCATTGGACTATCACTATCAAAAAATTGTTTTAAATATGATGATGCATTTTCAATTTTAATTGTATCTTTATAAACATTTAAATCAATATCATAATTATAATTTATATCTAAGGAATACTCATTAATATTTTCATAATTATTTTTAAGTAAGTTAGAAAATTTTGATAAATTATTATCATTTACAATATTATTAGAAATATCATTTTTAAAGCAAATACTATTATCATTACATTTTTCACTATTATTACTAAATATATTTTGATAATTAATATAGTTTTCTTCAATAGAAATTGGATATGATGATAAAGTTTCTTTTTCTATTTTATCAATATATTTTTGTACCCCTTGAGATAAAGATAATATTAAAGAAATTCCAATTATACCAATAGATCCAGCGACTGAAGTAAGTATAGTTCTAGATTTTTTTGTAAGTAAATTTTTCATTGAAATAAAAAACGTAGTAAATTTATTCAACGACTTTTTTTTAGTTTTTATTTTTTTTAAAGAGTTTACATCCTCATCAAAAGGATTTGTATCATAGGTAATAGCTCCATCTTTTATTGTAATTATTCTATCTGAGTATTTATTTGCAAGATTAATATTATGAGTAACCATAATTACAAGTTTTTCTTTAGATATATTTTTTAGTATTTCCATTATTTGCAATGAGGTTTGACTATCAAGAGCTCCAGTAGGTTCATCACAAAGAATGATATCGGGATTTTTAGATAATGCCCTTGCTATTGCCACTCTTTGCATTTGCCCTCCAGAAAGCTGCTGTGGTTTCTTTTTTATCATTTGTTCTAATCCAACATCTTTTAAGGCTTTTTTAGCAAGTGTTTTTGCTTTAATTTTTGATTTTCCAGATATATTTAAAGCAAGTAATACATTTTCTAGAACTGTTTGATAGTTTATTAAATCATAATTTTGAAAAATAAATCCAACTTTTTTACTACGATAATTATCCCAATCACAATCACTATATTTTCTTGTGCTAACTCCTTCGATGTATAAATTTCCTTGAGTATATTTATCAAGACCTCCAATAATATTTAATAATGTACTTTTACCACTTCCACTTGGCCCTAATATTGATACAAATTCACTTTTACGAAATGCAACAGTAATATCATTTAAAGCAGTTTGTTTAAATCCTTTTGAATAATAAACTTTAGAAATATTTTTTAGTTTTAACATTTAAACCTCCTTGCACTAAAAAATAGAAGTTAAATCTAACTCCTATTCATACTTTTGCATCCAAGAAAATATTATCAAATAAATTATAGTTTGTAAATAGTAAATTTTACTATCAAAAAAATACTAAGATTTTATCTTAGTACCTTTATTTTGTTTTTTTAATGTATTATTTATTTCTCTTAACAAAAGTATTTCCTCGGATACTTTTTCTTCTTCTTTAGTTTTAGTTTTTTCTTCTTTTTTTAATTTTTCTATTTTTTTCTTAGTTACATCATCTAATGTGTTAAGAGCTTTTACTACTAAAAAGATACAAAAAGAAATAATTAAAAAATCTATTATATTTTGAATAAACATTCCATAATTAATTGTTGCCTCTTTAACTTTTATAGAAAGGTTAGAAAAATCAATACCTCCAATTATAACACCAATAAGGGGCATTATAATATCATTTACAAGTGATGAAACTATTTTAGAAAATGCTCCACCAACTACTACACCAACAGCAAGATCTACAACATTACCTTTTGATATAAATTTTTTAAACTCATCTAGTATTTTTTTCATGTTTTATTAATCCCCCTTTAAATGTAATATATATTGAAATTATATATATTATGCCACTTACAATATATCCCACTGTAAAATATGAATATTTTGTAAATAGTACACCAATTAATGTACAAAATAAACTTGCCAAATATAAACCATAATAACTAAAAGGCAAAAATTTATCTAAATTATATTTTTTTAAAACTGTAATATGTTCGTCTAATTTAATAAAGGTATTAACAATATTTACAAAAAATAATAATATTGAAAATATAGCACATATTTTGCCAAGACCAAACATAAATGATAAATCAAACATATCAGTATGTAAAATTGTAATCGATGTACTTGATTCATAACCAAAAAATTCTACTTTATATTTAATCCACTTAACATTAAGCATTATAAATGTAGTAAATAAAGCAATAACATTATTAATAATATTTTTATCTTTGGGGACTTCAACAGTTAAATTAACTGTATCCATTGAATTTATTTTTTCATCTAATTTATTTAAACCATCATCAATGGTTTTACCAATACTATCAACCACATTTACTGTATCTGTAGCAAGAGTTTGAATATTTTCCTCGACTGTTTTAACATTATCTTGAGTTTTTTTATCAGTTATAGGTTTTTTCTTTACTATACTTTCTTTTTTACTTGTTACACTTTTCTTAGGAGTACTTTTCTTAACAGTTTTAGTCTTTGTATCATTTACTTTTGATGCTGTTTTTTTAGTAGTTTCCTTTTTAACATTAGTTTTATTTTCTTTCTCATTATCTATCATAATAAACTCCTTTTCAATAGATATATTATACAACAAAATATTTCTTTTAAAAAGTATTAATAAACCACTTTACATTAAAATTTATTAACTTACTGTGTAAACATCATCATACGTACCACTGCCAAGTAACTTAGCATTAGAAGATAAACTTATAACTGGACGGATTCCATATTGATAGTTATCAAAATCAAAATTTAAAGGTCTTAAAGGAAAACCATTATACGGACCGCCACTGTGATCATATATAATGTATCCACCGTCAGGGTGATTAAAAGGTGTCCCAGGTAAATAAAACCTATCGGTATTTAAATAATATAAAGTATTG
>CAYSFJ010000044.1:0-6737 GCA_964430785.1 uncultured Mycoplasma sp. | reverse complement strand
TTTAATATTAAAATGTCATTAGCTTAAGATAAAATTCTATTAATTTTTAATGAGCAAATTACACTCATTTTAACAAATTTTAATTATAAAATGGTATAATATCAATATATATTTAAGATTTATTTAAGATAAAAATTTTATACTAAAAAAAGGTGGTGAAGTATGAATATATTAATAATCGAAGATGAATATAATTTAGCAGATGCTATTAAATCAATGCTTAAAAAAGAAAATTATATAATAAAAATATGTACAGATGGAACTATAGGTGAAGATGAAGCCTTAAGTGGTATATATGATTTAATACTTCTTGATGTAATGCTTCCAGGTAAAAATGGTTTTGAAATACTAAAAAATATTCGTAAAGAAAATATTAATTCTAAAGTAATAATGTTAACTGCTAAGGCTAATATTGATGATAAAATGGAAGGTTTTAATGAAGGTGCAAATGATTATTTAACAAAACCTTTTCATATGGATGAACTACTTGCAAGAATTAAATTACAATTAAGTAATGGTAAAATTAAAAATGAATTAATATCATATGGTGACTTAACTCTTGATACTCATAAATTAACACTTGAAAATATAAATACGAAAGATTCAATTAATATAATTGGAAAAGAATATAACATTTTACTAATATTATTTAATTCTCATGAAAATATTTTATCAAAAGAACAATTATTTAATAAAGTATGGGGATATGATAGTGATTCTGAAATAAATACTCTTGAAGCATATATGTCATTCATAAGAAAAAAATTAAAAAATATTAATTCTAAAGTAAAAATTAAAGTAATTAGAAATATGGGATATAAATTGGAGTATCAAAATGAAAAAATTAAAATATAAAGTATTTTTTACTATATCAATTATTCTTTCGATTTTTGTTCTTGGAGTATTCTTAATATCAAATGCTAGAGTTTATTCTGAAAAAAAAGAAAATGTTCAAAATGTATTAAATAAAATGATTGAATTATCTGGTGGTAATAATAACAATGTATTTATGGATGTTACAGTATATAATATAATACTTGATGAAAATGGTAAATATAAAGAAACTGTATCTCATGCATTTGATGATGTAATAGACATGGTTAAAATTAAAAATATTGCTAACAAAATAATCAAAAATCACAATTCAAAATATTATATTGGCAATCTTTATACAGCAAAATATTCATATGCATTTTCAGATAATAATTCACTTATATTAATTGATAATTCAAATGTTAAAACTACGCTTGTAAAAACTCTTGTTACAACAGGTATAATATTTGCATTTTTAGAATCATGTGTAATTTTAATATCATTTGTTTTAACAAATTGGATAACAGAACCCGTAAATGATAGTTTTGAAAAGCAAAAAAGATTTATTGCAGATGCATCTCATGAACTAAAGACACCACTTACAGTAATTAATGCAAGTGTTGAAGCATTTTACAATGATAAAAATGAAAAATGGATTCATAATATAAAAGAAGAAACTGAAAAAATGAATAAACTAGTTATAGAACTACTCGATTTAGCAAAAGTTGAGGGTGATAAAAAATTTCTTTTGAAAGAGGAAAATTTATCTAAACTAGTAGAAAACGAAATATTGACTTATGAAAGTTTATTTTATGAAAAAAGGATTAAGTTAAAATATAATATTAAAAAAAATATCAAATATACATGCAATAGTGATTTAATTAGACAGCTTCTTGGAATATTAATTGACAATAGTATAAAGCACTCTAATGAATCTGGAAATGTTACCATAAATTTAAATAAAACCGGTAAAGATATTATTCTTGAAGTTAAAAATGATGGTGATGAAATAAAAAAGGAAGATGAACAAAAAATATTTGAAAGGTTTTATAAAGTTGATGAATCAAGAAATCGTAATGAAAATAGATATGGTCTTGGACTTGCTATTGCAAAAGATATAGTTGAAAAACATAATGCTAAAATATGTGCAAATTCTAAAAAAGGAATTACAACATTTAAAGTTACTTTTTAAAAAAAAGTAATTTTTTTAAGGTTTATTTAAGAATAAAATATTATATTTAATATGTAAGGAGGAAATGATGAAAGAAAATAGAAAAACTATCCTTTACTCAATAAGTACATTTTTTATTGGCATCGTTTTATCTTTAGCAGTAGTTTATAATTTTCCAAACCTATTTACAAAAACAGTTGTAAAAGAGGAAAAAAGCGTTACTGTTACAGATACTGGTCTTAGTGATTCAGTTGAAAAGGTGTATAATAAAGTTGCATTAATTAGTAATTATAGTATGGGTAATTTATCCGCTACAGGAAGTGGTTTTATTTACAAAGTTGATGGTAATGATACTTATATAATTACAAATCATCACGTTGTTGATGGAGGTACTTCATTTAAAGTAACATATTCTGATGAAACAACAATAGATGCAACATTAGTGGGAAGTGATGAATATACAGATATAGCAGTTTTAAAAGTTGATACAATAGATGGTTACGATGCGGTAGAAACTGGTGAAAGTCAAGATATAAAAGCTGGAGATACAGTATTTGTTCTAGGTTCTCCACTTGATAGTGCATATTCATTTACAGTCACAAGAGGAATAATTTCTGGAAAAGAAAGATTAGTTGAAATATCAAGTAATAACTCAGATATTTTATTAAAAGTAATACAAACAGATGCTGCTGTAAATTCTGGTAACAGTGGTGGACCACTTTGTAATGCTAATGGACAGGTTATTGGTGTAGTTAACGCTAAACTTTCTGGAACAGGCATCGAGGGTATTGGTTTTGCAATTCCAATAGATACCGCCATAGAAAAAGCAAATGAAATAATCAGTGGTGATGAAATAGAATATCCATATATAGGAGTTTCAATAGTAAATGTTAGTGATGCAAAAAATGATTTTAGATATTATAATTATATAAACTCATTAGATATTGATGAAGGTGTACTAGTACTTGATGTAGAAAAAAATTCACCAGCTTATAATAAATTAAAAAAAGGTGATATTATAACAAAAATTGGTGATAATGAAACAGAAAGTACAGCATACTTTAGATATGAACTATACAAACATAATATAAATGATGAAATTACTATAACTTATATAAGAGATGGAAAAGTTGAAACAATAAAAATTAAATTAACCAAAAAAACTTCAAATATTTAAGGTTCATTTAAGACAAATATTATATTATTAAATTGTGAAAAAGAAATAAAGTATTTTTCAATCCATTAAAGGAGGTGGTTAAGTGAAAATAAACATTATCGGTGAAAATTCAAGTAATCGTATGAAATTATTAAAAAATTTAAATAAGGTTACAAAAAATGAAAATATTGATATAGAAATTAATGTTATCGATGATAAAGAAACATTATCTAAGTATAAAGACAAAAATAAACCAATACTTATGATTAATGAAAAAATAGTAAGTAATGGAAAAATTTTAACCGATAGAGAAATTAAAAATTATATAAAAATCTTTGCGTAAGTAATTAAAATAATAAAATCTCACAAACTCTAAAACGTAGGATATAGGAAAAATCTATATCCTTTTTAATTATTTATAAATATAATTAATCAATTTTTAATAATTTTTTTGCAATAATACTAAATATGTATGCAAATAAAAGTAAAATAATAATTTTAAAAATAATTATTGGTTTTTTTAAACTTTCAATAAAACTAAGTCCAATAAATCCCCAAAAATATACCATAAATATTTTACCAATTAATATACTAAAAATAAATTTTTTTCTATCTATATTTGCAAGTCCCGCAGCAATATTTATTAAAAATGCAGGAGAAAATGGAATTGCTATAATCAAAATTAATTTAGTAACATCTAAATTTTTTATTACTTTAATTACTTTTTGCAATAATCCAGAATTTTGTGCAGTATTAAACGCAATAGTTTTAAATCCTTTTTTTACTAATATATAAGACAAAAAGCAGCCTATACAAGTACATATCCAAGATATTATAAAACCTATTAACTTTCCAAAAAAACAAAAATTTATTGTAATAAAAACACATAATGGAAGTATTGGTATAATTGATTCTATAACTATTAAAAAACACGCTAAAATTGGAGCAAATGCCCCCAAAGATAATAAAAATGTTTCTAGATAATTAGATAAATTTTCAACCATAAAATTACACCCAATAAGATTATAGTATGTTTAAAAGTTTTTTACAAGAACAACATCATACCCATAATATGTAAGCATCCTTACAACCTTTCTACTTAAAGTACCTTTTTTACACATTATATAGTATGTTTCATTTTTCTTTAAATATAACTGGGGATTTAATAACAATTTATCTGCATAAATATTTCTACTTCTAGGATCATGCCAATTTTCATAATCAAGAGGATGCTGAACATCAATAAGCTTACCTAAATAACTTTCATAATTTTCATATTCAATAACCTTCATAAAAAAACCTCATAATAATATATGAGATTTTATTTACCTTGACACTATACATCAAAGAAATCATCTAAATAATCATCATCATCAGCAATGGTATTATTAACAATTTCACTATCTTTATCAACATTTAACATAGTATTAGGTTCATCTTTTAAATTAATTTCTTGAGTAAATCCATCAGGTTCTTCTTCACTTTCATCAACTTCAGCACTTTCAAGTTGTTTAATAATTTCATCAAGATTTTCAGAAGGAGTTTTTTCCTTGATTGGTTTAATTACAGGACTTTCTGTTTCAGAATTATCAGATTCATTTTTAAGCTCATTTTCTTTCTTTTCTTCCTCATCAAGTGCTTGTAATTTTTTTTCAATTTCCTTTACCATATCATCAATATCTTTTGAAGTAACTTCAGTATTACTTACAAATGGATTAGAATTTGTTAAATTTGTTGGACTAGAACTAGGTTTTGATTCCATAAATGGATTAGATGCCATAAAAGGGTTAAATCCACCACCAGAAAATGGATTATCCATTCCACCCATCATAGAAGGATTATTCATAGCTTCCTCTTTTTTCTTTTCAGAAACAAATTTCTTAACATCAAATAATTCAATCTTAGATTTTTCTCTTGTAGGTAATACTGCATCTTTTCGTTCAATTCCCCAATCAATTTTAAAATCTGGTGCTAAATCAGTTTTAAATGGATTTTTACGCCATCTTATGATTATTGCTTGAAATAATTTTAATTTTTGTAAATCAGATACAGTTATAAGTGGAGTTGAAGCAGTTTTATCTTTTTCCTTTGATTTAACTTCACCACACATTTTACTAATTTCCTCAAGGGCTTTAAGTTCTGTTGAAATTAAATAGATTAAATTACCGCAGTTACCCTTAATTACTTGTGCAACTTCCTCACCATATACATCATTTAATTGAGCAAAGTTTTGAATAATGAATGAAAATCTAATTGCCCTACTTCTAGCAGCTGTAACCATTGAATCAACATCTTTTAAAGGTGGCATGTTAGCAAACTCATCAAGAATAAAATTTGTACGATATGCAAGTTTACCGCCATTTGATTGAGCACAATCTATAAGTGTTTCATAACATTGTTTAATGAAAATAGTCATAAGACCATGATATGTTTTCTTTTCATCATGAATTATCATGAATACTGCAGTTTTTTTATTACCAATATCCCTCATATCAAAATCAGAATATGAAAGCATCTCACTTAAATTTTCTTTTGTAGAAAATAATCTTATTTTTTGTCTAAAAGTAGAAAGTATGCCACCTTTGGTATCATTTGGAGCATTAATTGTATTGGAAGCAAATATATACGCTGGACTTGCTTCACCTTTTAAATTAAAATATTCTTGTATATATGTTTTTGTGCCACGACGTTCCTCGCCTACAGTTGACATAAAATTTATACTATTTAAATTTACTTCCTTTTCATTAGCATCCATAAAAAGTCCCATTGTCAAGCCAGAAAAATAATCTGCTGCACTTTTTTGCCAGAATGCAGAATCTCCACCTTCACTTTTATCATATAAAATATTAAGAGATACATCCTCTAAAAGTTCAGTTGCTTTATCTTGGTTACCTTGTTTGTAATACAAGTATGGAAGTGCAAGAGGATTCCAAGAATTACCTTTTTCAGGGTCACGGAAATTAAGAATTATTATTTGATAACCTTGCTTTTTTAAATATTCTCCACAGTATTGATAAATTTCTCCTTTAGGATCGGTAATAACCATACTTTCACCTTTTTTAGAAAGTAAATTAACAAGTGGTTTAACAACACATTCTGTTTTACCTGAACCAGTAGAACCAATAATTAAGTTATGGTATTCTCCATTATCAACCCAAACTTCTTTACCATTATTTACAAGAGCAACACCAGCAGCTTCAATATGATCATCATTAGTTCTTACTTTTACAATATTTTTATCAGTTTTAATATCTTTATCAGTTGCCCATTTAGAATATCCATCGCTACTTTTTTCACCAAAAAATAAACCAATGCCATCCCCTTTTTCTTTACTAAAAATTTTGGAGGAAACACTTGTAAAAATCAAAATTAATGCAGCTATAAATAATCCAAATGTAAAACCAATATATTGAGGAGAAAACGCCTTAAATGGAAGTAATCCATAAAATGTTCCATTACTTGAAAATGAAGAAAAATTTAATACTGCAATAGCACAAAAATATAAAAGAATGCCACAATAAACACAGAATATCATAAAATCTTTTTTTGTAACTTTAAATTTCATTTTTCCTCCTTTTTATTAAAATTATTATACAA
>CAYSFJ010000043.1:0-7630 GCA_964430785.1 uncultured Mycoplasma sp. | reverse complement strand
ATAGCAAAAAGGTTGTTTTTAAAAGGTATAAAAGTCATTTATTATTTGATGACTAATTTATACCTTTTTCTATTATTAAAAAAAGTGTCCGGTAATAAGATATATCGTGCAAATATAAATTATGATAATGATAGAATAAGAAAAAAATATCAAAAAGAGTGTTTAGTTAATATTAGTGCTTTAGACTTAATAATTGGATTAATTGGTAAACGCAGATATATTAAAATAAAAAGAGTTCACGCTTTTCTAAATATATTAAATGATGAAAAGAAACTTTTAATAGGATGGATTAAAGGAAAATGAAATATTATTTAGAAAAATGTTATGAAGATTTATTTAGAATTATATCTAATATACCTAAAGATAAATCTATGCTATTTAAAAGATTAATACTAGAGCAAAATAAAATTAGTAATATATGTTTTAGTTCTTATAAAGATTTAATGGAACTAAAAGTAAGTGTTAAATATATTTTATTTATATTAAATTTCTTATTAAGTTATAATATTGTTAGTAATGATGATATTATTTTAGTAAGAAATGATTATAATAAATTATATTTAAATTTAAATAAATAGTTGTAACAATTTATTTAATATATAAATTAGTTATAGGGAAAAACTGTCTTGGTCGGGGTCGCCTAATAATTTCAATAGTAATAATACTAATGCTAATGAGTTCAATGTAAATTCATCAGGTAATTTGAACAATAATAATGTGAATAATAATAATGGCGCTCGCCCTGTATTTTCCTAACATAAGATGCTATTTACACAAAGGAAACTTTATGAATGTATATGCATTTTGCAAATTAGAGATAGGAAACAAGTTTTTTCCTTGGGGTTATTCCCTAAAAATGGGTGTGATGAAAAATCTGTACTTAGTAGTGAAAACGAAAGTTTACTTTTTAGTAGTCCCCCTTTAAAGGAGATATTAATGAAAAGAAAAGATTTTGATTTAAATGAAATATTTACATATAATAATTTATATGAATCATATAAAAGCGTATGTAAAAGTTGTCGTTCTAAATTTAAAAAAACTTCATTTTCATTTTTTTTATATTCGAATTTAACTGATATTTTAAATAAATTAAAAAATAATACCTATAAATTTTCTAAATATAATATCTTTATTATAAATGATCCAAAGTTTAGAATTATAATGAGTGATCAAATGAATGATAAGATAGTAAATCATTTAATTGCATATAAGATATTAATACCTGCTTTATCCCCATATTTAATAGAGCAAAATGTTGCAACAAGAAAAGGGTATGGTGCAAAAAAAGCATATTATTATTTTGAAAAATATGCAAATACTTTAAAAGTTAATGGTAATGTTTATGTACTTAAAATTGATATTAAAAAATACTTTTATAATATAGACCATAATATTTTATTAAATATGCTGAAAAAGAAAATTAAAAATAAAGATGTAATAAATATTTTATCAAGAATAATTAATCAAACAAATGAGGAATACATAAATAAAGATATTTTAAGATTAAAGGAAATTGAAATAAAAAATATTAAGCAAAAAAATATTTCTGATACAGAGAAATCATATTTATTAAAAAGTATTGAAGAATTACCTTATTATGAAAATGGTAATGGTTTATCAATTGGAAATGTATGCTCTCAAATAATGGCTGTCTTTTATTTATCTGAAATAGATAATTTTATAAAAAGAGAATTAGGCTGTAAATGTTTTTTGCATTATATGGATGATTATTTAATATTATCTAATGATAAAATATTTCTTAAGAAAGTATATGGAATACTTGAAAATAAATTTAATGAATATAAACTTACTATTAATCATAAAAGTAATATTTATAAGTTAAATAATTCTTTTACATTTTTAGGAAGAACTTATTATTTAAAAAATAATAAACTTTTATATAGACCACGTAGTAGGACATATAAAGCCATTAGTAAGAAATTAAATTATTTAATTAATGATGATTTTGAAAGATATTATTTAAGTAAAATTAGTTATCGGGGTTATTTAGGAAAAGAATACTCTAATATAGTTAATGATTATAGGTTTTTATGTAGCAAATATAAAAATGTAATTTTAAAGTATTATGATGATATTCAAAGAGAAGTAATAATAAATAGTAATGTTGATATCGATTTAATTAATAGTGTCTTGAATGATTCAATTGATATATTTAATTATAAGTATCTTATTAAATACTTTGAAAGTAATAATATACCTTATGTATATTTAGAAAAAAATAAAGTTGTAGTACATAATTAATTTTTAAAATTTGACTAGCAAAAGTCTTAAAAAATGACTAGCGAAAGTCTTAAAATTTGACTAGTAAGAAATAATGTGGTATTATTATAACTAGTGGAGGAACTATGAATTTTAATGAAAATAAATATATGCCTAGATTAGTTGATGAAAAAATTGAGAAATATTTAAAAGTATTCGGTGCAATTTCAGTGGAAGGACCAAAATGGTGTGGAAAAACTTGGTCTTCTATTAAACACGCAAATAGTATTGTTTATTTAGATGACGAAGAAACATTTGAAAAAGCATCTGTTAATATTGAAATGATAATGAATGAGGAAAAACCTGAATTAATTGATGAATGGACTAAAATTCCTAAAATATGGGATGTTGTTAGAAGAAAATGTGACTTTATAGGTTTGCCAGGTAATTATATTTTGACTTGCTCAACAGAATTAAACAAAGATAAGAAAAACGAAATATTTCACTCTGGTGCTGGTCGTATTGGAAAAATAAATATGTATCCTATGTCTTTATATGAATCTGGTGATTCGACGGGGGAAGCCTCAATTAATGATATGTATAATAAAATTCAGAAAGATGTTAGTGTGAAAGTTCCATCTCTTGAAAAAATTGCATCTTTAATAGTTAGAGGTGGATGGCCAAGCAATATTAATGTTCCAGAAAATCTTGCTGGCTTATTACCTAGTAGTTATATTGAAGCAATATTATCTAAAGATATTAATGATGGTAAAACCCGCGATAAAAATAAAATGAAAATGCTTTTAAAATCTCTTGCAAGGAATGAGTCTTCAGTTGTGAGTAATCAAACTTTATTAAAAGATATTGAGGAATTTTCTGATGAAGAAGGTATTTTAAAAGGAAGAGAAACTATTTCCGATTATTTAGATGTGCTCTATAGATTATATATTATTGATTATCAGGAATCATATAGTTTAAACTATCGTTCTCCAGAAAGGGTTGGTAAAACATCAAAGAGGCATTTTGTGGACCCTTCTCTTGCTTGTGCTGTTTTAGAGATAGATAAAGAAAAGTTAATGGAGGATTTTAAAACTTTTGGTTTTATGTTTGAATCACTAGTTGAAAGAGAACTTAAAATATATGCTAGTTGTCTTGATGGACATTTATATCATTTTAGAGATAACGTAACTGGTTTAGAGGTAGATAGCATATTAGAATTTAAAGGTGGAGAATATGCTGCTTTTGAAATTAAATTAGGAAATAATAAAGTTGAAGAAGCAAAAGAAAACTTAATAAAATTTTCAAAGTTAATGGAGAAAAAGCCAAAGTTTATGTGTGTTATTACTGCAAATTCATCATATGTTGGTTATGATAAAGAAAATAATATTTATGTATTACCAATAACTTCTTTAAAACCATAAATACTGTAAAATTATTGGTATAAATAAAACTTTTATTTTTTTCATAATTTAATTGAAAAAGACTTTTATATCTTTAGTTTTGTAGCAAAACTCTGTAAAGCTTTATAAAAAAAGGCAAACTTCCTTTTTTGAGTGTTGTGTAATATGCCTAAAAAGTAATGTTGATATAATTAATAATGTTTTGATATATTTAATTGTAAGTATACTATAAAATATTTTGAAAGTAATAATATACTTTATGTATATTTAGAAAATTATATTCAAATTCATACATAGTAAGTTCATAAAATTAAACTAGTAAAATGCTAGTTTTTTTTATATAATTAAAGTGGTGATAGAAAAATGAAAATAGTTGATGGAAATAAAGCGTGTAGTAGTGTAGCATATTTGTTTAGTGAAATATGTTCAATATATCCAATTACACCGTCCTCACCGATGGCTGAAAATATTGATTACTTAACGCATACTGATAAAAAAAATATTTTTAATGATAAACCTACTGTGGTAGAAATGGAATCAGAACTTGGAGCTGCTGGGGCACTTCACGGAGCATTATTATCTGGAAGTTTAGCATCTACTTATACTGCAAGTCAAGGATTACTTTTAATGCTTCCAAATTTATATAAAATAGCGGGTGAATGCCTTCCTGGTGTAGTGCATGTTGCGGCAAGAAGTATTGCAACTCACGCTCTTTCAATATTCGGAGATCATCAAGATGTGTATAGTGCTAGAATGACAGGGTGCTGCATGCTTGCAAGTAGTAATGTTTATGATGCTCAAAACCTAGCGGCTGTAGCGCATTTATCTGCGATAAAGGGAAGCCTTCCTTTTATACACTTTTTCGATGGATTTAGAACAAGTCATGAACTTAATACGATAAAAGAATTACCCGAAGAAAAGTTACTTCCTTTGGTAGATAAAAATGCTTTAGGAAACTTTAAGAAAAGGGCATTACTTTCCTCAAATGGTTTAAATTATGGTACTAGTCAAACTGAGGATGTATATTTTCAAATTGCTGAAAGTAGAAATGAATTATATAATAAAATGCCTGATATTGTTGATGAATATATGACCAAAATTAATGATATTATGGGAACAAATTATAAACCATTTAATTATTATGGTAGTGAAAAATCTAAATATATAATTATTGCAATGGGTAGTATAAATGATACTATTAAACTTGTAATTGATAATGAAATAAAAAATGGTAATAATGATTACGGCCTAATTGAGGTTCATTTATATAGACCATTTAGTAAAAAATATTTAGAACAAGTACTTCCTAAAAGTGTACAAAAAATTGCTGTATTAGATAGAACTAAAGAATCTGGAAGTATTGGAGAACCTCTTTATTTAGATGTGTTATCTGCTTTAAAAGATAAAAATATTGAAATTGTAGGTGGAAGATATGGACTTTCTAGTAAGAATACTAGTCCTAGTGATATAAAAAGTGTTTATGATAGTTTGGAAAGTAAACCTCAAAATGGTTTTACAATTGGTATTAATGATGATTTAACTCATTTAAGTTTACCAAAATCAAATTATAAAATATCTAATGATTTCGAAGAATTCAAAATATACGGTTTTGGTTCTGATGGAATGGTAAGTGCCTCAAAAAATATGCTTTCTTTATTAAATGAAAGTTTAGGAAAATATGTAGAAGGCTATTTTGAATATGATTCTAAAAAAAGTGGGGGAGTAACTATATCTCATTTAAGAATGGGAGATAAGAGTATTAATGCACCATTTTATGTAACTAGTCCTAGTTTAGTTGTTGTAACAAAAGATGTTTATTTTGAAAGATATGATATGCTTTCAGATATAAAAGATAATGGAACTTTACTCATAAATACTATTAAAAATGAAAAAGAATTAAATGAATATTTGCCAAATTCTGTAAAAGAGTTAATTATTAATAAAAATATAATAGTTAAAATAATAAATGCACAAAAAATTGCTTATGAAAATCATTTAAATGGCAAAATAAGCAAGATTTTGGAAGTAAATATACTTAATCAATTAAATGTACCAAATGCTAAAGAAATGGTTATTAATTCCGTTAAAAAAGCCTTTATGACTAAAGGTGAGGATGTAGTATATAATAATATAAATGCTATTAATAGTTCTTTAGATGAAATAAAAACCGTTAATATTATGGATTTATCTGAAAATATAAATGCTTCAGAAAAAGATATATATTTTTTAATAAATTCACGTAATGGTGGAATAGTTCCAACAAGCAAATTAAAAATATTTAAGAATGGTTCAATTAAATGTGGACTTTCAAAATATGAAAAAAGAGGGATTTCTTCGCTTACACCAAAATGGAATATGGAAAAATGTATAGAGTGTGGTGCATGTAAT
Organism: uncultured Mycoplasma sp.; assembly: GCA_964430785.1. Taxonomy (GTDB): domain Bacteria; phylum Bacillota_I; class Bacilli_A; order RF39; family UBA660; genus UBA6448. The sequence continues at coordinate 1,622 of CAYSFJ010000043.1, read as the reverse complement.
ATTGCTTGTCCTCATAGTGTTATAAGACCCTTTATAACCAAAGATAAATCAATTGGAAAACCACTTTTATCAAATAATGAGTATAATTATTTTGTTGGTATTAGTAATAAAGACTGCAGTGGATGTGGACTATGTATTAGTGTATGTCCTACTAAAGCTCTTACATTAGAAACAAATGTTACTCCAACTGATGAATTATTTAATAATTATGAAAATCCAGTATTATTTTCAAAAAATACGGTAAAGGGAATTTCTTTAACAAAACCATTATTTGAATTTTCTGGTGCTTGTGCTGGATGTGGTGAGACCCCATATATTAAACTTTTGACACAGGTAGTCGGAGAAAAACTTGTTATTGCAAATGCAACTGGTTGTTCAAGTATTTACGGAGGAAGTTTTCCCTCTACTCCATATTTAATTCCTTGGGCTAACTCACTATTCGAAGATAATGCAGAGTTTGCATATGGAATTTACATTTCATATAAACAAAAAAGAAACAGAATTAAAAATATTATATCTAGTTCAATTAATTCTTATTCTGAAAAAGAAAAAGATGCGTGTTTAAATTTATTATTAAATTTTGATAATTTTGAAATAACACGTGATTTTGTAAATAATATGAATGATTTAGTATTACCAAAAGAGTTATATGATTTAAAAGATTATATAATAAGTAAAAGTGTATGGGCTATTGGCGGTGATGGTTGGGCATATGATATAGGTTATAATGGTATTGATCATATACTTCACTCTAATGAAAATATAAATATTTTGGTTCTTGATACAGAGGTATATTCAAATACTGGTGGTCAAGCTAGTAAATCTACTAAAATAGGTGCTGTAGCCGAATTTGCTGATTTTGGTAAAAAAACTTGTAAAAAAGATTTATTCAAAATTGCAATGTGTGCACCAAATGTATACGTTGGTTCAATTTGTTTAGGTGCAAATAATAATCAAGCCATCAAAACTTTAAATGAGGCAGAAAATCATAATGGCCCATCTATTGTAATATGCTATTGCCCTTGTATTGAACATGGTATTAAAGGTGGTATGTGTAATTCTATTAATGAAGAAAAACTTGCAGTTGAGTGTGGTTATACACTTCTTATGAGATATAAGGAAGGTAAATTATTTTTAGATTCAAAAGAACCAGATTTTGAAAAATATGAAGAATTTTTAAATAATGAAGTACGTTATAATGCATTAAAAATTAAAGATAGCACTATTGCAAAAAAATTACTTGATTTACAAATTGATAATGCAAAAAAAAGATATGATTATTATTATAATATTAGGAATACTGATTAGGCATTCCTTTTTTAATATAAAAAAAGAGAGGCCATAAAGGCCTCAAAGAATAAAAAGGGGTTGACTAGTGTGATACTAGCACCAAATCGCCTTCTTAAGTGATTTGGTAATTAATATACTAAAACATATATTAACAAAAGTCAACAAACTTTACATGAACTTTACAATTATTTTGTTACAGTTCAGTCAAGGATAGATAAAAGTCTATCTTTTTTAATTGTATATAGTAATATTGAAAATATAATTTTTTTATGATATTATCTTGAATTTGACAGTTTTAAATGGTCAAAACCTCGCAAACTCTTATTTTTCAA
>CAYSFJ010000042.1:0-7904 GCA_964430785.1 uncultured Mycoplasma sp. | reverse complement strand
ATACATGCTAGGTAAATACTGGGTTTGTTGGGAATTTATATAATTATTTTTTTATATTAATTTTTGTAAAAAAAAGAACCTATTTTATAATAGATTCTAATGCAAGAATAATCATATCATTAAGTGAAGTTTGTCTTTCTTCTGGAGTTAAAACTACATTTGAAAATTTTGAATCAACGGCTGTTGCTATAACACTTGCTTGAATTCCCATAGAATTTGCTACATGGCAAAGAGCAAATCCTTCCATTTCCTCACCTAAAGGATGAATATCATTAGGCATTCTATCAAGTAATCTATCCATCCCAACATATGGTCCAAATACATCTACTGTAACAATTGTACCAATGTGAATATTCATACCAATTTCTTTTGAAGTATTAATAATAATCTCATTTAATTCTGAGGATGGTTTAACAGTATGATCTTTATAATCATTAAATGAATAAGCAAAATTACTTTCACTATAAATATTATCTGCTAAAATAAGTTCTGGTATCTTAACTGATTCATCAACTACACCACAAGTACCAATTCTTATTATTTTTTTGACATTAAAATAATGAATAAGCTCAAATGCATATATACTCATCGAAGGCATACCCATGCCACTTGCCATAACAGTAACACGCTTTTCTTTATAAAAACCTGTATAACCTAACATATTTCTGATACTTGTAACAAGTTTTGCATCAGTTAAAAAATTTTCAGCAATATATTTTGCTCTTAAGGGATCACCTGGCATTAACACAATTGGAGCAATATCATCTTTCTCACATTTAATATGAATTGGATTTTCTCCTACAAACATTTCTATCATCTCCTATAATAAAAGTATAACAAAATAATACTTTAAAAACTAGTTTTATTTACAATTATTTTACATTTATAGTTAATATTACCTTATTTTACTAAGTAAATATTCTTTATCTGATATAATTTTTCCATTTAAATTATAATAATATTTAGTATCTTTTTTATAATTTAAAAGTAATTCATTTTTATTTTTTATCTTAGAATATTTAATATCATATAACATTTTTTCTAAAATAAATTTTTCATAAATAATACTCTTATTTTTTATTATCTCAATAGTTTTATATATAAATAAACTTATAATTAAATAATTATTTAAATTATATTTATAATTAAAAAATATATAAATTATAATAAATATAAATGAGGTTAAATAATGATATTTAATTACTTTCTTAAAAGGTAAAAAATAAGCATATATTTCAAATAATAATTTACTTCCATCTAATGGAACTATTGGAAGTAAATTAAAAAGTAATATAGATAAATTTATTTTTATAAAATAGTTATCCTTAAAAAATAAAAATAAAATACTTTGGAAAATAACTCCCATAATAGAAATTAAAAAGTTATTTAAAAATGATGAATTATACATATTATCTATTTTAGTTATTCCTCCAAAAGGGAAAATTTCAATACTTTTAATTTTATAGCCTAAAATAAATGACATTAATATATGACCTAATTCATGAAAAATAACTATTGCAAATATTATTAAAGCCCTTTTTATATAACCACATAAAAATGCAATTAATAAAAAATATAATGTTAAATAATTAACTTTGATTTTTAATTTCATTATATTCATCATAAGAATAGAACTTATTATCTTTAGTAATAGCTAAATAAAATACTTTATTTGCACTACCTATTAAAGCACCTTCATTTATATAATCATATATACTTACATTTATATTCTCTAAAAGACCATACCATATATCAAATCCATCACTTCCTTGAACAATAACAAGATTATTTATTTCATCTTTATTTCCCTTAAAAACCACTATTCCATTTGCAATAGAACTAACAATATTATTATTTATTTTAACATTTATACCATTTAAATATTTTTCTCCATTTGTATAATCAATTTTTTCACTTATAACTGGTAATTCATTATTTATATTAAATGATCCAAAATATTTTTCATAAAACTCATTAAATTTACTAAATTTAAAAGTTTCATTAAAAATAACTTTTTTAAAATTATCTTTATTTTTAGAACTAGCTTTAATAAATATTAAGCTTATAATTAGTAATATTAATGTAATTAAAACTTTATTAATAAATCTTTTTAACCATTTTCTAAACTTATTATTTTTTTCATCATTTAAATATTCACTTAATAATTTATCATTATTATTTTCCATACTTAAGTATATGTTTCTTAAATAAAATAATACAAATTATCTGCATAATAATACTTTTTTTAATTATAAATATTAAATCACTTTTATAAGTAATACTAAATATTAATATAAAAGTTAAATAATATAATATATTTTTTAAATAATATTTTTTTATTTTCTTAAATCCATAATATAAAATAATTAATACAATTGTTACAATTATATATGTAGATAAAATACTATCTACAAGTAAACCAATACATATAATTAAATATATATTTTTAAAATTTAAATAATTTAAAAAAAAGAAACTATAATAATTTGTATAATTATAAATAATTAAATCTAATATCATAATTTATTCCTTGATAAAACTACTACATAATCTAATTTATTTATATCATATGGTTTAATTTCATATACTTTTTCTGGTATATAAGTAATATTTTCAATAGTTCCCAATATTATTTTTTCATTATAACCAGATAAATTAGAAATATATATATTTTCATTTATATTTAAATTTTCATTAGTTGAAAAAATTAATTTATTATTTATATATTTTAAAATACCATTTTCTTTTTTACCAAAACCTTGAATTATAAAATCATTATTTGTTATCATTTTAACTATAATAAAATTTTTATATACATTTTTAACAGTCCCAATTAAATATTTATCATATACTACTATATCATTTTTAAAAATATATTTTGTATCACATGCAAGTTTTAATTCTTTTTTAAAAGCATATACATTATTATTTATTATTTTAGCATAAGTGATATTATCTACATATTCATAACCTTTTATAATATTCATTTTATTAATTTGTTTTTTTAATGAAGAAACAATTATACTTTCATTATATGTATATTTAGGTTTTAATAAACTAAAAATAAAATTCTTTGATATAAGAATAATAAAAAGTAATAAAAAAAGATATGAATTATTTATAAACCTTTTCACATCTTTATTATAGTTTAATTAAAAATTATTATTCGCAAATACTTTCTTTTATATTAATATTAGGATTTACAAAAATAGTTTTTTCATTATTACATCTTACTATATTATATTTTTCAAATTTATATATTCTATCTTTATTTTTATTTTCAGTATATTCATTACCTTTTATAATATTATCAATAGAATCTCTTTTATCAGTTAAAATATAGGATAAATCATAAATATTATCTTCATTATATTTATAATAAATACTATTAATACCCATATAATAAATATTATCTAAAAGATTAGTTAGTTTACTATCATAATTATAATTTACCATTAATTCATAATTATCATAAATATCTAAATTATATATTTTAACATATGTTAAATCTATTTCTTCAATATCAGAACTTACTACATATTTTGCAACTTCACCAGTAAATTCTATTTCATCATAAATATGATAGTTTTGGGGATCAATATCTAAATTTTTTAAAACTATTTTTTTATTTGATTCAAAATTTACATAACCATTTATTCCTACTTTACTATCATAATATTCAATCTCTAATTGTGAGGAACCTATTATCTTACTTATTTTACCTTTTATATGAACAAACTTATTTTTTGTATTATTAAATGTTTGTTTTAAATTAGTTCCTAAATACTCAGAAATGCTTTTTACTTCAATATCATTTCTATTACAAGCATAATTTTTTTTATAATTTTTATCTAATATAAGTTTATCATCACATTTATATACTCTATAAATTAAACTATTATAAGTACTAACTTTATCCGAAGATTTAGATTCTATAACCATAATCGGAGGTTTTTTAAATATTATAAATGAATAATAGTCAATTAAATATACAAAAAGAAATATCATTATTGGAAATAATATTATTTTAAAAGGAAGATTCTTTGTGTTAATTATTAAAGATATACTTAATATTGTTATGCCAATTAATGTAAGAATTAATCTATATATTGCATAGTTAAATATAAAAAACGAAATAAATGTAAATATAAACCCTAATATAAAAAACCACAAATTTTCTTTTCTCATTTAACTACCTACTTCCTATAATAAGTATACAATATTTTTTTTAAAGTTGCCATAAAAATTTGTTGTTAATTATAAAAAATTATTATATAATTATATATAGTAAAGGGAAAGTGTGAAAAATGTTTAGAGAATTTGATTATGATAATAAACCAGTTGTTGAAATAGTTAATGAAATCATCGAAGATTCTATTCAAAAAGGTGCCTCTGATATACACTTTGATCCCGAAGAAAATGGTATAAATGTAAGAATAAGAATAGATGGGGAATTACATGATTATTGTAAAATACCAAATTCAGTTAAGAAAAATTTAACAACTAGAGTAAAAATCATAAGTGGTATGAATATTACTGAATCAAGATTGCCTCAAGATGGTGCTATAAAACACTTAGATAATGGTAAGCAATTAGACCTTCGTGTATCCTCACTTCCAACAATTCATGGTGAAAAAATTGTTATAAGAATACTAGATTATACTATGTCACTTGCAGGACTTGAAACTTTAGGTTTTACAGATGCTAATTATGATAAAATAAAAACAGCACTTACTGCACCAAATGGAATAATATTAGTTACTGGTGCTACTGGTTCAGGTAAAAGTACAACAGTATATTCAATGTTACAACTTCTTAATACGCCAGAAACAAATATTATTACAGTGGAAGATCCCGTAGAAATGAAAATGAAAGGATTAAACCAAGTTCAAGTTATGAGTGAAATTGGTTTAGATTTTAATACTACCCTTCGTTCAATATTAAGACAAGACCCCAATGTTATTATGATCGGAGAAATTCGTGATGATGAAACAGCTAGAATTGCAGTTAGAGCCTCAATTACAGGTCATTTAGTACTATCTACAATACATACAAATAATTCGCTTAATACTATTGAAAGACTTCTTGATATGGATGTTGAAAGATATCTTTTAGGTTCAGCACTTACTGCAATAATATCACAAAGATTATGTAAAAAATTATGTCCAAAATGTCGTAAATCAAGACCCACTACTGAATATGAAAAAAACTTATTTAAAAAAGTTTTAGGTGCTGATGTAAATGCAATATATGATGCTGTTGGATGTGATGAATGTTTTAATGGCTTCAAAGGAAGAATTGCACTTCATGAAGTACTTCTTCTTAATCAAGACATAAGAGATGCTATTATTAATAATGTAAAAAAAGAAGATCTTAGAAATTTAGTATATAATAAAGATAATACTCTTACTTTACTTGAAGATGGGCTTAAAAAAATAATAAGTGGTTCTACCACTATCGAAGAGGTTGTCAAAGTAATTGACTTAGATACTGATTTTGGTGAAAATGATGTTGAAATTAGAAATGCATTTTTAGGTAAAGAACTTAAAAAAGATGAAGATAATTTAAAACAAGAACATTCTGAATTTATTGATACATTATAAAAAACGCTTTTACGCGTTTTTTTAAATTTATCTAAATTTTCATATTATTTAATAAATTTGTATTTATTATTTATTAAAGACACTAAATTTTTATTTATAAGTTCATAAGTAATACTACTTACTAAATCATCAGATATTTGTAAGATATTTTTAATATCGTCATAAGTAAATGAAATATCAAATGTAAATATTTTAAATAATCTTAAAATATAATTATAAATATCATTTTGAGAAAATAAAGAATTAATTTTATATAATTTTAAAATAAAATAATCTTCATTACTTACCTCTACCTTTTTATTAGAATTTTCACTATTATAAATATTACTTTAAACATACAACTATTAGAAATAAATTCTGTTTTTTCAGTATATCCTGCATAAGAGGACATTATTTTAGTTATTCCACTTCCTCTTCTTTCCATAAAACCAAGTCTATCAAATATATCTGAAATTATTTTATTTCTCCTTATAGCCTCTCTACTACTTTGCAATGGGTATTCTACTTTTTTATTCTTTTATACTCAATTATAGTCCAAGATTTTTTAGTATAGTTTTGAACAAAATTAATAGAATTTTCAACTTGAGAAATTATACTTCCGGTATATTCTTTATCATCAATCACATCTTCATTTACAAGACCTAAAGATTTCAATTTTTTTCCATATCAAGTCCACTACCTGTTTCTCTTTTTATGGTAGCATTAAGAAGTGTAAAACTTACATCAACATATTTATATTTACTTACAAGTTCATCAAATGAAGTGTTTTTACCTTTAGAAACACTCAAATCCATAAAATTCATTCCTTTCTCTTGAAATGTTTTTAATATATATCTTGGAAGTGGAACAATTTTAGCATTTATAAGTTCAGTTACTTTTTATCTGTTTTCACATCTTTTAAACCAATAGTTATTAAATCATCACTTATTCCCAATAATATAATACCTCCCTTGGTACTAGCAAAAGCAGATACGGATTTTTGCGAGCTTCTAGGTTTATTATATTCTACTTTTTCTTTAAAATCAATATAACTGCTTTCAACATTTTCATCAATCATTTTGTCGAATTTTGCTTAAAAAACTGCATTTTACTGCAGCTTTTTATATATTTTTAAAAATACATCATAACCATATTTAATAGTTTCTTTATAAAATAATTTAACTTCATTTGGAAATACTTCATTATCATTAAAATAAGTTGGTACCGAATCTATAATATTATAGATTTTTTCTAAATCTATCAAAGGCAATATTTTTAAAAGCATTTTATTACATTCATCATATTTCATACTTTCTATTACTTTATATGGATTAAGTTTTTTACCATCTTTTTCAAACATTGATATTCTTGATTCATAGGCAGATGAAAAAAATTTTTCTTTAATATTTAGTATATCTTTTGCTTTTTCTTTATCAATTTTGTTATAAAATGATGAACCATTATCATATACTGGTACTTAAGAATATCCACCTTTATTTTCTAATAAGCCAAAGTTGCCATAATGTCTATCATTATTATTAATTAAAGCATCAATTATAAACATACTCCAAAATCTTTCTATAAATTCTTCGCTAGAAACAAGACCATTATTTTTTATTCTATCTATTGTATAATCTAAATCTAAATTTTGATTTCCCTCATAATCTGGATTAAAATTATTTGATATCTCTAAAAATGAATAAAATCTATCATCAATATCAGTTTTAAAGTTTTTACAAGCAACAACTAAATATTTTTTAGTTTCACCAAGTCTATTTGTTCCTTCATAACTACCTAGTAAAGTAGTATGTACACGCAAACCAATACTTTCATATATTTTACTTCCAATATATTCACAAATTAGACTATTTGTATACGATATATTTACTTTTTCCATAGAACTGGTACTTTTACCAAATTTTAAAATCCATTTCTCATTATTATAAATAATACCTTTTTTAGCACCATCATCACCATCAAAGTATTCGTTATCACTTTTACAATTAGTAAAATCTATTAAATTCATAAAACCTCCCTATAAATTAAATTTTTTACATAAATTATCAAAATCCTCTTGAGTTATTTGACCCCACAATTTATCTTGTTTAGCGGTAGATAATAGTGCATCAGACCAAGCATCATACTCTACATATGAGCCATTATTATAATATAAATCTTCGAGTAAATCAATTATATATTTCATATTCTTTGGAATATCAAATTCTATCTTCATATCATAATTAAGATACTTTCTATCTTTCCAATAATCTTTTTCTTTCATAATAACCTTTCAAATTTTGTCACATAAAGGAGACATAATAT
>CAYSFJ010000041.1:0-7971 GCA_964430785.1 uncultured Mycoplasma sp. | reverse complement strand
TGGTGCAGGTAAAGGGACTTGAACCCCCACGGAGTAATCCATTAGATCCTAAGTCTAACGCGTCTGCCAATTCCGCCATACCTGCATGAAATGGTGGACCTCATAGGACTCGAACCTATGACCGCACGGTTATGAGCCGCGTGCTCTAACCAACTGAGCTAGAGGTCCAACAACAATTTAAATTATAATATATATTTATCTAAAAATCAACCACTTTTTTTGAGAAAATTTACTCTTGTGTTTAAATGAACACCTTTAAGCATAAAATTTTCTACAATATATTATATATTTAAAAAAACTTAAATAGAAATTAACTATTTAAGTTTTTTAATTAATTCATCTTTCTTTAAAGTACTAAAACCTTTAAGACCTTTTTCTTTAGCTAAAGCTTTTAAATCAGCAAGACTCATAGATTCTAAGTCCTCTTTTACATCATCAATTTTTTCCTTAACAGCTTTTACTACTTTTTCAGTTTCCTTTTTTACTTCTTTAACTGTTTCTTTAACTTCAGTTTTAATTTCTTCACCTAATAATGCTTTTTTAGCAGTAACAACTAAAGCAGTAAAACTTTTTGGATCATCAATTGCAAGTTCTGAAAGCATCTTACGATTAATTTCAATACCTGCTTTATTTAATCCACTAATAAATTTAGAATAACTTATATCATTTTCTCTACAAGCTGCATTAATTCTTGTAATCCAAAGTTTTCTAAAATTTCTCTTATTTTGTTTACGGTCTCTAAATGCGTAAGCACCACTATGAAATAATTGTTCTTGAGCTGTCTTATAAAGTCTATGCTTACTTCCAAAATAACCTTTTGCTTGTTTTAAAACTTTTCTTCTTCTGTTTTTTGAAACAGCGCCACCTTTAACTCTTGCCATATTTTACACCACCCTTTATATAACTTTTGAAAGGCCTTTTGCCATTGCCTTGCCTAAAGTAGTTGTACCTCTTCTTTGACGTACTGCTTTAGAGCTATCCTTTCCTGTTTTGTGATTACCATTACCCATTTTGAATGTAATAGTACCATTTTTCTTTTTGTTTAATACTTTGCTACTTGCCTTATGTGTTTTTTGTTTACATTTTCCCATAATTAAACTTCCTTTCTATTTTTTTGGAGCTAACAGCATATATGCTTGTCGACCATCGAGTTGGGGTTTTTGTTCAACTGTAGATACTTCAGAAAGTGCCTCAGCGAAACGATTTAACACATCAATCCCAAGTTCTGTATGTGCCATTTGTCTACCCTTAAAACGAATAAATGCTTTAATTTTATGCCCTTTTTTCAAGTAGTTTTCTGCATTTCTACGACGAGTTTCAAAATCACCAACATCTATTGTAACTGATAAACGATATTCTTTAATCTCTTTACTCGTTTCTCTTTGTTTTTTCTGTGCATCCTTTAATTTTTTTTGTTTTTCATAACGGAATTTGTTATAATCCATTATTTTAGTAACAGCTACACCATTACCTTGATTCATAAGTACTAAATCAAGTCCTGCATAACCTGCTAAAGTAAGTGCATCACTTAATTTTTTAATACCCATTTTTTCCCCATTAGGACCTATTACCATTACTTCTTCAGCTTTAATTTGGTTATTAATAGGTAACTCTTCAATCTTTGCTATATCTCTTTCCCTCCTTATAATTAAAAAGATGGATACAATTTATCCACCATAAAAGCTTATTTTTTACAATTTGGCCTTTAACCCACTAGTATATTCCAGTCAGGTGGATAAAAATCTCTTTCCTTTAATTAACTAAAAATAGTTTACACCAACAGTATATGCTTTGTCAAGTTAATTTTACCATATTTTATAAACATTTATTATTTACCTACAAAATATTTTCTTTGTCTACTATAACCATGTCCTAAATTATTAACATCAATATTTTCCTCATTTATAGGAATATATTTTATTTTATATTTTTGCATTAAAGTAAATGTCATTTTTATATATAGATTTGTTGCATGCTTAACATCACCATTTTCTATTAAATTACACAATGGTTCAAAAAATGATGGAACAATTATTGTATTTATCATTTTTAAAGTCTTTTCATTATTATTACAATAATCCTCATATATTTTTTTACTTATTAAAACTCCATAAACATCATAATCAAGAAGAACTTTTTTTCCTAAATCAAACGTAATTAAATAACTTCTTAATTTACGCAAATTTTTTAAATATTTATGATTATCACTAAGCCCTAAAATATCACAACATATTGTAGTAATATAGCAAAATGAATCTTTATCTCTACGTGGATCATAACCATGTTTATTCATCCATCTTACTTGAGAATCAATATATGAATTACTTCTTACAATATCTTTTGAATAACGTGGACATTTTTCATCCATTGCCATAGGCCTACAATGATATGTACAACGAAATCCTCTAGTAGTGGCATCACTTTTACTTTCTAAATCATAGTTTTTACATGTTAAACAATAACCTTTATATTCTCTTAAATAATCTGTCATATTTCTCCCTTAAAACAAGATTATTATATATATTTACATATATTTTGTCAATTAAAAAGCCTAAAGATTATCTTTAAGCTCTACTATGGTTTGTCCTAAATTCCAGTTATCTAAATAATATTTTTTTACATTTTTATTTTTTTCTAAAACTCGATGAACCTCTTTAGTTAAAATATTTGTACTTTTACCATGAATTATTACTACACCATCATTATGAAGTAAAACATTTTCATTAATAAATTCATTTACAAGAACCTCAACCATACTTTCAATTTCACCATGTAAATCAAGATGAGCTGTTTTACTGGTAATAATCATTGCACTCCAGCTTCAGTTGCAATAACCGGAGGTGTTTCTTTTTGAACGGTTCCCTCATCTGGATATTTTTGTAAGAAATATTTTAATATTTCATCATACTCTGGTATTGATGACCTTCCACCAATTTTTACAACAGAAAGACCTGAAGCAATATTAGCAAAAGTAACAGCCTTTTCAATATCATATTCTTTTAAAAGGGCAAATGCAAAGCTTGCACAAAAAATATCTTTTGCACCTGTAGCATCAAGTTCATTAACTTTAAGTCCAGGCATAACTTTTATTTGATTATCCGTTAAATACATTGCACCTTTATCTCCAAGAGTAACTATAATATTTCTATTAGGAAACTTATTTAATAAAGCAGAATAACAATTTACTAAAGAATTTGGATTATTAAAATCTATTTTTATACCAGAAACATATGAAGCAAAGTCTTTACTTGCAATTACATATTTTGCATATTTACAAAGTTCTATTGTTTCAGAATTTGCAAGTTTTGCATTAATAATTGTAATCTTATTAGAATATTTGTTAAACGCAGATAGTGATGCACCATAATCAAATGAATCAGCTAAAACAAGGTCAGGATTCATTGGAAATTCAATTTTCTTCATAAATATTTTTTCTTTATTAATATTATAAATTGTTCTCAACTTTTCTTTTTCATTTAATAATATATATGATGTTGGTGTTCTTTTTTCATAAGCAATTTCCATATATTCGGTATGTACTCCAGCTTTTTCAAGATCTTTTCTAATAGTATTTCCAAAAGTATCATCACCAACAATTGAACCTAGATAAGAATCAACTTTATATTTACCTAATAGATATGCAGCATTAGCCGCACTACCTCCACCGCATTCATAAACTTCACTAAAATTAGTTATGGAACCCTCTTCTGGATATTTATCAATTTTTGTAGTTATATCAAATGTAGACTGTCCTACACATAATGCTTTCATATAACAATCAACCTACCTTCTATATAATTATATAATAAAATCTAGATATTTTAAAGCAAAAATTGTATAATATTTATTAGGTGATTAAAAAATGAGAGAAATTGAGGAAAATAAAACTTATAGACATTTTAAAGGAAATGTTTATAAAGTTCTTTTTATTGGAAATGATAGTGAAACAAATGATGAAAATGGTAACCCCGTAAAAGTGGTAATTTATAAATCAAACCATGATGGTAAAATATGGGTAAGACCATATGATAACTTTATATCTAGGGTTGATAAAGAAAAATATCCAAGTTCTGATCAAGAATATCGATTTGAGAAAGTTGACTAACTTTCTTTTTTTATAATATAAATTTTTTTATTTTTATAAAATGCATAAAAGATTTCACTTAATAAAATATTTTCATTTTCTAAAGTATTTTTTAACCATGCCATACTTTTTTTAATGTTTTTTAATGATTCAATATTTACACTTCCATCCATAATAATAGGCATAGGATAATTACCCTTTATTTTAAATGGTTTATATTTAAATATAGAAAGCTTTCCATTTGCTTCCAAAAATGCATATTCAACATCTGATATATCTCTTATTTCTTTTTGTCTTAAAGATAAAAGTAAATCATCTAAAGTATATCTTTGTTTAATCATCTCATGATAATTTATTTTTCCATGAGATATTATTAGTGAAGGTTTACCATCAAGTATAAGTCTTAAATTTCTACATTTAATAGAAATATAGGCAAGTAGTATTTCAAGTATAACTAAAATAGATATAGGAATAATAGTATAATATATTGGCTCCGAATGATTTTCAATAGATATTGCCACTAATTCTGCAATTAAAATAGAAAGGGTTAAGTCAATAATACCTAGTTGCCCAACTTCTCTTTTTCCCATTAACCTATAAGATATAGTTATAAAAAAATAAAAAAATAAAGTTCTAATTACTACTTTAAATAAAACCATATCATCACCATTATTATTATGTATAAAGTAATATAATTTTAAACATAACATATCATTTATTAGGTGATTATTATAAAAAAATTATTAGTTTACAGCAAATATATTGGTTTATTTATTATTATAGAATTATTTATTTCATTCATATTAGGATTATTTAATCTTATTGGAATAAACTCATATATAACGAAATTAATTTCCTTTATTATAAATATATCATTATTTTTTATATTATCTTTTATTAAAGGAAAACATACTAATAAAAAAGGTATTATATGTGGGCTTATTAATGGGCTTATTCTTATATTTACATTTTTTATTATAACAATTATTTTCTTTATTAAACATATTTGTTTTACAACAATATTTTATTATTTAATACTTTTATCATCATCAGTTATCGGAGGTATTTTAGGTAAAAATACGCAAACTAAAACCCGCACTTAAGCGAGTTTTTATTTTAAATTATTTTTAGAATATATACATCCACAATAATTTTGTCTATATAAATTATATTTTTTAGAATATTCAATTGATTTTTTATATCCATCTTCTTTTTTAAAATCAGAATATAAATATTTTATATCATATTTTTTTTCTAACTTACTTCCTATTTCATTTAATATACGAGAGTTTTTAAATGGACTTACTGTTAAAGTTGTACAAAAATAATCAAAACCATTTTCTTTTGCTAATATTGCAGTTTTTTCAAGTCTTAAGTTATAACATTTATGACATCTTTCTCCCCCTTCAACAGCATCCTCTAAACCTTTAGCAATACATTTAAATTTTTCATTTTCATAATCACAATCTAAAAAAGAAATTTTATTTTTACTTGGAAAAGTTTCTATAAATTTTTTTTGTTCTTCTTTTCTTTTTTCATATTCAGAAAATGGTTCAATATTAGGATTATAGTATAAAACAGTTACTAAAAAATAATCAGATAGCCTAGCAAGAACCTGTGAAGAACATGGTGCACAACAACTATGTAAAAGTATAGTTGGACTTCCTTTTATATTTTTAATTGTTTCTTTAAAAATATTATCATAATTTATATTCATATTCTTTTCCCTTTCAAATGTATTTTAGCACTATTTTTTTAGCTTATCAACAATTATCAATACAAAATTAATAACTTGAAGCATCAAAAAAAGCGACCACAAAGGTCGCATTTTATATTATTAAATTGTTAACTTGTTTTTACTACTAATTATTTTGCAGTTGTACCACAAACAACAGTTGTATCTTTTACATAGAATTGTCCAGCAAAAGATTTAGCAGCTAATGCACTTTGATCAATTGTTGGGAAATTATAGAATTTAACATAAGCAGTTAATGTTTGTGTAGCAGTACCATTACTTACAGATATTTCTCCAGAAGCAACTTTAACTTCTGTTTTAGCAGAAGAGAAAACGCTAAAATCTTTTTCTTCAACAGTAGCATAAGTACTATCTACAGTAATTCCATCACTTGGAGTTAATGTGTAAGTAAATTCTTTATTTTCAGTACCAGTAGTTACTGGTGTTTCGCCAGCACCATATACAGCTGAACCACTATCATATACATAATAAATATCATATTTACAAGTAGTAGTTGTTGTTTCATCTGTAGCATTTAAACTAACTGTTAATACAGCATTATCACCAGTATATGTATCTACTGAAGATGCAGTAGGATCAGTTCCTTTTAACATTTCTGAACCAGCAACATTTAATTTAAGTGATGCTGCAGTTGTTAAGAAAGTAGAAGATTTTGCTGCTTCAGTTGTAACATTTACACCTGCCTTATTATCTACTGTAGTAGTAAATGAACCAAAGTATGCGAATGTAGCTCCTACTACTGCTACCAATAATGTAGCTACTGCGATAACAGTTAACAATAAAGTATTCTTCTTTTCCATCTTATTTTCCTATCTCCTTTCTATTATAAATTTATCACAAATCATAACCATAAATCAAGTATTTTTTATTAATTTATAAAAGTTATTTTACAGTTCGAACTAATAGCATATTAAATTTTCATATAGAACTAAAATACTAAACACAATGTTTAATAATTTATATTGGTTTACATATTATTATTTACTTAATGTAATAGAATAATCACTAGAATTAAGAGTTAATTTTAAACCATTTATTTCAGTTGCCCCTAAAGAATCAACACCTACAATAACATATGAATTAGGTACATTATATGATACTGTTGGATTTACATTACTATATGTAGTAATATCATTTTTTCTAATTAATTTATCTACAGTTGTATAATATGTATAAGCACAATTTTGTAAAGGTTCATTTGCACTACAAGTATTTCCACTTAAAGAGGAAACTCCTTGCACCGTATTTGTATCATCAATTTCCTTTATTTTTACAGTTGTACTATAGGTATTTCCATTATAAACTACTTCCAAAAGATATGTACCAGTGGGAACATTAGAAAGACTGGTTGTTCCTGTAATAGCACCCTTTTGTAAATTAATAGTATAGCCACTACTTAATGCAGTGGAATCTAATGATACACTAATATTAGTAAAATTATATAATGATTTACTAACAAGTGGTTCTTGATTAACATTTACATCTAAATAAATATATTTTCCATCTAATGTATCAGGTGTTTCTTGCACAAGCCATGCTTTTATAAAATAATATTTACTATCAGATTGTACTTTAAAAGTATTAAATGTAAGCATATACTCATCATTATAATGGTTGGTTGTGTCAACACTTTGCATGGGAAGTTCTGTAATTTTTACGGCACTTGTTACCTGAGTGGCATCAGATATTGAATCTGTATCACTTGCAAAAACAGCTACTTTTATAAAATCAAGAGGTAATAAATCATCTGTAGTAACACTACTTTGTAAACTATCTAATGAATAAGACAAATTTAACGAATAAAATACTGTATATTGGTTATTTTTATCTATAACAACCTTAGCATAAGTAGTTTGATTTAATCCTTCTTCATCACTCATCGGAACTATTTCAACATTTTCCATACCATTTATAGTTAAATTTGCAGTTAAATTACCCGTAGTTATATTTTGGGTTCCCCCAACAGAAACAGTTGAAAGGTATGCATAAGCAGTGCCTATAGAAAGACATGCAAAAGAAATAACTACTAAAAAAACTACAACTATTACGTTAACGTCTTTCTTCATACCCTCACCTATTATAAATAATATCACAAAAAATATTTCTAAACAATATATTTAAAATTAAATTT
>CAYSFJ010000040.1:0-8748 GCA_964430785.1 uncultured Mycoplasma sp. | reverse complement strand
TATAAATAGTAAAGGAATGTATAAAATAAATAAAATTTTATTAAAAAATTCTTGATAAGTTTGAAATATATGATATAATACAAAAGAAGTTAAAAGGAGAGGAAAAGTAATTATGAAAGCAAATATACATCCTGAAATGAAGGAAGCTACAGTAAAATGTGCATGTGGAGAAACATTTAACGTTTTATCAACAAAGGAAAATATTAATGTTGAAGTATGTAGTAAATGTCATCCATTTTATACTGGAACTCAATCAAAAGCTAAAAAAACAGGAAATGTAGAAAAATTTAATCGTAAATATGGATTAAATGAACAAAAGACAGCATAGTTTTTTGTTTTTTTGTGATATAATGTAATTGGTGATAAAGTTGAAGGTATATATAGGAACAGATCATAGAGGTGTTGAAACTCTAGATAAAATAGAAAATTATTTAAATGAATTGGGCGTAGATGTTAATATAAGTAAATTAGAACATACAGACAATGATGATTATCCAGATTTTGCATTTGATGTTTGTAATAGTGTTGTACATAACCCAAATAGTTTAGGTATTTTAATTTGTGGTACAGGAATTGGAATGAGTATTGCCGCAAATAAAGTTAAGGGTATAAGAGCAGCTAGATGTGTAAATACAGATGATGCATTTTATGCAAGAAATCATAATGATAGTAATATTTTGTGTATAAGTAGTAATAATGATATAAATAATATTTATGAAATAGTAGATACATTTTTAAATACTAAATCTTCAGATGAAGAACGACATTTAAAAAGAATTCAAAAAATCATAAATTATGAAAATGGTGAATATAATGAATTATAAAGTATTAATTTACGTATTAATGCTTTTTGTATCAATTTTTGCTTTAAGTGGGATTAACTTTACTGGCTTTTTTAAGTTAAAACATGAACTTGAAGCAAAAATATTTGTTATGATTTCATCATTTGGTCTTGCATATGTTTCATCTGAATTTTTAATTAAATTAGTGGAATTATTTTAAGGATAATATGGATAAAGAAAATAAAATTATAATTATTTTAATATTAGTTATATGTTTTTTAATAGGAAGTTTAATTAATGATACTTCCTATTTTTTTAGTAATGAAACTAAAAATAAAAGTATTGATCCAATGCAGGATTATTTAATTGGAGTAATAGCTTGTGAAATGCCAGCCTCATTTAATGAAGAAAGTTTAAAAAGTCAGGCAATTGCCTCAAGGACATATGCTTATTATTTGAAAAGTAAAAATATTAGTCTTACTAATGATACTAGAACCCAATGCTCAATTACAAAAGAAAAAATGAAAAGTATTTGGAATGAAAATTATGATACTTATTATAATAAAATTAAGTTAGCAGTGGAAAGTACAAAAAATTTAGTATTAATGTATGATGGAAATATTATTCCAGCATATTATTTTTCTATGAGTAATGGTTATACAGAAAATAGCATTTCTGTTTTTAATGAAAACTATCCTTATTTACAAAGCGTTTCTTCAGAGTATGAAAAGGAAAATAAAAATTTTATGAAGACTATTCAAATTTCTAAACAAGAATTTTGTAATAAATTAAATATATTATGTAACGAAATAATTATTAGTAATATAAATAGAAATAGTACAAATAGAGTAGAAAGTATAACTATTAATGATAAAAACTTTACTGGAGTAAATATAAGAAAAATATTAGGTCTTCGTTCTACAGATTTTAATATTAATGTAAATGAAAATAATATAGATATTACAACTTATGGTTATGGACATGGTGTTGGTATGAGTCAATATGGTGCTAATTATTTAGCCAAAAAAGGTTATGACTATGAATATATATTAAAATATTATTATAAAGATGTAAGTATTTCTAGTATAATTTAATTTTTTTTGTTCATACTTTTTATAGGAGGAATGAATGAAAAAAATGAAGTTAAGAAAATATGTGTTACCTACAATATATATACTTATAATATTAGTTACTTTTATAAGCGTATCACTTATTAATAATCATCTTTTAAAAAATGTTACTAATTATAATTATTCAAAATCTATTATGAAAGATGTAACAGAAAATGTTTTAAGCG
The DNA here is from genome assembly GCA_964430785.1 of uncultured Mycoplasma sp. Lineage (GTDB taxonomy): Bacteria > Bacillota_I > Bacilli_A > RF39 > UBA660 > UBA6448. The sequence goes on along the minus strand of CAYSFJ010000040.1, from coordinate 6,669 downwards.
AAATTATGCCAGATAAATTTGAAAGACCATATTTAAGTGAAAACGTAAAATTATTATCAGGATTTTATAGTAAAGATTATGATGATGAATCCCAAAAAAATGCATTAATTGTTTATCAAGACACTTATATGCCATCGTCTGGAACTTTTTACTCTTCACAAGATGAATTTGATGTAATAAGTGTTTATGATGGTAAAGTTAAAAGTATAAAAAAAGATGAAATGCTTGGTAATACTATTGAAATAGAACATTCAGATAAATTAACAACTATATATTATTCTTTAAAAGATGTTATAGTAAATGAAAATGATGATATAAAAAAAGGGACTATATTAGGTAAATCTACATCAAATAATTTAATTAATGATAAAAATGTTTTATTTATTGAAGTATATTTAAATGGTAAACAAATAGATCCAGAAAAATTATATGAATTAAATCCAGATGAAACAATATAATTTAATTTATTTTTATGAAAATAATGTTATATTAAGATTTAATAAAAATATTTATTATTTATCTTTAAATAAACTAATTATTAATAATGGAATAATATTAAATAAAGTTAAATTTTTAAAAGAATATAATAATTTTACCAAAAAAAATAAATTAAAAAAATTCATTAATAATAGGATTATAGTTTTAATACAAAGTAATTTATCAATAAATGATATAAATAAAATATATGATGTTTTTGAAGAAATAGGAATTAAAATTATTAAAATAATTAAAGATATTACATTATTAAATGTAAGTAAAAAAAGAGCTTATTTAATTGGAAATATTAAATTAAGAGTATATTTAGTAAATAATTATAATAAAAAAGAAATTATTAATTTTTCTTTAGAGGAAATTAGTTATAATGAAATAAGTTATATATTAAAAAATCATGTTAAAGAAAATTTATTTATTTTAAGTAGTAATACCTATCTTATTCAAAAACTTTTACATAATAAAACCTATTATTTAATAAATAATTATATAAAATTTATTTTTGATGAAGTTAGGTTATAACTTGTTTGTAAATTCAATATGCCTAAAAATGTCGAATTTTGTATTTCGATTTAAATTGATACATAATAAAACTTGTGTTAAATTTAAATAGAAGGAAGGTGTAAAATGAAAGGACAAGTTAAATGGTTCAATAATGAGAAAGGATATGGTTTTATCCATTGTGATAATTTATCTGATATTTTTGTTCATTATTCAGTAATCAAAAAAGATGGATATCGTACATTAAATGAAGGCGATATTGTTAATTTTAGACTTATTGAAACATCAAAAGGATTGCAAGCAAAAGATGTAGAAACTTTAAATTTAACTACTGTTTAAAAAATTTAATTATTAGATACGAATATTAAAAAATTCGTATTTTTATATGTAGTAGTTTTTTTTGAAAAAATGTGTTATGATTTATTTAGGAGAGTGATGAATTTGAAAATAAGTATTAGAGGAGATAAAATTACAGTTACTAAAGCAATAAAGGATTATGTAAATACAAAGTTAGAGAGATTAAATAAATATTTTAAAAATAGTGAAGATATAAAATGTAATGTTATTATAAGAGTAAAAAATAATCTTCAGACTGTTGAAGTATCTATACCTACATCAAAATTTAATATAAGATGTGAGGAAGCTTGTGAAGATTTATATGCTTCAATAGACATGATTATTGATAAATTAGAGAGAATGATTAGAAAGAATAAAACAAGATTAAATAATCATTATAAGAATATTCCTTCATTTGAGATGAATTTGGAATATGAAGAAACTATAGAAGAGGAACCTAGTAAAATTGTTAAAAGGAAAAATTTGGATACTAAACCAATGGATGAGGATGAGGCAATAATGCAAATGGATTTATTAAATCATGATTTCTTTACATTTAAAAATATTAATGAAGAATGTGTTTCTGTTTTATATAAAAGAAAAGATGGTTCTTTAGGAATTATTAATGTTAAATAGGCTTTAAGCCTTTTTTTTATGTGAGTTATTTGATATAATCTAACATGAAGGTGGTATAAATGGGAATATTAAAAAAATTATTAGACTGCGAATATAAAGAATTGAAAAGATTTGATAAATTAGCTGATGAAATAATATCTTTAGAGGATGTTATGGCTAATTTAAAAGATGAAGAGTTTAAAGAAAAAACAAATGAATTTAAAGATAAAATTTCTAAAGGTGAAAGTTTAGATGATATTTTAGTCGAAGCTTTTGCTCTTGCTAGGGAAGCATGCTTTAGAGGTATAGGAGAAAAACCTTTTAAAGTTCAAATTATAGGGGGTCTTGCAATTCATTATGGCAATATTGCTGAAATGAAGACTGGTGAAGGTAAAACCCTTACTACAGTGCTTCCAGCATATGTAAATTCCTTGACTGGTAAAGGAGTACATGTTGTCACAACAAATGAGTATTTATCTGATAGAAATGCTAATTGGATGAAACCTATTTATGATCTTTTAGGTGTAAGTGTTGGAGTTAACCTACGTGATATGACTTCAAAAGAGAAAAAAGATGTTTATAACTGTGATATAACTTATTCAACTAATAACGAAATTGGTTTTGATTATTTAAGGGATAATATGGTTGTAAATAAGGATGATAGAGTACAAAGACCATTAAATTATTGTATTATAGATGAAGTAGATAGTATACTTATTGATGAAGCTAGGACTCCTCTTATTATAAGTGGTGGTAAGGCTAATTCAAATAGTCTTTATATTGAAGCAAATAAAGCAGTTAAAAATCTAAAAGAAGATGAAGACTTTACTGTTGATTTAAAAACTAAAAGTGTTTCTCTTACTGAAGAGGGAAGTAAAAAAATTGAAAAAGTATTAAATGTTAAAAATCTATATGATATTGATAATGCTGGTCTTGTACATCATTTAAATCAAGCTTTAAAAGCAAACTATGCATTTGCAAAAGATGTTGATTATGTTGTATCTGATGGACAAGTTATTATAGTTGATCAATTTACTGGTAGACTTATGCAAGGAAGACAGTATTCTGATGGTCTTCATCAAGCAATTGAGGCTAAAGAAGGCGTAACAATTAATGTTGAAACTAAAACTATGGCTACAATTACATTTCAAAATTTATTTAGAATGTATAATAAGTTATCAGGTATGACTGGAACTGCAAAAACTGAAGAGGAAGAATTTAGAAATATTTATAATATGTATGTTATTTGTATTCCTACAAATAAACCAGTAATTCGTGAAGATTTGGCGGATCTTGTATATGCCACTGAAAAAGGAAAATATAAAGCTATTATTAATACTGTAAAAGAAATTCATTCTAAAGGACAACCAATACTTATTGGTACAATTTCTGTTGAATCAAATGAACATTTAAGTGGACTTTTAAAAAAAGCTGGACTTCATCATGAAGTATTAAATGCTAAAAATCATGAAAGAGAAGCAGAAATAATTGCGAAAGCTGGTGAAAAAGGTGCTATTACTTTGGCTACAAATATGGCTGGTCGTGGTACAGATATAAAACTTGGTGAAGGTGTTAAAGAACTTGGGGGATTATGTGTAATTGGTACTGAAAGACACGAATCAAGAAGAATAGATAACCAACTTCGTGGTAGAGCAGGTCGTCAAGGAGATCCTGGTATGAGTCAATTTTTTGTTTCATTTGAAGATGATTTAATGCGTAGATTTGGTACTGATAGAATTAAAACAATGCTTCAATCACTAGGAATTGATGATGATATGGCTATTCGTAGTAAAACCCTTACTAAAAGTATTGAAACTGCACAAAAAAGAGTTGAGGGTAATAACTATGATATAAGAAAGAGTCTACTTGATTATGATAATGTTTTAAATGAACAAAGAGAAATTATATATAATAAAAGAAATGAAGTAATTGATAATGAATCAATATCACAAACTGTAATTGATACATTTAAAGAAACTATAAATGTTTTGTGTGAAAATCATATTGCCCCAGAAGGACATTTAACTGAAAATGATAAATCTGAGATAGTTGAATATGTTAATACTAATTTTTTAAAGAAACAAAATCTTAAAGTTGAAAATATAATTGATTTAAAAGATAAGGATATTCCTGAGTATATTTCTTCACTTGTTATAAAAGATTATGAGGAAAAGGTTAAAGGTCTTCCTGTTAGAAATGAATTTGAAAGAGCAATATCTCTTAGAGTAATTGATTCAAATTGGGTTGAACATATGAATACTATGGACCATTTAAAAGAGGGTATAGGTCTTCGCGGTTATAGTCAAACTAATCCAGTACAAGCATATACAATGGAAGGTTTTGAATTATTTGATAAATTATTAGATAAGATTGATAATGATATTTCTGTATTCCTTTTAAAAGCTGAAATTAGACAAAATACTGAGATTAAACAAACTATTAAAGGTAGTGCTAATGATGGCAAAGAAAAAATTAAAAGTACTCCCAAAAAAGTTACTAAGATAGGTAGAAATGACCCATGTCCATGTGGCTCTGGTAAGAAATATAAACAATGCTGTGGAAAATAAGCCTGCAAACCCGTATAAAATAAGGGATTGCGGGTTTTTCTATGATTACAACATTTAGGTGATTTCAGGAATGTCTTTTGTCTTAGATACGTTTTAGATGCTTTTTAAAAGTGTTGTAAAGCCTTATATTATAAGGCTAAACGTATATTGAAACATAATTTTCAAATTGAATACAAAACGTATCTAAAAATCATTTTTATAATAAAATTTGAAAAAATTAAAACAAATATGCCTTATTTTAATGATATAATATAATTAGGAGAAGATATTTATGGATGTAAATAGTTTGCAAGTTAATACAAATATTATTGGTGGATATTTTAGTGCGGAACAAATTGACCTACTATCTATAATACAATGTAAAGATAGTAGTGAACTAATTGACTTTATTATTCACTGTGACCAAATAAAACATAATTATAGCAAAGAAGATTTAGAAAACTTGATTACTTTACCTTTGGATGATTTTAAGAAAAGAGTTTTTAAAAGTTATCAAGATACTATGGTGTTTCATGATGCAGATAGAGAAACTAAGATAGAAAATAAACTTAGACATTGTGGCATTCAAGAAAATGATATAGATATAATCAAAAATGCAGTATCAAATAATTCACCTGAAATTATGTCTTGGTTAAGAGAGTTTGTTAAAAATAAATATCCTACCGATTATGAAGAAATATTTAATATGAGTCATCATTTTGTTTCTACAGAAAGAGATCAACTTAAAACAGATGATTTATATGAAGAAATGGTTTTGTTAAATAGTAACTTAGATAGTTTTAATAGTATGTTAATAGGATCTGGAAGAATATATAATGTAGTAAATGATTTATATGATGAGAATAATCCTGATAAAAGATTTGATTTTTATTTTGCAAAAAGAGATTTAGATTTTGCATATCGAAATGGCAAACAAGTTAGATATCATTCATTGTTAATAAAAGATGGTATGGAAAGTCTATTTGTTGGAAAATCTAAAGAAGAAATATTAGAAATTATAAAAAATTATGTTAAAGAAAGTATTGATTTTATTAATGACTATAATCAAAATCATAGGCTTAATGTTAATGGACAAGATATACCATTAATAAATGCAGTAGATTTATTTAATGAAATTGTTAGTTTTGAAAAAAATGCTAATGGAGAATATTATAATATATGGGAAAGTAAATATGGTATAACCATGGATGAACTTCTACCAGCTTTTGATTATGCTTTACAACATAAACCTGATGGCATAAGTTTCTTATATAACGAACCATTCTTAGAAAATGATAAAAGAAGAAAAAAAGTATTTGAAGTGTTAGATGAAATCGATTATAAGCGTCCTGGACTTATTGATACTTTGGGTTCGCAGATGCACATAACAATCGGTGAAGATGAAAATAAGATTAGACGTTGTTTTGAAGATTTTAGAATTTTGCAAGAAAGAACAGGAAAGAAAATTCAAATTACTGAATTTGATATGTCGTTAGGTAGAACTCAAATACCAAGATTATTTGGCAATAATCCTGATGTTACATTTGAGCAAGTTTATTCATATAAACATCAAAAAATTGAAGAAATATCAGATATTATTAGAGAATCAGGCGTACAACTTGATGGTATATCATATTGGTCATTAACTGATGGTATAGATTGCAATCTAGAAAGAGTTAGAACAAATTATTTATCAGATGGAAGTATTACTGATATTCATCAAATCTCAACGGTCTGTGGTGGATTGTTTCCAACACACAAAAAACTCGTTAAACAGCAAGAATATGCCTCATCCGAAACTCAAAATTTAGAAAATTCTGAAATTTCACATAAGCATAGATAAATTATATAAAAGTTGTAATTTATTCAAATTCGTTATTTTTTAGATACGTTTTTAGATACGTTCTGCTAGGTTTGCCGAGCGCTACGGAGTGCTCCCAAGTGTAACCAAGTGCCGAATTAACGAGCTAAGTGCTCCCAAAAGCTCTCAAAATTCCCAATACCAAAAGCCATGTGGGTCTGGTAAGAAATACAAAAACTGTTGTGGTAAATAACCTCGCAAAGCCTTATAAAATAAGGAATTGTTAAAAATAGAAAAAATGATAAATTTGTCCACAGATGACAATTTGTCCACATAGCATAAATAATGTGGACAGAATCGTGGAAACCCCATAAAAAT
>CAYSFJ010000039.1:0-8795 GCA_964430785.1 uncultured Mycoplasma sp. | reverse complement strand
TAATAATTATCACATAAATTAAAAGAAAAAGCAGCACATTTATACTACTTTCTTATTTTTTTTGAATTATAGGTCTGAATAGTTACCTTTTTTGTTTATTTTGGCTCTATTTTATATAGCAATTTTAAATATTTTGTGTTATATTATTTAAGTAATATTTTTTCTATGGAAAGCCTGACAAACTTTTGTTAACATAGAAACGCATAAATGCGATAAAAAATTAAGACCTAGAAGTAAGGTGGTACCGTGGAATTTATTTCTGCCCTTATAGTATCTAGGTTTTTTTGTAATAAGGAGGATGAAAAAAATGATTACAAAACCTAAGGGATGTTATGATGTAACAGGTGATATTGCAAAAAAGTATCAAAAAATTAATGAAGTAGTTTGTGCTTATGCAAAAATTTATAATTATAAGTACATTAGAACACCACTTTTTGAAAGTACAGAACTATTTAAAAGAGGTGTTGGTGATACAACTGATATAGTTCAAAAGGAAACTTATGATTTTACTGATCGTGGAGGTAGAAATTTTACTTTAAGACCTGAGGGTACCGCTGGGGTTGTAAGAAATTTTATTGAAGATAAACTTTATGGAAATCAATCATCAGTAGTAAAGGAATTTTATATTGGTACAATGTATCGTTATGAAAGACCTGGTCTTGGCAGAAATCGTGAATTTACACAATTTGGTGTAGAGTGTTTAGGCTCAGATGATGAAATGATGGATGCAGAAGTAATATCACTATCATATAATATTTTAAAAGAACTTGGACTTGATGTAACTGTTAAAATTAATAATTTAGGTTCAACTGAAGATAGAGAAAAATATAAAAATGCTTTAGTGGAGTATCTTACCCCTTACATAAATGATTTATGTGAAGATTGTCAAAATAGAATTAAGACTAATCCATTAAGAATACTTGACTGTAAAGTTGATAATGAAAGTGAAATTCTTAAAAATGCTCCAAGTATACTTGACTTTCATTGTAAAGAAAGTAGTGATAGATTTGCTAAAATACTATCATATTTAGATTATTTAGATGTAGATTATGAAGTTGATAATACTTTAGTAAGAGGCCTTGATTATTATGATTATATGGTTTTTGAACTTACTGTTAATGATTCTTTAGCACTTGGTGGTGGTGGAAGATATAATCACCTTGTTAAAAATTTGGGTGGCCCTGAGGTTCCTGCAGTTGGATTTGCCTGTGGTATGGAAAGAATTATTAATGAAATGGGTGATGATAGTTTAAATAATATAGATGTATACGTAATGTGTGTTAATGAAGAAGAAAAAATTAAAGCAAATATTATTACTCAAGATTTAAGACTTAATAATATTATTTGTGAAACTAATGTTTCTGGTAAAAGCCTTAAAGCTCAGTTTAAAGAAGCAGATAATATGAATGCAAAGAATTTAATAATACTTAATAGTGAAGATTTATCTAAAGGACTTGTTACTGTAAAAGATAATATTACAAAAGAGGAAGTAAAGGTTCCTGAAGATGAAATAATAGATTATATTTTAGGAGTGATTTAATATGGATATAAAAGATTTATTAAAAGAAAAAGAAAAATATACTCAAAAAGAGGTAGAAATTTGTGGATGGATTAAAAATCATCGTCCTCAGAAAGAATTTGGATTTATCTCATTTTCCGATGGTACTACTCAAAACGGTATTCAAGTAGTATATGATAAAAGTATAAATAATTTTGAAGAGGTAAGTAAACTTTTGGTATCATCTTCATTAAAAATAAAAGGCATTTTTGTTCCCTCAGAGGGGAAAGATGATTATGAAATTAAAGCAAGTAGTATTGAAATTTTTTCATCATGCCCTGAGGATTATCCTATTCAGCCAAAAAGACATACTCGTGAATTTTTAAGAGAACAAGCATATTTAAGACCAAGAACAAATCTTTTTACAGCAGTATTTAGAGTAAGAAGTGTAGCGGCATTTGCAATTCATAAATATTTTAATGAACATAATTATGTATATGTGCATACACCCCTTATAACTGCAAGTGATTGTGAAGGTGCTGGACAAATGTTTGAGGTTACAACACTTCCTTTGGGAGAAAAACCTGATTATTCAAAAGATTTTTTTGGCAAAAAAACTTCACTTACTGTATCTGGACAACTTCAGGCAGAAACTTGTGCTCTTGCATATAAGAAAGTTTATACTTTTGGTCCAACTTTTAGAGCAGAAGATAGTAATACAAAAACTCATGCTGCGGAATTTTGGATGATTGAACCAGAAATTGCTTTTGCAGATCTTAATGATGATATGGTAGTTATGGAAGAAATGCTTAAATACGTTGTTAGTTATGTATTAGAAAATGCAAAAGATGAAATGAAATTTTTAGATTCATTTGTAGAAAAAGGATTGATTGAAAAACTTACAAAATTAGTAAATTCAAAATTTACAAGAATAACTCATGAACAATGTATTAAACTTTTACTTGAAAGTGGTAAAAAGTTTGAATTTGAGCCTAAATATGGCGAAGATATTGCGAAAGAACATGAAAAATATATTACAGAATATTTTAATGGACCAGTATTTATTTATAATTGGCCAAAAGATATTAAAGCATTTTATATGAAACAAAATGATGATGGTAAAACTGTTGCGGCAGTTGATCTTGAGGTACCTGAGGCTGGAGAACTTATGGGTGGAAGTCAAAGAGAGGAAAATTATGATAAACTTTTATCTCGTATGAAACAACTTGATATGGATACAGAAAGCATGAATTGGTATTTAAATTTAAGAAGATATGGTTCATGCGTTCATTCAGGGTTTGGTATGGGATTTGAAAGGTTATTAATTTATCTAACTGGGGTAGATAATATTCGTGATGTAATACTTTTCCCAAGAACTCCGAATAATTGCGAATTTTAGAAAGGATTTAATATGAATTGTAATAATAAATATAGAAATAAATATTGTGGAGAAATAACTATTGATGATGAAAATAAAACAGTTAGAATTGCTGGCTGGATTAATTCAATAAGAAATCTTGGTTCACTTGTTTTTTTAACAATTCGTGATGAAAGTGGTATTGTTCAAGTTATTAGTGAGGAAACTGAAAAACTTGCATCTTTAACAAGAGAAAGTACAGTAACTCTTACTGGTATTGTTCAAAAAAGAACTGGTAATATAAATCCTAATATGAAAACAGGTCAAATTGAGATTGTTCTTGATACTATTGAACTATTAGGTAAATGTGAAAATGTTTTACCATTTGAAATTAATCATAGTAAAGAGGCAAGTGAAGAAACAAGACTTAAATATCGTTATCTTGATTTAAGAAATAAAGATGTTCATGATAAAATTGTTTTTAGAAGTAAAGTAGTGGACTATATACGTAAAATTATGAAAGAAATGGATTTTACGGAAATTACTACACCAATTATTACAGGATCATCACCTGAAGGTGCTAGAGACTTTGTTATTCCCTCAAGAAATTATCATGGAAAGTTTTATGCACTTCCTCAGGCACCCCAAATATATAAACAACTTTTAATGGTATCTGGATTTAATAGGTATTTTCAAATAGCACCTTGTTTTAGAGATGAAGATTGTCGTGCTGATAGAACTCTTGAATTTTATCAATTAGATTTTGAAATGAGTTTTGCTACTGATGAAGATGTTTATGAAGTTGGTGAAAAAGTATTTTATGAAACATTTAAAAATTTTACAGATAAATATGTTTCGCCAGCACCATTTAAAAGAATATCTTATAAAGAATCTATGTTAAAGTATGGTTGTGATAAACCAGATTTACGTAATCCACTTGTTATTGAAGATGCCTCAGATATATTTGAAAATAGTTCATTCGAGGGATTTAAAGGTAAAATAGTTAGATGTATTAAATGCTCAAATGTATCAAAAAGTAATTCTTGGTATAAACATTTAGAGGAGTTTGTTAAAAGTAAAGGAGCTTCAGGTCTTGCTTATATTAAAAAAACTGATGGTGAGATTAAAAGTACTATATTAAAATTTTTATCTGATGAAGAAATAAATAGTTTAAATGAAAGATTTAATCTAGATGATGGTGATGTTTTATTCATTATTGCGGGTGATGATAAAATTATTAAAATTGCAGGTCTTTTACGTAATTATTTAGGTCAAGAATTAGAACTTATTGATAATAATAAATTTGAATTTTGTATTGTTAATGATTTTCCATTTTTTGAATATAATGAAGAAGATCAAAAATGGGATTTTGGACATAATCCATTTAGCATGCCTCAAGGTGGAATTGATGCTTTAAATAATATGAATCCTGGTGATATAGTTGCATATCAATATGATTTTGTATGTAATGGTAATGAAATGGCTTCAGGTGCTGTTAGAAATCATGATATAAATATTATGAAAAAAGCTTTTTCTATTGCGGGTTATAATGAGGATGTTGTTAAAGATAAATTTAGAAGTTTGTATACTGCATTTACCTTTGGTGCTCCTCCACACGCTGGTATGGCACCAGGAATTGATAGAATTGTAATGCTTCTTACTAATGAAGATAATCTTCGCGAAGTTCAAGTATTTCCACCTAATGTACAAGGTATGGATATGTTAATGGGAAGTCCAAATACACTTACAGATAAACAGTTAAAGGAACTTGGAATAAGTATTGTGGAGGAAAAATAATGTTTACAAAAGATATAATAAATGATTATGCAGATAAACTTTTAATTGGTCTTACTAATGAGGAAAATGAGCTTTTATTAAGGGAATTTGATGTTATTAATGATAATATGTCAAAAATAAATAATGTAAAAGGTCTTGAAAATGTACAGCCTTTACATTTTCCTCAAGATTTATCTACTTTATTTATTAGAGATGGTCAAACATCTCGAATGATTGATATTGAAGATGCTCTTAAAAATTGTGATGATTATATAGATAGAGAAGTAGAAATAGTTAGGGTGGTGAAGTAATGAATTATTATGATAAAAGTATTTTAGAACTTCATGATGACCTAGTTAATGGTAAAGTTGCATCAAAAGAACTTATTAATTTTTCAAAAAATAAAATATTAGAAACAAATGAAAAGTATAATGCCTATAATTTAGTGTTAGATCCAGTAGAAAATAATGAAATAAATTCTATATTAAGTGGTATTTGTTATGCAATGAAGGATAATATTTCTACGAAAGGAGTAAGAACTACAGCTTGCTCTAATACTTTAAAAGATTATGTTCCAATTTATAATGCAACAGTTTATGAGAAATTAAATAGTTTAGGTGCTATTATGATTGGAAAAACTAATATGGATGAACTTGCTATGGGTGGAACTGGTCTTACGGGTAACAGTGGTATTGTAAAAAATCCTTATGATGAAACAAGAATTTCTGCAGGTTCTTCGGCAGGAAGTGCTGTAGCTGTAGCCACTAAAACGGTTGCATTTGCCATTGGTACTGATACTGGTGATTCAATTAGAAAACCAGCAGCTTATACTGGTGTGGTGGGTTATAAACCAAGTTATGGTCTTATAAGTAGATATGGACTTTTTGCATTTGCTTCTTCGCTTGATACAATTGGTGTATTAACAAATAGTGTAGTTGATGCGGCCACTGTAGTAAATACCATTAAAGGCTCTGATGATAAAGATATGACTACAATTAAAGATATGGATGAAGTAGATTTAACAAAAGATTTAAATAATTTAAAAAGTAAAAAATTATTTTATATAAAAGAAATAGTAGATAAATCAAAATATTCTAATCCTAATACAATTAAAATAATTGATGACTTTAATAAACTTTTAGATTTATTAAAGGATAAGGGTTATGAAATTTATGAAGAAAGTATAGATGAAAATCTATTAAAAGCATTAAAACCAGTTTATACCTCTATTTCATGTGCAGAAGTTACCTCAAATGATTCAAATCTTACAGGAATTAGTTTTGGTCATCGTGAAAAAGGTGATAGTGCAATTGAGGTAATTAAAAACTTTAGAACTAAAAACTTTTCTTCACTTATCAAAAGAAGATTTATAATTGGTTCATTTATTTTACAAAAGGAAAATCAAGAAAAATATTTTATTAATGCTAAAAAAGTAAGAAGAGTAGTCGTAAATACATTTAATGAATTATTTACTAAATATGATGGATTAATTCTTCCTGCACAAAGTGATATAGCTCCGAAGATATGTAATACAACTGATGAAATGGGTAAAGATGAAAATGTACTTGATAATCATTTAGTAATTGGAAATTTTGGTGGTTATCCATCAATAACTTTACCTTATAATAAACTAAATGGTATGCCTGTTGGTATAAATATTACATCTGGCTTTAAAAATGATAGTTATATGCTTGGAGTAGCAAATGACATTGAAAAAATTATAAAGGAGGATATTAATGACTAAGTTAGTAATTGGCCTTGAAATGCATGCTGAAATGAAAAGTTCTACAAAAGTATTTTCACCATCTTCAAATGTATATAATAAAATGGCTAATGTAAATATAAATGAAATTGATTTAGCATTCCCTGGATTTATGCCCTCATTAAATGAAGAATGTGTAAAAAAAGCGGTTGAAATGGCTTTAATTTTAAAATGTGATGTTGCAAAATATATGCTTTTTGATAGAAAAAATTATTATTATCCTGATCTTCCAAAAGGTTATCAAATTACTCAAAATACTAGACCTGTAGGTATTAATGGTAATTTAGAGGTATCAGTAAATGGTAGTAAATTTAATGTAGAAATTTTAGATATCCATTTAGAGGAAGATGCAGCAGCACTTGATCACCTTCCTACATTTTCACTTATTGATTATAATCGTGCTGGTGTGCCACTTCTTGAAACGGTTACTGCTCCATGTATGCACTCAGCTGATGAAGCAATTGCTTTTTTAGAAACAATGTGTAGAATTTATAAATATACTGATATTTCTGAAGCAGATACTAAAAAGGGACAAATAAGATGTGACGTTAACGTAAACCTTATGGATGATAATGGTAATTATATTACACCAAAAGTTGAAATTAAAAATGTAAATAGTTTAGCAAATGTTAAACTTGCAATTTTATACGAAGAAAAAAGACAACTTGAGGCGCTTAATAATAATGAACCTTTATATCAAGAAACTCGTAGGTTTGATGAAAATTCTGGCATGACAGTTCATATGCGTAGTAAAGCTGATGCAATTGACTATAAATATTTTGTAGAACCTAATATACCACCTTATGAAATAACTGATGAATTTGTAGAAAATATTAGAAAAACAATACCAGTTTTAGCAGATGCTAGAAAAGATAATTATATGAGTAATCTAGGACTTGACGAGTATAATGCTAACATTTTAATTAAAGATATTAATATTGCAAACTATTTTGAAAAATGTGTTGAAGTTGGTATTAAACCAATTGAAGCTGCAAATTATATTAATGGTATTATTACTTCATACATAAATGAAAAAGACATTAACATAAATGACTTTTATTTAAACCCAGAATATTTAAAACAAATTAATGATGCAAAAGAAAGCGGAATTTTATCATCAAAACAAGTAAAAGAAGTTTTTTATAAATCTTTAGAGGAAGAGAAAGAACCTAAAAACTTTATTTCTAAAGAAGATGCTCAAGTAAGTGATGAAAGCTTAATTGAAAATATAATTGATAATATTCTTTCTTCACATGAAAAAGAAATCGCCGAATATAAAAATGGTCGAACTAATATTTTTGATTTCTTTGTAGGAGAGGTTATGAAAGAAACAAAAGGCAAAGCAAATCCAATTATTACAAAAGAACTTCTTCATAAGAAACTTGATTAATAAAATTATTTTTGATACTATTAATATGCAAGGTAAACCTCTTGTAAGCCAAGCAATTATTATTAGACGATTACATATATTTTAAAGAGGTAAGAAATATATACGAAGCGGAAAAATGTACCTTTTCTTAAGAAAAATGGTATGTTTTTCTGCTTTTTTGTTTTGTGAAAATAATGAAATAAAAAATGGAGACAAAAAATGGTAAATTATTATAATGAAATCAAAGAAAAATTATTAAAGAATGAAATTTATGCGAAGGTAAAGGATTATTCTAAAGAAAGAAATAAGGTTCTTACTTATTTTGAAGTGGGTAAACTTTTGAGTGAAGCAGGCAAAGAATATGGCAATGATATTATAGGAAAGTATGCCGATAAATTAGCTATTGAAGTAGGTAAAAAATACAATGAAAGATATTTAAGGTATATGAGACAGTTTTATGAATTGACATTGGTGATAAAATGGAACCCAATGGGTTCCATTTTATCATGGAGCCATTATAAAGTACTTTTGCCTTTGAAAAATGTGGACGAAATAAAATATTACATAGATATTTGCGAAAAAAGAAATCTTACAAAAAGAGAACTAGAATCATTAATAAAGTCTAAAGAATATGAAAAACTTAGCGAGGAAACTAAAAATAAATTAATTACAAACGAAGAACTAAAATTACCTGATTTAGTACCAGATCCAATATTAATTAAAAGTAAGTTAAATCAAGAAAAATTAACTGAATATACCCTTAAAGAGACGATACTTAATAATTTAGATAACTTTTTAAAAGAGTTAGGTAATGGTTTTAGTTATATTGGTAACGAATATAAAATAAAAATAGGAAGTAACTATAATTACATAGATTTACTTTTATATAATGTAGAATATAATTGTTATGTTGTTATTGAACTCAAAGTTGCTGAACTAAAGAAAGAACATATTGGACAAATACAGATTTATATGAATTATGTTGATAAAAATATAAAAGATATAACTGATGATAAAACTATTGGAATAATAA
>CAYSFJ010000038.1:0-8804 GCA_964430785.1 uncultured Mycoplasma sp. | reverse complement strand
TGGAGCTATGGGCTTAATATGACAGATGATCTAGTAATTGATGCATTAAATAAAGTTTTAATAGATAGGTGATTAAACAAGGATGGAATATTTCATTCTGATCGTGGTAATCAGTATGCATCAAATGAAAAATATAATAATTATAGCACTAGCTTAGTATTTAAATTGTTCAAAAAAATGTGTCTAAAAAACTTGACATAAATCCAATAACCATATATTCCTTTAATTTTTTTTATTAATGTTGATTTGCCAACACTGGTTGAACCTTCGACTACTATATTTATCATATTTTACCTCAAAAAAATTTTATTTATCTTTATATTTTTTTAATACTTTTTTATACGTATCAATCTTTTCTTTTGTTTCACTACTAATAACTTCATTGAAGTAACAACTTGAACAAAGTGGAACATAAGAAACATTATCAAGTCCATCAATTGCAACTTCGTCACCATCAAAAACAAAACTGCCATTAACCATTCTTGCATTAAATACTGCTGTTTCACCACATTTACAATTTACTGTTAATTCATTTTTTCTATCAGCAAAGCCAATTAAAGCTTGTGTACCTTTAAAAAGCTTTCCCCTAAAATCACTTTTAAGAGCATAGCATATAACAGTAATACCTATTTTATGGGCAAACATCCAAAATTCAATTATTTGTTTTTCTGTTAGAAATTGAGCTTCATCTACAAGTATAACTTCAATGTCTTTAATAAGTGGCAAATATTTTTCATCAAATATCGATTCATCATTTGCTAAAAGTATATCAACAGGAGCAAACTCATTTGTTCTATTTACAACGGTATTACCCCCTTTTAAATCTATTAAAGGTTTTATAATTAAAACTTTATGTCCGTGTTTACGATAATTATAATTATCTTGTAAAAGTTTAGTTGTTTTACCACTTTCCATTGTCCCATAAAATAAAGTTAAATCTGTCATTACTACTCCTTAAATTCCAATACTTTTTTATCTAAATATAACCCTGTAAAAGAATCATAATAATCTGTTAAAAATCTATTGATAATATTCTTAAGTTTAGAATCTACTTTTATATTCTCTATTGAGCTTATATCTATATAATAATACATTCTTAATAGTTTTACTACTTTTAAATCAATAATTTGTTCATTTCGATAACAATTTTTACAAATAAGTCCTCCATAAGAGGCATCAATTGTAACAATTTCTTTTTTAGAACCGCATCTTATACAACCATCAAGACAAAGTGTAACACCCAAATAAGGTAAAAGTTTAATTTCTAAAATATTACAAAGAACAATTTCATCAAAACCCTCATTTAACTTTAAAATAGTATTTATAAATAAATCATATATCTGTGAATCTTGAGTATCTTTTAGAACTTGAGTAATAAGTTTAATTAAATAAAATGCAGTAGTAATTTTTTTTAAATCTTCTTTAATATTTATAAGGGGATTTATAATATCAACACTTGTTAAAGTAGATAGTTTACCCTCTTTATAATGCAAATTAAAAACGCCATAGGATAAAACCTGTGTACTAGCTCTAAAAATAGATTTCATACTTTTAGCACCTTTACACATTATTCCTATAAGGCCTTTTTCTTTTGTATATACATTAATTATTTTACTTGTTTCACCATATGGGGTTTCACTTAATACTATTCCCTGCACTTCTAATAGCATACTACTTTCCTTTGCTTTCTTTTTTATAATTCAAATAATCTTCAATTTTGCCAGAATTTTTAAATTTATCCCAAGCCTCTTTTGCTTTCATATTTTCATCCTTTCTAATTATATATTGATGAAAAATATAAAATTTTATTCATTATTTAAATAACCCAATTCTAATAAATACTTTTCTTTATCTTTCCAATTTTTAATTGTTTTAACATAAAGTTCTATATAAACCTTTTTTCCTACTAATCTTTCTATTTCTTCACGAGCCTGAATACCAATTTTTTTAAGTCTACTTCCACCTTTACCAATAACAATTTTTTTAATTGAATCACGGTCCACGATTATATCTACTAAAATATTAACAACATCTTTTTTTTCATGATAACCAATGCAATTACATGCTATTGAATGTGGTACCTCCTCAATTGTATCATTTAAAAGTTTTTCACGAACAATCTCTCCTACCATAAAACTCATAGTATTTGAGGTAATCATATCATCATCATAGTATTTTACTTCATCTGTTAAATATTTTTTTATAACCTTAATTAATCTATTTATATTATCAAAAGTTACTGCAGATACAGGTACAATATCAGAAAATGGGTATAAATCTTTATACTCATTTATTGTATAAAGAAGTATTTCATCTGATATTTGATCAATCTTATTAATAACCAAAATAACTGGTAATTCCACTGACTTAAGCATATTTAAAATATATTTATCACCTGGGCCAATTCCTTTTTTTCCATCAATTACAAATAAAATTGCATCAACATCATCAACCATTTCTCTTGCTTTTTTATTAAGTACCCTACCAAGTCTATTAATTGGTTTTGCTATACCGGGAGTATCTACAAAAACAATTTGATAATCTTTTTCATTATAAATACCTTGAATTACATTTCTTGTTGTACCTGCTTTATCTGAAGTTATCGCAATTTTTTCATTAATTAATGCATTAAGAAGTGTAGACTTACCTACATTTGGTCTTCCTATTAAACTTACAAATCCACTTCGCATAATAAACCTACTTAAAAAGTTCTATAATATAGGGAATAAAAATAATACCATTAACAATTAAAGCCATAAAAGTTGCTACACATGTTGCGGCAGAACCACAATCTTTTGCAACCTTTGCAAGTGGATGATACTCTCTTGTAATAAGATCTACTGTTGCTTCCACAGCTGTATTTAAAAATTCTATTTCCATAATTAAAAGCATACTTATAAGAGCAAAAATCCATTGCATAAAAGTAATTTTAAAAACAATACCACATATAATTATTGCTATTACACCAATAGTTTCAAATATAAAACTTGTTTCATGAGTGTAACAATATAAAAAACCTTGAAATGAATATTTAAACTTATGCATTACATCTTTAATAGGTCCTACTTTTTCACCTTTTTGTTTTATTAAATCCATTTAATACCAACTCCTGTTTTCCAAACATTATTTTTTCCTCTTCTATAGATTTTGTATGGTCATAACCAAGTAAATGTAAAAGACCATGTATTGCTAAAAAAGCAATCTCTCTTGTCTGTGAATGGCAATATAATTTTGCTTGCTGTTTCATTTGTGGAATGCAAATATAGATTTCTCCAAGCATTCTAATACCATTATATAAATCTTTATCATTATCTTCGAAAGCAAACGATATTACATCAGTTATTTTATCAATGCCACGATACTCTTTATTAATTTTTTGAATAGTATCATTATTTACTAAAATAACCTCAAAAAAAGAGTTTTGAACATGTTCCATTTTTAAACATCTTTTTAATACTTTATTTATTATTTTATATCTTTTATAATTTACTGTATCTGTTATTTTAAATTTATTCATATATTCCCCATAACCTTCAAAAAATACAATAATATTATAACTAATATTCCAATGCAAATCAAATAATTAATATATTTTTTCTTAAAAATAGGCATTTTATTAATAAGTTTATAAATAAAATAACCAAAAGTTGCACCAATTGTATTTAAAAGTATATCATCAACATCAAAACTTCTACCAATATTTAACTGAACAAATTCAATTGTAATACTTACTAAAAATGAAATTAACGTTGCAATATAAATTTTTTTAGGTTTAACATATAAAGATATAATAAGTCCAAAAGGAATAAATAATAAAATATTACCTATAACATTAAGCATAAAAAGTCTACTACTAACCTTATATCTTAATATTTCAGCAAATGGAATGATATTTACACCACCAGCTAAAGTATTATAATCTACTCTAGTAACAAGTTCATAAAGTAAAAGTAAATATGTTACACTTAAAAGTATATAAAATTCTTCATATAAAACTATATTTTGTTTACAACATAATTTATATGAAATTCTACTTGCAAGTACTGTAACTATTATAATTACTAAAGTGGGCCAAACATGGTTTAAACTGCTACTTAGTAGATTTGAAATCATAATACCTCCTTAATTTATTGTTGCAATGTTTTCCCTAGTGGTTATAAATATATCTATATTCATTATACTATCATTTATAGTTTTTTGTAAAACTTTTTCACTTATTATTTCATCATTTTCTTTAAGTGATAAAAGAACCTTTTCTTTTGCTAAATCAAGAGCTTTATTTTCTGCCTCTTTCAAGGAATATTTCTTAACACTTTTAGTAATTTCATAATCTACTCTTTTATATATTTTTATACCAAAACCTGAAAATAACAATTTTTCTTTTGAGGTAAAATTTTTAAGTCTATTTTTTAAAATAACATAATCTTTATCTTTAAAATTAATTATAAAATTATTTCTTTTTTTATTAGTTATAGTTTCTTTTATATAATTTAAAGGTATTTTTTCATTAACGGTATACCAACTTTCTGCATAAACTACCGCATTTGCACAAACTTTAGATATGGCATTTTCATTAAGAAAAATATCTCCACTTACTATTAAATCACCTTTTTTTACATAACTTCCCATTTTTATAAGTGATGTTCCTTTATAAACTATAATACTTTTTACTATACCAGACTTTTTTGCATATACACTACAATACTGTTTTTCTAAAGTTTTATTTTCATAAATTTTTTCTGTAACTTTAATAATATAAATCATACCTTTTCTTTCTATTTCTATAAAATCTATAATATCTTTGTTATCATTTTTTATTTTTTCTTTAATACTTTCTAATTTTTGAAAACTTTTTCTAAATGTAAATTTTTCAATATTATTATTAGCTAGCTCTTGAATAACCAAATTTACTATTTTAGGATTTTCATTTTCTACTTTTATATCTACAATAAAAAAAGATAGGAATGTTATAATAGAAATTATCACGATAAAACTAATAAAGATTAAATAATATTTTTTTAATATAAATGTATAATATTTTTTTCCATAAAACCTAACTACCTTAAAATTTAAATACTTATAATATTTTTGCACTTTAACATAATCTTCATATTTTATTTTAATAAAGGTGTAGCCTTTTTCTATATATATTAAGTTTATATTAACATTAATTTGTCTTAATTTAATTATAATATCATTTGTTTTAAATTTACTCTTAATAACAATATTACTATTCATAAATTTTTCCTATTTCAAAAATATTTCCTTCGATTAAAAGTTCACAATTATTTATTTTTTTTATTTTTAAATTATTACCAATTATTTTTAATTTAAAATTTTCAATAATAATTTCAATACAAGTATTTTTTAATGTTATTATATCTATAAAATTATATATGTATAAAAAATTTTCATACATTGTAATAAAGTATTTTTTGTCATATAAAAAATCAGTTATAGTATTTTTAATATTCAATATTATCACCAATTAATTATATGAAAAAAGAAAGACTTTTAATCTTCCTTAAAAAGAGATAGTTGAACTTTCTCTTTTTCCTTATCTATTCCAATTACATATACGCTAATAATATCTCCGACTTTTAAAACTTCACTTGGATGTTTTATATAGTTTTTACTTATCTTTGAAATATGAATTAGGCCATCATTATGTAGTCCTATGTCTATAAAAGCACCAAAATCCACTACATTACGAACCGTTCCTTCAAGTTTATCGCCAATTTTTAAATCTTTTATTTCTAAAATATCACTTTTTAGTATTGGTTTTTCCATTTCATCACGAGGGTCACGATGAGCTTTAGCAAAACTTTTTAAGATGTTATCAATTGTATATTCATCCGTATCAAGTTTTTTAGCAATATCTTTTGGATTAATACCATTTACTTTATCTGCACATTTACCTATTTGCTCTACACTTATATTTAAAAGCTCCATAACTTTTTTTGCGATATTATAACTTTCTGGGTGTATATCGGTTGTATCAAATATATTACTTCCACCCTCAACTCGCATAAAACCAATTGCTTGTTCATAAACTTTTTCACTTAGTAATTTATTTTTTAAAACCTCTTCACGAGATAATATTTTACCTTTTTCTTCACGATATTTTATAATTTTTTCAATATATGTTTTTGTAAGACCAGAAATGTATTTTAATAATGATGGACTTGCTGTATTTATATTTACACCAACCTCATTTACAGCACTTGTTACAACGAAATCTAATGATGATGATAATTTTTTTGCATTAACATCATGTTGATATAAACCTACACCAATACTTTCTGGAGTAATTTTTACAAGTTCAGATAATGCATCTTGAAGTCTACGTCCAATACTTATTGCACTTCGCTCTTCGACAACTAAATCAGGAAATTCCTTTATTGCAAGAGGTGAGGCACTATAAACTGATGCTCCTGCCTCAGAAACAATTATATAATCAACTTTTCTATCAATAGATTTTATAACATCACTTACAAATTTTTCACTTTCCCTTGAGGCTGTTCCATTACCTATTGCCACTATATCAATATTATATTTATTTATTAAATCAATTGTTTTAGTCTTTGCTTCCTCATATTTATTTACAGGTGGATGTGGATATATTTTTTCAATTTTTAGTACTTTTCCTACAGGGTTTAAAACTGCAAGTTTACAACCAGTTCTATAGGCTGGATCAAAACCTAACACCATTTTATCTTTAATCGGAGGTGTTAAAAGTAAGTTTTCTAAATTTTCACTAAAGTTTTTAATTGCAACATCTTCCGCTTTTTCAGATAAAGATGTACGCACTTCTCTTTCAACACTAGGAAATATAAGTCTTTTGTAACTATCCTTAATAGCATTTTTTACAATGTCGACTACAAAACTATCTTTATTTTTAATTATCTTTTCCTCTAAAAATGAGAAAATTTTTGTATCATCTACATTAATTGAAACTGTAACTATTTTTTCCTTTTCAGCACGATTAATAGCAAGAACTCTATATGATTTTATTTTAGATACTTCTTCTTTAAAATCATAATACATTTCATATACTTTCTTTTCATCTTCAGAATCTTTTTTCTTCTTTGAAATTATATAACCATTTCTAAATATAAAACTACGTAACCATTTACGATAATATGCATTATCAGATATATACTCTGCAATTATATAACTTGCACCAGTAACAGCTTCCTCTACACTTTTTACTTTATCATTTATAAACTTAGATGTTAAAGATGTAATATCTCCTTTAGTTGGAAATGACAAAATCATTTTAGCAAGTGGTTCAAGTCCATTATTAATAGCATCAGTTGCTTTTGTTTTTTTCTTCTCCTTAAATGGTCTATAAAGATCCTCAACCTCTACAAGTTTTTCGGCATTTAAAATTTTTTCTTTTAATTCATCTGTAAGTAGGCCTTTTTCATCAATTAATTTAATTACACTTTCTTTTCTATCTAAAAGATTTACTTCATATGTATATACTTCATTTATTTTACGAAGCTGCTTTTCATCTAAAGCACCAGTTACTTCTTTACGATATCTTGCAATAAATGGAATTGTGGCTCCATCAGATAAAAGTTTTAAAGCACTAGCAACTTGACTATCTTTTACATTTAAATCATTTGCTATATTTTTTATTATTTTTTCATTCATATCTTTACCTCACTAAACAATTATACAAAAAATGAGAGTATTTGACTACTATCTTTGACACTTTTTTACATTGTAAAATTAAAATGTTATAATTGATAATAGAAAAATGGTGAGATAAATTTGAATCAATATTCAAATAATTTTAATCAAAATAATTCTAGCAAAAAAATAATATAAATTCAATTAACAATGATAATTCTAAACCCATAAATAAGAATACATTAAAGAAAATATGTAAAATATTATCAATTATAATTGCTATTATAGGTAGTGGTATTGGATTTTTTTTAATCATTATTTCATTTACTATTAACTCATATAATATATGATATCACTCATTTATTAGGAATATTATTAAACTTTTATTCTTTTATAGGCGGTACTATTTTCCTTATTTGAACTTGGATTATAATAGGTGTAATTTGGATTATCTATGGAATCATTAAACTTATAAGTAAAACTTATAATAAACTAAGTATAAATAACAAAATGATATTTAAAATAGTTTTAATTATTATTATTGTTTTATTATTAATAGTATTTGTTTCAAACTTAATATTTTCTATATTTAATCCATAACTATATCAATAGTTTTTTTATCAGTTTTTATATTAACATTTATACCATTTACAATTATGCCAATAAATTCAATAAAATTTCTAAACGTCATGGTAAAAAACGTGCTTATATTGCAATTGCTAGAAAAATCTTAGTTGCTATCTATTATATATTATCTACTGGCGAAATTTGGAATCCTAGAAATTTAGCTTCATCCGAAACATCTGATAAAGATAGAATAAAATTTACTAAGAATAATTTTTGTGATTCTATTAAACAATTATTATCTTTAGGACTTACAACTGATAAACTTACTAATTTAATTCAACAGAATATCAAAATTAAATAGTTAAACTTTGACTTTAACTTTTAGGTAAGAGGAAGTCTATCCTTTTTTAGCTTTTTTACCAAAATAAATTTACTTTTTGTTTTCAGGTTACTCACCAATATCATTGGTAATGTAAAACTTGCACTTTGTCAAATATTTATCCGAGTTTTACTTTTACTAGTATTTTAATAAAACTAAAAAATTCCGAATATACGGAACTTTAATTATTAAATCTGGTGCAGGTAAAGGGACTTGAACC
>CAYSFJ010000037.1:0-8826 GCA_964430785.1 uncultured Mycoplasma sp. | reverse complement strand
TTCCTTTGGGAGATAGAATGTTTTATTTCTTTAGAATTGTGACTAATTATAGATTAGGAGTAATATTTAATTATTTAGTATTGATACTAGTGTATTATCAATTTAAACAATTAATTAAGTGCATTAATTTAACTGAAAATGAGTTTTATATTTCATTGGCAGCCTTTTTATCTATCATGACAGAACAAATTTTAGCAAATGCTTCAACTTATTATACTGATTTAATATCTATACCCTTATTTTTGGAACTGTTATATATAATATTGAATGAAGACAATAACAATTATTACACTTTATTTATAGGTGGATTGCTTATATCATTAAAGTTATCAAATGCATTTTTTGTGATAGTGTTAGCTATTTTATATATTTTTAAAAATTTTAAAACAATAAAATTTAAACATATTATAATTGGCATATTTCTTTTTTCTTTTCCTTTTTTAATTTATTTGATTAATAATTATTTTCAAACTAAAAATCCGGTTTTCCCATTTTATAATTCCATATTTAAAAGCCCTTATTTAGATAATGTAAATTGGATGGAAACTTACTATGGCCCTAAAAGTATAAAGGAAATTATTTTGTGGCCGTTATATGTTTTAACAAATCCAAGAAGGGCAAATGATACAGATATTTATTTTGGTAGAATTTCATATTCGTATATATCAATGATTATTTTATTATTTATTTTCACATATAAGTTTATTAAAGAAAGAAAAACTTTAAAAGAAATATATTTGAAAAATAGAAAAGAGATCATTTTAGTTGTTATATATTTTATTTATATTTGTATTTGGGGTAAATTCATGATGGGATACATTAGGTATGCTTTAATACTTGAAGTTAATGGATGGCTAATTTTTTTAATATTACTGAAATATATATTAGAAAAGCATGGTTTAATATTAGAAATAATTGGTTTTTTGATATCTTGTTTATTTTTGTACCAAATGTCATTAACAGTAAATCAAATTTTATATTCTTGTGATACTCTTTCTTGGCGATACTCTGCATTAAGCAAGAATTGGACAGAAAAGTATAAACAAAATAGAAAATATATTTTTAATAATAATAAAGTAAAAATATCAAGTAAAATTGATTGTATTGGTATAGTTGATTATAATCCTGGATATGCAGTTTTATCTAGTAAGAATATACCTATTATTTCTTTGAATGAAGGCTATGCTAATGAATATGGGAAAAAAATGTTTGATAGTATTATATCAAAATGTGAAAATATATATACAATTACAACAAATTATACAAAAGAAAGAACAGAAAAATATCTTGATGCAATTAATTATGAATTAACTGATGACATAATTGATTTGGATGTTGATTTTCTTGACGTTGAAAATAAATTATATTATATTAAAATAAAGGAGAAAGAGATAGAAAATGATTAAAGTAATAAGTATATTTGGAACAAGACCAGAGGCTATTAAAATGGCTCCACTTGTTAAAGAATTAGAAAAAAGAAAGGAAATAAAAAGTATTGTTGTAGTAACTGCGCAACATAGACAAATGCTTGATAGTGTACTAGAAACATTTAATATTAACCCAGATTATGATCTAAATATTATGAAGCAAGGCCAAACTTTAGGAGATATTACAACTAGAGCATTAACAGGACTTGAGGAAGTTATTAAAAAAGAAAAACCTGATATTGTACTTGTTCATGGTGATACAACAACAACTTTTGCAGGTGCTTTAGCGGCATTTTATAATAGTGTTTCAATAGGACATGTTGAAGCAGGACTTAGAACTTATGATAAATATTCTCCATATCCTGAAGAAATGAATAGACAAATGGTAGACTGTATGACAGATATGTATTTTGCTCCAACTTTAATGAGTAAAGAAAACCTTTTAAAAGAGGGAAAAGATGAAAGCAAAATATATGTTACAGGTAATACCGCAATTGATGCAATGGCTGCAACAGTGGATGAAAATTATACTCATCCTGAACTTGAATGGATTAAACCTAATGAAAAAATGATTCTTCTTACAGCTCATCGTAGAGAAAATTTAGGAAAGCCTATGCGAAATATTTTTAAGGCTGTAAAAAGAATAACCGATGAATTTAATGATGTAAAAGTGATATATCCAATTCATTTAAATCCAAAAGTTAGAGAAATTGCAAATGAAATATTTAATGGTGATGATAAAGTTCATTTAATAGAACCTCTTGAGGTATTTGATTTTCATAATTTTCAAAATAAAAGCTATATAATTTTAACTGACAGTGGTGGTATTCAAGAGGAAGCTCCATCACTTGGAAAACCCGTTTTAGTTTTAAGAGATACAACTGAAAGACCTGAAGGAATTAAAGCGGGTACTTTAAAACTTGTAGGAACTGATGAAGAAATAATTTATAATGAAACAAAAAAATTATTAACTGATAAAATAAAATATGAAAAAATGAGTAAAGCATCAAATCCTTATGGAGATGGCTATGCTAGTGAAAAAATAGTGGATGCAATTATTGAAAAGTTTAAAAATTAGTGTCAAATTATTGGTACTTTTTTTTAATCATGCTATAATTGTGTTAGCAGTATAAAAGGAGATAAAATGAAAGAAAAAATAAGTAAACTTGTAAATGTATATAAGAAATATGGATTTATTGGATTTTGTAAAAAATTAAGAGCATATATAATTGCAAATTATTTAGATAAAATAAGTTTTAAAACTATATTTAATAAGAAAAAATATACTAAAGAAATAGAAAAAATATTAAGTGATAATAATTATGATAGAGTTATTTTATGGAGAAGTAGCTTTGGTTATAATGTTCCTTTATTTCAAAGACCACAACATATTGCAAATAATTTATCTAAAAATAAATGTTTAGTTTTTTATGAAGTTACTACAATGACGGATAAAGTAAAAATATATAAAAAGTATAGTGATAATTTATATTTATTTAATTATAATAATAAAGCTTTAAATAAAATACTTATGAAATGTTTAAAAAATATTAATAAGCCAAAATATATACAACTTTATTCTACAGATTGGAAATTATCGGTAGAAAACATTGAAAACTATATTGCTAATGGTTTTAAATTTATTTATGAATATATAGATCATATTACACCTGTTCTTTCAGGAACAAAAGATTTGCCTAAAAACATTTCTGATAAATATGAATATATTTTAACACATAAAGAAAATGTTTATGTAGTTGTTACTGCGGATAATTTAGAAAAAGACATAATAGAAAAAAGAGGTAAAGAAAATTTAATATTTTCTTCGAATGGTGTTGACTATAACTTTTTTCAAACAATTGATAAAGACTATAAATTTGAAAGCGAATTTACCAAGGTTTTAAATAAGCCGTGTATATGCTATTATGGTGCTCTTGCTAGT
The DNA here is from genome assembly GCA_964430785.1 of uncultured Mycoplasma sp. Classification (GTDB taxonomy): domain Bacteria; phylum Bacillota_I; class Bacilli_A; order RF39; family UBA660; genus UBA6448. The sequence goes on along the minus strand of CAYSFJ010000037.1, from coordinate 5,457 downwards.
TGGTTTGATTATGATTTAATAAAAAAAATAAATGATACAAATAAATATAATATAGTTTTATTTGGTATAAAGTATGACGAAAGTTTTGATTTATCTGGTATAAATGAACTTAAAAATGTTTACTTTTTTGGACCCAGAGATTATAAGGTACTAAAAAATTATGCTAGTAAAATGGATGTAATGATTATTCCCTTTATACTTAATGATATAACAAGTTCTACAAGTCCAGTAAAGTTATTTGAATATATGGCTATGAAGAAGCCCATTGTTACCACAGATATGCTTGAATGTAGAAAATATGAATCTGTTTTAATAGGTAAGAATCATGAAGACTTTATAGAAAAATTAGATAAAGCATTGAAATTAAAAAAAGATAAAAAATATTTAGATTTACTTATAAAAGAGGCAAAGGATAATGATTGGTCACACAAAGCAAAAGTAATTATTGATTATATAAAAAAGGATGAAAAATGAAAGATATATTAGAAAAAATATATAGTCAAAGTGAAAGTGAATTTAATAAAAAGTTAGAAAAAATACTTATAAATAATGAAAAGAAATTTATTATTACTGTTAATCCTGAAATAGTAATGCAATCTTATAAAAACAAAGATATTAAAGAAATGCTTTTAAATGACAATAATATTTTAGTTCCAGATGGTATATCTATAATAAAAAAAGCTAAAAAGTATAATATAAATATTAAAGAAAGAATTACAGGTGTTGATATATCTAGTAAAGCACTTGAAATTTGTAATAAAAATAAAAAGAGTATCTATTTATTCGGAGCTAAAAATGATGTTTTGGATAAATTAATTATAAAGGTTAAGAAAGAATATCCAAATATTAATATTGTTGGGTTTAGTGATGGCTATGTAACTGATAAAGATAAAGTTATGCAAGAAATAATTTCTTTATCTCCAGATCTAATTTTAGTCGCTTTAGGAGTTCCTAATCAAGAATTATTAATAAACAAATATATTGAAAAGGCACAAAAAGGAGTCTTCATAGGCGTTGGAGGTACATTTGATGTATTAAGTGGATGCAAAAAAAGAGCCCCTAAAATATTTATTAAACTTAATCTAGAGTGGCTTTATCGAATCATTTGTGAGCCGAAAAGATTAAAAAGATTTATTAAAAATAATATAGTATTTATGTTTAAGAAGTAGAGGCTGAAGAAGAATTAATATTTTAATTTTTCAACAGCCCTTTTTTTATAATTAAAGTATAATTTTTGTGGTGTAGAAAGTGGTGCAGAAGGTGGTCCACAAAGTGGTGCACATAGTGGACAACAAAATGGACATCAAGAGGACAACAAAGTGGACAACAAATTTTCTAACAAAAAATTGACTATAATGTTATAGCCAACTTTTTAATTTTCTCGATCGTATTATCAATTTCAATTAATGGTATTCGTGTATATGGATTATTTTTTAATAACAAACATGCTTTAATAGCAGTTTCTTTATTAATAATATTTTTTGAATTCATTAATTTTATAATCTTTAATGTTCTTAATACTTCAACACCATTTTTTTCTGAAAATAGCCTTAATCTATTATCTCCAGTTGCTAAAATATAATTATTATTCTTTGCTACGACATAATTAATTAAATCTTGTGGTGATAATTTTTTGTTTTCTATTGCAAGTCTTTGCATTTCTAAAATTTGATTTGAGGTAGCCTGAATTACTTTAATCTTATCTATTAATTCCATGTTGCATGTTTTGCTATTTATTTCACTTTCTTTAATAATATCTAAAATATAAACATTATCGAGTAAAGAAAACATTTCTAATAAATTAGCATTGAATAAATCAGTTATTATATTAGTATCAGCAATTATAATCTTCTCTGTTAAATTCATCAGCAGTTTCTCCAAGTAATTCACAAGCTTTATTTATTGATATGATATCTTCATTTTCTAACTTATGAACAATTTTTTTATATTGATAGGTTATTTCAGGTTTAATTGGATTTGGATCATCTTTTCCAAAATGAGTACTTATATAAATACTCATTTTTTTATATAAATAGTCATTAATAATATTTAAATCTTTTAATCTATAATTAATTGCGGCATAACTAACTTTATATTCCTCTTTAACAGTTACATATTCATAAAAACTAATAGTTTTTCTATAGTTACCAAATTCATTAATAATTGCTTTTTTAGGCATTAATAGAGCACTAGCAAATCTATTATAAAGTTTCTCTTCAATCTCTTTATTACAATTAATTAATAAATGTCCAAGTTCGTGTGCAATAGTAAATCTTTGCCTTGCACCATCTTTTATGTCATCTAGAATAATTATAAAAGGAATATTTTCAACAATTTCACTTAATCCATCAAAATCTTTGAATCTATTGTTTGAATTTTTAATTTGAATTATATAAATACCTAAATTTTCTAAAATATTAATTAAATTTACTATTGGCTGTAATTCTGATATTTCAATAAAATTTCTAAATTTTTGTGCTGCAACTTCTGCATCTTCAATACTGTTACATTTATATTGAGGAAGTTTTATAGTATTATTAATATCATTATAGTTTAATACTTCAATGTAATTTCCAACTTCATTCATTATTATGTCCTTTAGTAAATCTAAATTTTGACCAGTTAATCTTTTTCTTTTTCTAAATGCTATAAATTTCATTTGAGGTTTATTATAAACTTTTAATAAATCTAAGACATTAACATTATATGCTCTAGAAAACTCAATTAATTTTTGTGAATCGGGAATAATATCTCCCTTTTCATACTTAGCAACAGCGGTACTACTCATATTAAGTAAATCTCCAGCTTGTTTTAATGATAACTTTTTTAGCAAACGGGTTCTTTTTAAATTGTTTCCAACTTCATTCATTTTATATTTTCCTTTCAGTTTATATTTTAACATTTAAAAGAATAAATGTAAACCAATATAATCATTTATTTTTTATTAATAAATTGCTATAATAATAATATATGGAGAATAGATGAAAAATAGAAAAATTGTTATACCACTTTTTATAATATTGATTATTTCATTTCTTGCAATGATTTTTTTCTACTTTTATAAAAAACATGAAAATAAAATAAAACTCGAAGAGGAAAAAAGATTAAATGAGAAAATAATTAAAGAAAAAGTTGCATTAATAAATGAAAAATATGGAGTATTTGTTAATGGAGAAAAGATTCAAAATGAAGATGAAATAGCAACTTTTTTTAATTCATATTTAGATACACATGAGAAAATTAAAGATTTAAAAGTAAATGATGTCACTTTTTATAATATTAATAATCCAGAAAAAGCTCTAAAAAGTTTGAATGATGAAAAAGTGAATATTAATGATATCTCTTATCAAAAATTTAAAAAATTTAATAATCTTACTGAAGAAGAAAATAATGAACTTGAAAAAATATATAAAGATAGCAATATAGAAAGCTTAATAAATGATGATAATCTTTTAAAAGAAACTTTGATTTCTAAAATAGATAAGAATATTGAGTTTATAACTTTTTTAAATAATAATTTAAATAAATATTATGTAAATGGATTTGATATTATTTATAAAGATGATACATTTGCAAATGAATTTAGAAAGTATAATACAAAGTATAATTTATTAAAAGAAAATAATTTAGGAAAAAAAGTACCTATTCTTATGTATCACGCTGTTTCAGATAATCCTTGGGGAGATACAACACTTTTTGTTAGTGTTAAAAATTTTGAATTACAAATGAAGTATTTATATGATAATGGCTATACTCCATTATTCTTAAATGAAATTGATAGTGCTAAAAATTATGATAAACCAATTATTATTACATTTGACGATGGATATAAAAACATATATGATTATGCATATCCAATACTCAAAAAATATAATATAAAATCATCGTTTTATTTAATAACTGATTGGATGGATGGTGAAACATATATTACTCCAGAAATGGCAGTTGAACTAGATAAATCTAATCTATTTGAAATCGGAGTTCATACTAAAACTCATGTTAAATTAGGAACTCTTGATTACGATACTCAATATAATGAAATAATTGAAAGTAAAAATACTTTAGAAAAAATACTTAATAAAAATATTAATACAATTGCTTATCCTTATGGTAGTTATAATTCAGATACAATAAATATAACCAAAAGTGCATTTGACTATGCCGTTACTGTAGAAAGTGGTTTTAATTATTCAAATAAATTAGATAGGTTAAGACTTAAAAGATTTAAAATACCAAGAAGTATGGACATTAATACTTTTATAAATGTTATTGAGGGGAAATAGTAATTATTAAAAAAATATTGAATGATTATTGAACTAAAAAAAATTTGTGATAAACTTAATGTAGTAGGAGGAATAAAATGAAAACAATATTAGTAACCGGTGGAGCAGGTTATATTGGCTCTCATACAGTAGTGGATTTACTTGAAAATAACTATAATGTAGTTATAATAGACAATTTTTCTAATTCAAAACCTAAAGTATTAGAAAATATTAAAAAGATTACTAACAAGGAATTTAAATTTTATGAAGGAAATGTTCAAGATAAAGAACTTCTTGAGAAAATATTTACAGAAAATAAAATAGATGGTGTAGTGCATTTTGCGGCATTAAAAGCAGTAGGCGAATCAGTAGAAAAACCACTTGAATATTATCATAATAATCTATTTTCCACGATTACACTTCTTGAGGTAATGAAAAAATATAATTCTAAAAATTTTGTATTTTCATCAAGTGCAACAGTTTATGGAGTTCCAAAAACTTTACCTTTAAAAGAGGATGCACCACTTTCAGTATCAAATCCATATGGTGCAACAAAACTTATGATTGAGGACATTTTAAAAGACTTATATGCATCAGATAATTCTTGGAATATCGTAATTTTAAGATACTTTAATCCAGTAGGATGTCATAGTTCTCATCTAATTGGTGAAGACCCAAATGGTATTCCAAATAATTTAATGCCATACATTGTTAAAGTTGCTACTGGAAAGCTTGAATGTTTAAGTATTTTTGGAGATGATTATGATACAGTAGATGGTACTGGTGTAAGAGACTATATTCACGTTACTGATTTAGCAAATGGCCACGTAAAAGCACTAGATAGACTATTCGGTGGATATGGTTTAACAATTTGTAATTTAGGAACCGGTAAAGGTGTAAGTGTTCTTGAAATGGTTAAAACGTTTGAACAAGTTAACAATGTAAAAGTTAATTATAAAATTACTGCAAGAAGAAAAGGTGATGTTGCATCTTGTTATGCCTCTTGTGACTATGCTAAAAAGGTTTTAAATTGGAGTGCAGAAAAAGATTTAACTGATATGTGCCGTGATTCATATCTTTTCGAAGTAAATAATCAAGATTAAACTTTTTCCTCTTGTAAAACCTATAATTAAATGCTAAAATCTTGAATTTGACAGTTTTAAATGGTCAAAACCTCGCAAACTCTTATTTTTCA
>CAYSFJ010000036.1:0-9657 GCA_964430785.1 uncultured Mycoplasma sp. | reverse complement strand
GCGTATAGTGGACTTTCACCACCTAGTTATATGTCATGCACGGCGCACAACTAAAAAGAGCAATTTATATAATTACTCTTCATTTTTGCGTTCTATAGTCTGAATAGTTACCAAAAAAGACAATAATTTGCCTTTAAATAAATACAAAACTATATTTTTTTAAATTCTTCTTTAATTTCCTCTAAAGAACGATAACCAATTTCTCTATTTTGTTCAAGTCCATTACTAAAAAATACTAAAGTTGGAATACTCATAACTCCAAACCTTTTTGCAATCTCAGGAAACTTATCAACATTTACTTTTAAAACATCAGTAAAATCAATTTCATCAAGGATTGGAAGTAGCATTTTACATGGTCCACACCAATCTGCATAAAAATCTACAATTGGTTTTCCCTCTTTTACAAGAAGGTAAAATTCTGTTTCATCTTGAATGTGTTTAATCATATTAATTCCTTTCTTATGCTATTATAACATGATCTAAATGCAATTTACCATTATCAATACATGTTTGTATAAGTGGTTTATCTACTAAAGTATATTTAGCAACAGATATAGCAATAGATATATTCATATTTTCAACATCCTCTTCTGCACCAGAATAATCTTTTAATTTAAAATATACATCCTCTCCTACTAAAATTCCTTTACTAAATGTTACATTTAATACTTTAGTTCTTTCCACTATAGATGTAGCTATTTTACTATTCATAACATATTTTTGTGTATAAGGTATCTGAAGCATAATATAACAAACAACAAATATAAATACAACAGCATTAATAGCTCCAAAAACAGCTCCAATGATTTTTGATACAACACCATAAACTAAACGTAATCCATCTAAGTAATCAACAAAACCAGCTATATTAATTAAAATATTTAAAATGCAGTATAATAATACAAATACAACGACAAAAGATATAACATCATAAATTAAAAAGTTTAAAGAATAAAGACCTACGTAACCTTTAAAATTAAAAAATGGCATAAATTTAATTAATGCAGAAGTTAAATAACCCTTTAATAAATAAGAAATAATAAGTGTAGCAACAGTACCAATAAGTTCAAATATTTCTCTAATAGCACCTTTTTTAATACCAAAAAGTACTCCCAATAAAATAATAACTAAAATAGCAATCCCAACATAATTCATTTGTAACCTCTTTCCTATTATAATTATATAATAGAAAAAATAAAAAATAAAGTCCAAATTTAACTTTTCTTTTACCTCATATTTTCTAATAATATTTTGGATGACTTTTACAAAAAAATACTATATAATATACCTAGGTGATGAAATGAACTGTGTAGTATTTAAATTAGATGAAAGACTTCATGAAAAACTAATAAAGTTTTATAAATCTTATGAAACCAAAACACCTCCATATGCAATTTTTTGTGCTAAAAACTATGATGTTACAATAACATTATATGAAAAAGGAAAAGTTATGTTTCAAGGTTTAGGAGCGGATATTGAAGCAAGTATTTGGCAAAGTATGCAGTCTAAGCTTACTGGAAAACCTGTGGAAAACACTGTAAAAAGTAAAGATAATAAAAAAGAAAAAGATGAGTTTTATGTATATTACTCCTCTATTGGAAGTGATGAAACTGGATGTGGAGATTTCTTTGGACCTATAGTAGTGGTAGCAACTTATGTTCCATCAAACAAAATAAAAGAACTTGAAAATATAGGAATTAAAGATTCAAAAAAAATAACAGATGAGCAAATTTTAAAAATAGCACCACAAATTATGAAAACTACTCCATATACTTTTTATGTTTTATGTAATAAAGATTTTAATAATCTAATGGATAAAAAATATAATATGGTACAAATAAAAGCAATACTTCATAATAAAGTACTAATGGATTTAATAAAAAAATATAATCCAGACTATAAATATCCTGTTATAGATCAATTTGTAAATAAAAAAAAATATTATAGTTATTTAAAAGATGATGAAACTACTTTAAAAGGAATTAAATTTTATACAAAAGGTGAAAGTAAATGTATGAGTATCGCTGCAGCCTCAGTTATAGCAAGATACATCTTCATTAATGAAATGGATAAATTAAGTAAATTAACTGGATTTAACTTACATTTTGGAGCAGGATGTCAAGTAGATGAACAAATTAAAGAAATAATTTCAAAAAAAGGAAAAGATTACCTATATGAAATTGGTAAAATTTCCTTTAATAATTATAAAAAATTACAATAATTATTCACAAAATTCTAAAGTCATTAAATTTAAAATAATACTTTTATCATATAATCCAGATTTATATTTATAATCATAATCAGCAAGTCTAATTATGATTTTTTTTATTTCATTTAATGAATAAATATCCTTTATTTTATTATAATCATTTAATTGCCATGACTCTTTTCCATAAGTAAACAAAAGTTTTTTTACATCATCAGTGGTCTTTAATAAATATAAAAAGTTCATTTCTTTATAAAAAGTTATAATAATAATGCTAGGATCAATTTTTTGTTTTTCTAAATCATTTATAATAATGTATGCTCCATATATATCTTTATTTATTAAACATCTTACAAATTTAAAAGCACTTGCATTATATGATACACTAACTATATTTTTTATATTTTCAAAAGAAAGATTTCCTTTTTTATAAAATAAACATATTTTATCTATTTCTGATAAACAAATATCATAATTAACAAAAGAATTTTCTACTATATAATTACCTATTTCATAATTAATATTAATATTATTTTTTTTTAGTACATTAATGCATTCATAAACCATTTCTTTTTTATTAAATGCATTTAATTCAATATATTTACCTTTTTCATTAATAGTTTTAAATATTTTTTTTCTTTTATCTGGAATTTCATAACTTGTAAATATTAAAGTAACTAAATTATTAGGATGTTCAAAATATTTAAGAAGTAAATCTTCATTTTTATTTTTACCTTCTTCTTTATTTTTTTTAGCAATAAATAAATCATCACTTTTTACTATAATGCATTTTTCATCCCCAGTTAAAGAATAATAATTAGCTTCCTCGATTACATCTGAAATACTATTTACTTTTAAATCAAATTTTAATGTATTAGAAAACCCATTAATTATTTCATTAACTTTTTCATTTATTCTTTTATAACTATCTGAGTAAATTAAATAAATCTTCATAAGATTATTATATAAAATTTTTATTCAAAAAAAAAGAGCCTCTTTTTAAAAATGGGCTCAATCTATATAAACACCACTAGTAATGTTATATTATTTTATGATAGTATTTTAAGTTTGTTACTAAAGATTATCTTTTATTAAATTTAGTTTATCATAAGGATTTTCATATAAAAGTTTACTTGCAAGATCCATCATAATACTATTATTCATCATATGTCCCTCACCTTCTTCGTCTTCACTATTATCTTTTATAATATCCCAATACACATTACTATATGCCTTTTTAGTTTCATCACTTATATTATTTAAATTTACACCAATATCAACAACTATGTTAATTATTTTCATATATTCATTTGTATTATTATAAAAATAATTATAATCTTTATTTTTAGTTTTAATATTTAAAATTTTTAAATCTTTTATAATTTTTCTAATTATAAGTTTTTCTTTCAAATCTTCTAAAAAAAGTCTTTGATATAACATTATTACAAAATCGTCTTGAAGTGTTGAGCCTGTTTTAAAATTTCTTACATATCGTCCATTAACACAAGGCTAAAATCCAATACAAAACTCATCAATATTAAGGTTAAGTAACTTATTAATTTCTTTATCACACCATAATTTATATATACCATCCTCTAGCTTTATATGGAGGCAGCTCAATGAACTTACACTTATAATATCATCAGGATTATAGTAACAATCACTATGCCAAACGAGTAATGAATTAGTTTTTACATCATTTAAATGGTTATAGCCAAAATCATATTGCATCTTAAATATTTCATTTAAACATTCATATATTTCATTATCATTATTTATTTCGATAACTTCTTTTGTACTAACATATATGGTAAAATCAGCACCAACAAATTTTAAACTAATTAACTCTTTATCACCACCATAAAAAGAAATTTTATTATCTTATTATCCTTTATAAATCGAAGTAATTACTTTTGAAATTTTTATTCCTTCAATAGCACTTGTCGTAATACCTCCAGCATAGCCAGAACCCTCGCCTATTGGATATATACCTTTGATATTACTTTCCATATTTTCATTTCTAATAAATTTAACTGGGCTACTAGTTTTACTTTCCACTGCGGCAATTAAAACATTATCATCGTCAAACCCTTTTATTTTTTTACCAAAATAGGTTATTGCCTCCTTTAAAGAATTATTTATATAATCAGAAAATATTTCATTAATATTTGCATATATATAATCTCCCTTTATCTTTAAATCTACATATTTTTTTACATTACAAATATTATCTTTATAATCTTTAAATGATTGAATTAATATTTTGCCATTTCCCAAACTATATGCTTTCTTTTCTAAATTTTCTTGATACTTTACTCCATCTAAAGGTTTATCACCAAAATCTTTATTATTAATGGTTACAATGATTGCACTATTAGATGTACCACTATCTCTTTTGGAATAACTCATACCATTAATTGATAATAATCCATTTTCACTCGAAGAATTTACTACATAACCTCCTGGACACATACAAAACGAATATACACCCCTATTAGTGCTTGCTTGATAAGTAAGTTTATATTCAGCTGCAGGTAAATAATCTTTATAATCTTTATATTGATTTTCATTAATCATATTTTGATCATGCATTATTCTAACTCCTACAGCAAAAGGTTTATTTTCTAAACAAACACCTTTTTCATATAGCATATTAAAAGTATCTTTTGCACCATGACCAATAGCTAAAATTAAATTATCTGTTTCATAAATATCTTTATTATTAATAACTACTCCATTAACTCTATTATTTTCTATTAAAACATCAGTTACAGCACTTGAAAAATAAATTTTACCACCATTTGAAATAATTTTTTCACGCATATTTTTAACAATGTCTTTTAGTTTATCTGTACCAATATGAGGATGATTTTCATAAAGTATTTTTTCATCTGCACCATTTTCATAAAATATTTCAAGTACTTTAGAAATTAATCCATCTTTATCTTTGATACTTGTCATAAGTTTTCCATCAGAAAAAGTACCTGCTCCACCTTCTCCAAATAATACATTTGAGTTAACATTTAATTTGTTATTATTCCAAAATTTTTCTACATCTATTTGCCTTTTTTCAACTTCTTTTCCTCTTTCAAAAACTATTACTTTATAGCCAAGTGAAGATAAAATATATGATGCAAATATACCGGCAGGACCAAATCCCACAATAATAATTGGTTTAGATAAAATCTTTGTACCGGTAATATTTATTTTATTATTTATTTTAATATATTCAAAAACATCATCATTAAATTTAATTATTTCTTTAGTATTTATTAAAACATCATAAACATAATATATATTATTTTTATTTCTTGCATCAATTGATTTATGTAATATTTTTTCAATAGTAAAATTATTTGTTTTTATTTTTTTAAAAATCATTTCTTTTAAATTATTTATTTTAACATCTACTTTGATATTTCTAACTCTTATCATTAATTTCCCTTCCAGCAATTATCCCTGTTATAAAACACTCTGTTAAATTATAACCACCACATTTACCAGTTAAATCAATAATTTCACCGATTAAATATAAATTATTTACTATTTTAGATTCCATAGTTAAAGTATTTATATCTCCAAGAGGAACACCTCCCATAGTTACCTGTGCTTTATCATAATCATTTGTTCCAAATACATTTAAAGTAAATGAAGTAAGACTTTCTATAAATAAATTTTTTTCATTTTCAGTAAGACTTTTATATCTAGCTGTTTCTGATATACCAATTTTTTTCAAAATATATTTTAATATTTTATAATTTATAATACTTTCAAATGCATTAATTAAATTAAAGCCTTCAAGTAATTTCATTCTTTGTTCAATAAAATTTTTAGTATCTGAAATAAAAGGTAAAAAATTTATTTTTATTTTTAAATTTGTATTATCTTTTACATAACCACTTAAATTTAATACACATATACCAGATACACCATAATCAGTAAATTGAAGTTCACCAGTTTCACATGATATAAACTTTTCATTATCAAATAAACTTACACTTGCATTTTGTCTTATACCAGAAAGTTCTTTAATAGCTTGCGTTTTTATTTGAGTTAAGCAAGGATATAATTTAGTAAAATTAATATTTAAATTTTGCAGACTTTCATAAATACTTCCATCACTACCTGTTTTAGGATAACTTTTACCACCACATGCAATAACGAGTTTATCACACTTATATTTATTATTAATAATAAAACCATTACCATTTTTCTTAATATCTATTACTTGTTCATTAAAAATAAAATTAACGCCTTTACTTTTACACCTTTCTATAAGTAGATTATTTACACTAGCACTATTATGTGAGTATGGATAGTAATAACCATTTATAATATCTGGGTATAAACCAGTGCATTCAAGTTCATTATGCATAATACTTTTATGCTCAGTATTTATAATATTAGATATTAATTCCATATTTTCTGAATAATATGAATTTAAATCATCATTTTCATTTGCATAATTACACCTTCCACTTCCAGTAAGAAGAAGTTTTTTTCCAGCTTTATCATTTCTTTCAATTATAGTTACATTATTGCCTTCATTTTTTGCACTTATTGCACACATCATTCCAGATGGACCAGCCCCTATTATAATTATATTCATTTACGCCTCCACAAGCATTATATCAAAAAATAGATGCCTTAGCACCTATTTTGAAAGAAGATCACAAACTAAATTAGAAAGCTCTGTTGGATTATCAATAGGAAGTCCCTCGATTAATTTACTTTGTGCAAATAAAACTTTAGTATATTTTTCAAACTCTTTTTCATCGTTTTTATATAAATCATTTAATTTATTAAGAATTGGATGATTTTCATTAATTTCAAGTGTTAATGATGAAGATACTTTTTCACTATTTGGCATTGCATTAATTACTTTTTCCATTTGTACTGAAATAGCACCATTACTAGTTAAACATACAGGATGATTCTTAAGTTTATTAGTAATTTTAACATCATTTACTTTTCCAGTTAATATTTCCTTCATCTTTGAAAGCATATCTTTACTACTTTCATTTAATTTAGAAAGTTCTTCTTTTTCCTCTTTTGTATCTAAATCTAATGATGAATCACAAACATTTTTAAATGTTTTTTCCATAAATGTATTTATTGCACCAATAGTAAATTCATCTGCATAATCAGTTAAATATAAAATATCATAACCTTTTTCTTTAACTAATTCTACCTGTGGTAATAAATCTATTTTTTCTACAGTTTCACCACATGCATAATATATTTCTTTTTGATCTTTTTTCATAGATTCAACATATTCTTTTAATGTAATAAAATCTTTCTTTTTTGAGGAATAAAAGATTAGTAAATCAAGAACTTTATCTTTATAAATGCCATAGTTACCATATATACCAAACTTAATTTGATTACCAAAATCCTTAAAGAATTTTTTATAATTATCAAAATCCTTGGTTAAAAGGTCTATTAAAGCACTATGTACTTTTGTTTCAATTCCTTTAGCAATTCCAAGAACATGTTTATCATTTTGAAGTGTTTCACGAGATATATTAAGGAAAATATCGTCAGTATCAACAGTACCCTTAACAAAAGAATAATAATCAGGTATTAGTTTTTCACACTTATCCATAATAAGTACTCCATTTGTATATAGTTCTAATCCTTTTTTATATTCCTTATAGTAATAATCAAATGGTGCATGTGATGGAATAAATAAAAGTGCTTTATAATTTTCTAAGCCTTCAACATTATAATGAATAACTTTTAAAGGTTTTTCATAATCTGAAAATTTTGAAGTATAAAAATTATTATATTCTTCTTCAGTAATATCTTTCTTATCTTTTTTCCATAATGGTTTCATTGAATTAATAGTCTGTATTTCAGTATATGTTTCATATTCATCTTTACTACCCTCTTTTAGGCGAGAATTCGCTACTTCCATCATAATAGGATATTTAATATAATCACTATATTTTTTAATTAAATTTCTAAGAGTGTATTCTTCAAGAAAATCTGAATATTTTTCATCATCTGTATCATCTTTTAAATAAAGTATAATATCAGTACCATTTTCTTTTTTAGTGGCTTTTCCAATAGTATAGCCCTCTACTCCTTGACTAGTCCAAATATAAGATTCATTACTTCCAACTTTTTTAGAAATAACTTCAACTTTTTTAGATACCATAAATGCAGAATAAAAACCTACACCAAATTGACCAATTATTTCACTATCTTTACTATCTGGATTTTCCTCTTTAAATCTTAATGAACCACTTTCTGCGATAGTACCTAGTGATTTATCAAGTTCATCTTCACTCATTCCTATACCATTATCAGAAATAGTTAATGTTCTATTAGATTTATCAACTGAAATAAATATTTTAAAATCAGCTGGATTAACATCTAATGCAGCATCTTTTGCTTTTTCAAAAGATAACTTATCAATAGCATCACTACCATTAGAAATAAGTTCACGTATAAATATTTCCTTATTTGTATAAATTGAGTTAATCATTAAATCAAGTACCCTTTTACTTGATGATTTAAATTCTTTCTTTTTCATTTCTTTCATCTCCAAATATGTTATAACACACAAAAATAGCACTTGTCAAGTTAAGGTGCTATTTTTTTATATTTTATGATTCATTTACTGTGTAAACATCATCATACGTACCACTACCTGATAATTTTGCTGTTGAAGATAAACTTATAACTGGACGGATTCCATATGGATATTCCTCATATCTTAAATCTAAATATCTTAAAGGGAAACCAGAATACGGACGGGCACTAGTATCATATATTTCAAATGTATCATTTGGATGATAAAAAGGTGTCCCAGGTAAATAAAACCTATCGGTATTTAAATAATATAAAGTATTGTCTGTATACCACATTCCACCTGCCATTGCTATTTCATCTGCTGTTATTAAACCAGCAGGATAATCTAATGCTCCATTTCCATTACTTTCACTTACTGTGAATTTATCACTTACTGTTGGACACGTTAGTATTGGACTTTTATTTGTTCCAAGTCTTGTATAAGCTGAAAAATATATTTTCCCACTTACAGGCCAAGTTCCATCAGTTATACTTCTGTCATTGCAAAATATTTGATCTGCTATTAAACTTTTGGTTGCACTATCTGTATTTAGTGTTGTTGTCTCATACCAATTATCTATTTTAGTTTTAATAGGACTTGAATCGCTCGTTCCATGTTGCTCTCCCGACGTATACATATATCCAGCAGTCTCAGCTGGATTTTTGATTAAATAACTTGCACTTACAGTTCCAATTTCTGTGCCTGTTCCTGTCATTACTGTTGCTGTACTACTTGTTGGTGCAGTTGTTCCCGAATATATCATTCTTATACTTCCATCACCATTTATTCTAATTATTCTCCAGTATATATCATTTCCATTACTATCTTTTCCAAATTTTACCCAGTTATTATCTACTGCTCCCCTAAAGTAATA
>CAYSFJ010000035.1:0-9851 GCA_964430785.1 uncultured Mycoplasma sp. | reverse complement strand
ACATCCTATCCTTATGAATCCCATATTTACAATATCTCTTAAGTTAATGACATTGATAAATATGAACCTATTTTTTCTTTCTAAAAAATGTTTTAATAACGTAATATAAAAATACACAATATATCGCAATATAAAGCCATATAAGAATTGTTTCAATAATACCATAAGTGCTTGATGTAATAATATGATAAATTGAATTATGAAAGTATTTATTAACAAGAGCAGAAAGTTCTGGAACTGATAACATTCTTTCTATAATATCTAGTAGTCTTAAAAATATATCTAATATACAAATAATATAAACTACATTACTAAACTTTCTAAAAAATACAATTGTTAAAATTATTAATAAAATAATTACTATTAAATCTATATCCATCTTTCTATCACCTACTTTATAATATTATCACAAAAATAATATAAAAAAAAGATTTATTAATCAATCTTAATTTTTAATAAATCATTTTCATTTAATAAACTATCCACCTTTAAATAAACTATCATTCTTGGCACATTAGCTTTTTCAATTAAATCACCATTTTCATTATATATCTTATTTACTACATAATCAAATGTTTCTGTATTAGGGCCAAAAAATTGGATATTATCACCTTTTTTAAAGAAATTTCTTTCCTCGATTACGGCAATATGACTTTCTTTATCATAACTTTTAACTATACCTAAAAAATCTTGATTACTTTCTTCATCTCTAAGATTATAATATTGGTTAGACTCATTTGGTAAATTTTTAAAAAATTGTGGAGCACTTTCCCTGTTTGCTACTCTATTAAGAATTTTTAAATAATATTTTTTATCATCCTCGGTTAATGTATTATTTAATATTTTATCAATAATTTTTCTATAACATAATATTACTGTAGCAATATAATATATAGAACGCATTCTACCCTCAACTTTAAATGTAGTTACACCTAAATCTATCATTTCTTTTATATTTTCAATCATATTTAAATCTTTTGGTGTCATCGTAAAGGGCTTATCATCATTAAAAATCCATCTACAAATTTGAGCACATCCACCCCTGTTGGAGTCTCTACCAGTCATAAAGGAAGATAATATACATTTACCCGAAATACTCATGCACATTGCACCATGAACAAAACATTCAAGTTCTAAATTAGTTTTATCTTTAATAGACTTAATATCATTTACTAATGCCTCTCTTGCTAAAACTATTTGATTTACTCCAAAGTCTTTATAAAATTGTGCAGTAAATGAATTAAGAGTGCTGGCTTGAGTGGAAAGTATTACTTTTACATTTAGTTTTAAATCTTTAATCATTTTTAAAACTACAATATCACTTGCAATAATTCCATCTACGTTTACACTATCAAGATATAAAAGATAATCTTTCAAGCCCATTAAATTTTCATTATGAAATACAATATTTACTGTAACATAAACTTTCTTATTTAAATTATGAGCATATAGTACTGCCTTTTTTATGTCCTCTAGATCAAAATTTTTAGCATTAGCTCTAAGAGAATAATTTTGGCCACCAAAATAAACTGCATCAGCTCCATACAAAAAAGCAAATTTAAGTCTTTCAAAATCTCCGGCTGGAGCAAGTAATTCAATCACTTTACATCCCCCTTTATTTTATATATTGTTTTTTTATGTAAAAACCCATCATCAAAACTAACGTTAACTATTCCATTAACTAAATCTCTTAAATCTTTTTCATTAAGCATTATAGGATGATATATTGCATATTTAATATCTTTATTTAAGTTATCTAATCCATTAAAATATGGTAAATGATAAAAATATGTTCCATATTCATTTTCAAACAAAATAAATTTTTGATTATTATTTTCAATTATCAATGGATTTTGATATTCTACATTTTCATGTTTACTATAGTTTTTTATTAGAAATCTTCGTGAATATGCACTACCAATAAGTCCAAAAGCATATAATGATACTTTTTTAGTGGATTTAGAAATAATTTCTAATATCTCTTTTTCAGTTATATCAAATGGAAGAATTACACTATCTACATACTCATTATATATATTTACACTTTCATAATTACAAGCAAAATGACTTGGCATTAATATTTTTTGAATATTTACATCTTTAAGCATATTAATAATACCAACATCATCAAATATAATTCCTTTTATATTATTTGGAAGATTATGTAAAATATCATTTAATTTATTAGCACTATCCTCATCTAAAATTCTATTTACAAATAAAAAACTATTATCTTCTTTAATTTCACTTAATGAAAACTCTTTTTCTACGCCAACACAAAATGAAAAAAGCGGATAAACAAATAAATCTATCCCATTTTCCTTAAGTAAATTAATTTCTTTTTCACTTTTAATAATAAAAAGTTTATTCATGACTTATCTTCTTACTAACTGAAAGTCCATCTCCTATATTATAAAAGGTTGTTTCAAAATCAGTATTGTTTTTAAGAAAATCAATATAACTTTCAATTTTGGATACAAGTTGGCGAAGATTTTTACTATCTATTGTATCACTTTTACCTACATAACCATGAAATTTTAAATTATCAGTTATAATAACTCCAGTATTCTTTAAAAAATATTGGTATTTTTCAAAGAACCTTGTATATTGTCCTTTAGCGGCATCAATAAATATTAAATCATATTTAGCCTCGACAGGAATATTTAACTCTAAAGCATCTTGAAGTGCAACATTTATTTTTTTATCAAGACCACATTCATTAATATTCTTAACACATTCTAAATATCTTTTTTCATCTTTCTCTATAGTGGTTACATACACATCATCTTTAGCACTTGCCATAAGTATTGCAGAATAACCTATTGCACTACCTATTTCTAAAATATTTTTTACATTATTTTCTTGAATATATTTCATTATAAATGCTATTGAATCTTTTTCAATTATTGGAACGCTATTTTCTTCTGCATATTTTTCTATTTCTATTAATTTTTCTTTCATTTTTAATTTTCACCTAATTTCTCTTGAATTTCATAAAACCCTTTTATATCCTCGGCAAAATAAACTTTTCCAGTATTTATATCTGCATAAATGTATTCATAATTTGTTTGTGCTGGAGAAACGGCTGCTGTAATACTTTCTACAGATGGATTACATATTGGACCTACAGGAAGCCCAATAAATGATATATTTCTAGTATTATATGGATTATCTGCATAAAGTTCATTATTTGTAATAGTCTCTTTTAAAGATAAATGTGCTCCATAATATGCTGTAACATCCATTCCAAGAGCCATGTTTTTATCAAGTCTTGTATATATAACTTGACTAACTTTTTCTCTATCTTCTTTAGTAATTGCCTCTTGTTCTACAATCGAAGCTATTGTAAGAATTTGATGAACAGAATATTTACTAGAATTTAAATCTAAACTACTTAATTTATTTTTAGTATTATTAAGCATTGTTCTAATAATTGTTTCAAATGAAGAATTTTCGTAAAACTCATATGTATCTGGATAAAGATAACCCTCAAGGGAATAATAAATATCTTTATTTTTTATATCATCTGTTAAAAATAAATAATCCTTAATTAAACTATTTAAAAAAGTTTCATCTTTTAGTTCATTAATCATTTCATCATAAGTTATATCAAAATTTGCTTCAATTTGTTTTAGATAAGTATCAATACTTTTACCCTCAACAAAGGTTATTTTAATTGTTTTAACTATTTCATCTATTTTACCATTATTAATTTGATTAATAATACTTACTGCACTTTGATTTCTATTAAATGTATATTTACCTGCTTGTAAATTTAATTTTGGATTAACAAATACATATGCTAGTGTGATAAATTTACTTTTAATAAGACCAGCTTTTTTTAAATTTGAAACAATTTCTACTTTATTTTCACCAGAACCTACATTAAATGATATAGATGTATTATCTTTATGACCAGTAAAAAGTGTTACATATATAAGTGCAATAGTAATTAAAACAACTACTGATATAGTTATAATAATTAACTTTTTCTTTTTCATTTTTTAGCCCCTTTTATTTTATCTAAAATTTTATTTGCTATTTCAATTTCTTTATCAGATAATTCATTTAAAATTAAATCATCTTTAATCTTACCAATATAAGCAAATGATAATCCTTTATTATTAACTTTATTATCTGTATAAACAATTATTGTTTCCTCAATTTCATTTTCAAAAGTAAAAAGGACATCATACTCAGCTTTACTTTTCCCATTTTCTAAAACAATTTTAGTCTGCATTTTTACTCCTAATATAAGTTTCAAGTATTATTGCAGCAGCTTGCATATCAACCTTATCTTTAATATCTTTAGCATGTTTACCATTTGCAAGGAGTATTTTTTGTGCCTCCACAGAGGACAATCTTTCATCCACTAAGGAAACAGTTATATCAAGAGTTTTAAGTAACTCACAAAAATTATATGTTCTTTGAGCTGCAAACCCCTCAGTTCCATCCATATTTTTAGGAAGACCAATTGCTATTTCAGTAATATTTTCTTTAGCAATAATTTCTTTAAGTTGAACAAAAGCATCTTCATATTCCTCACTTTTAAATCTAATTACTTTATATGGTGTAATTATTGTATTAGTTTTATCAGAAATTGCTACGCCTAATGTTTTAGTACCTAAATCTAGGCCCATATATCTTGTTTTCATCGTCCTAAATACCCATTTATAATAGCCATTAATACTTCTTCGCGAGAAAATTTAGAAATCTTTTTTCTAGCATCTTTATATGATGTAATATATGTACAATCACCAGATAATAAATATCCTATTAATTGGCTAGTTGGATTATATCCCCTTTCCTCAATTGCATTAATAACTTCATTAATACCCATCATAATTAATTCTTGTCTTAGAATCTTAAAGTCAAATATTGAAGTCTTATCGCTGTTCATTAAAATATCACTTCCTTGCAACCTTATTTTATCAAAAAAAAAGTTAAACTGCAACAAAACTACAGTAACTTTTAAATTATACAAACATTTGTTAACTTACTATTTAAATTACTTTTTTTCTTTTTAGAGTTTTATCATAAATAATATCAATACTTGTAAGTAACATAATTGAAAGCAACATCCCACCAAAAACATCTGAAAAATAATGTGCTCCAAGGTATATACGAGAAATTGCAACCAATATAGGAATAATTCCTAAAATAACACTAAAAAATATTTTATATGTTTTAGAAATATTACTTTTTAATATAAAGTAAATTAAAAATCCATATAAAGTTGTACTAGCCATTGTATGACCACTTGGATAAGAAAAAGTATTTTCAATAACAGTAATATACTCTGGTCTAGGTCTACGTATAATAAGCTTAACCACATTATTTATTAAAGTAGAAATTACTACAATACCAAAGCATTTATATGCATATTCTTTTTTCTTTTTATATAGTAATATTCCCACTACTAAAAGACATAATATAACTATGAAAACAGCACTACCTAAAAAAGTAAATATTTTCATAAACTTACTAGTCAATTCACTTGAAAATCTTAGTATAAAATTGTGAACATTTTCATCAATGTTTACATACTTACCCTTAATAACTAAAATACTATTAATAACAAAAAGTACAAGTAATGTAAATGGTATATAATATTTTTTATTTTTCATTTCTATCTCCTACAAAAATAAATGTTCTTTGAATAACAAAGTTTACAATAAATAAGATTATATCAACAATTAGTTTAATTATCATTGAACTTATATAAGTTAATTTAACTATATATTCTACAGCAAGTCCTGATACAAACATTTGGATTAAACATAAACAAGCATATTTAATTAATGATGAACTATTTCTATTTTTAAATACAACATTAGAGTTAACTAAAAAGTTATAAATACTTGATAATACTCTTGCACATATAGTTGCATATAAAATTGAATTAACTCCCCCAATAATTAAAGAGAAAATATAAAATAATAAATAATCTAATATAAATGAGGATAAACCCGCTACAATAAATTTTAAAAATAATTTATATATTTCAAACGAATCTTTAACTGGATTAAAATGACTTTCACTATTACTATTTTCTAAATATATTGTTTCAATAGGAACTTCAATAATAGGAATTTTCTTATTAATTGTTTCTATTAACATATTAGTTTCATATTCAAATCTATCACCTTTAACACTTAAAAATGAGCTCATTACTTTAGTTGGATATCCCCTTAAACCAGTTTGAGTATCAGTAATAGAAAGTCCTACAAATGTTTTAAAAACACCTCTAGTAATCTTATTTCCAAACTTATTTCTTGTAGGAACATTTTCACTATCAAAATCACGACATCCAAGTATTAAACTTTCTGGATGTTCAATTATTTTTTCTGCAACTTTTTTAATATCATTAACACTATGTTGTCCATCACTATCTGCAGTTACTACACCCTTTAAATTAGGATACTTCAAAAGTAAATAATTAAATGCATCTTTCATTGCTCTACCTTTTCCTAAATTAACATAATGATGTAAAACAGTTATTTTTTTCTTTTCAAGTTCTTTGAAAAAACTTGAATATTCTTTATTACAACCATCATCATAAACTAAAATATTTTTAGTAGTTTTTAATAAATTATCTATAAATTTTTTAAATATTTCAATATTTGGGTTAAGTGTTGGAACCACTACAAAAATATCTTCCATTAATTATCACCCTTTGATTTCATAGTTATTAATCTATAATTACCATCAATATATGCATAATAGAATGTATCATTAATAACATCTGTTCTTTTTTCACCATTAACAAGTGTCATATTTTTTTCTAAATAAATATCGGTACTAAAAGCATTTTCATTATATACAGTAAATCCAGACATTTTAACATTTGTAAATGTATCTTCATCAAGACTATGATTTGAAGTAAATGTAATATCAACATTTGTTGCCCAATTATATGCTCTTTTATATATTTCAGTTCCTTCGATTAAATTTGGAGTTAATGTATAAAGTCCATATCTATCACCAGGAAGATCAGCAGTTAAAAATAAACTCCAATTTTTAGCAAAAGTTAATGGATCATAATCTTTATTTGTTAGTTTTTCAAAAGCAGCATCTTTATCATTGGTTTTAAAGTATGATACACCATAATAAGTATTTTTATCATTTGTTACGCTTATTTCTTCATCACCGTTTAATACCTTAATTTTAGGCTTTTTAGTTAAATTTGTTATTTTATAATGATTTTCATATGGAAGGTCAACCTTATCATAAACTTCAGAATATTCCTTTATTTCCTCTTTACTAACAAGTGAAGACTCATTTACTTTAATATCATTTATATATAAATCATAGTTACTATTTACATAAACATCAATACTATAAATACCATTTTTACTATACGTTTCAATTTCTTTTATAGAATATTGTTCAAAAGAAAGTATTCCAAGTCTTCTTTCTTTTTTACTATCAACGGTTACACTAGCAATCATTATATCATCAGCATATATATCATAAGTATTTTCTTTATCGCTTTCCTTATAACTTAAATTGCTTTCATTAAATAATTGTTTATAACCCTCCTCGAAAGAAGATGTTTTTTCATATTCACTTTCTATTTTATTATAAGATAAATATTTATCTATATTTCCAGAGTTACTAGCTTCTTTCATATCATTAAATAATGATGTCATATAGCCTTCAATATTTCCTTTTTCATACATTTTTAAAGTTGTAGAAACATATATTAAACATGCTTCACTTCCCACTAATAAAAGTAATAGCCATATAAGTAGAGCTTTTTTATATCCAGACATTTTCTTTTTTCTTTTTCTCATATTATACCTACTTTTCTATAATAAATGCCTCAGGTAAACGCCAAGATGAATTTGAATAATATAAAGTTACTGAAGTCATTAAATATTTATCTTCATAATACATAGTAGATGAAGAACCTCCGTCAAGATTTGCTGCATTTACTGCTCCATATTTTTCCATTATATCAATTAAATCTGAGGCAGTTGCTCCAAGATGACCAGAGGCACCTCTTCCATCTGTAACAAGAAGTAGCACAGTTCCATCTGCTTTTTGTCCAATTGCTGTACGTGGATTTGCACCACTACCAAGACCATTGCTTTCTCTTTTTTCACCATTAATAATAAGTTTTACGAAATGATTATTTGCATCGCTTGCCTCTTCTTGGAAAGTAACAGCATCTCTTATTTTTTCATCACTTATAAGTTTTTCAACTCCATTTTTATCTAATCCTTGCAAAGAAATTATTTTTAAAATATTGTTTTCATCAAAACCAATTAAGTAATAACCAACACCATCAGGACTATTCCAAACAATCTGACCATTAGATACAACTACACCCATTGGATAACCACCCTTATTAAGAGTAGATACATATAAACCACCATTTACACCTCCAATAGCATTATTTTCCTTTACTAGTTCATCAAGTGTTTTACCATACTCGGAAAATGGCGAGGTAGTGGCAACTTTAACTCTTGAAGGATCACTAATTATCATCATAGTTCCATGAAAATTACTTCCATTAACTTCTTCGATTTTAATATCATTTGTATTTTCTACATTTACATCAATTAGATTACTATCAACATCTTTATTTAGTTCCTTTAAAGAATTACTATTAACTATTTCATTAATTGTTTTACTAGGTAGTACTAAATGTACTATAAATTTAAAAGCCCCAGTCTCTAAAAAAGTAGTTGTAAATATATTTCTTGCTGATTTACTAGGACCATAACATATAAGAAGAAGTGATGCATATAAGGTAAATATTACCATTAAAATAAATACTCCAATAAATGATAAAACCTTCAAGATATTTTTTAATACTTTTCTCATAATACATCCACCCTACAACTACAAATAGTGTATCATAATTTAATTTGAAAATAAAGTGCTTTTTTGCACTTTATTATTATCATTTTACCTTTTATAAAATTAGCCCATGCACTCCATAAAGGGGTGTAATAATTACATATTTTTTACTTCGAATCAAAGTAACTCAATCACATTAAGTTTTTTTGCGTAGTCTCGAGGAGTCGAGACTACATATTTAGATTTTTGGAATGTCTTTATAGCTTAACTTACTGTGTAAACATCATCATACGTACCACTACCAGATAACTTGGCTTTAGCGGACAAACTTATAACAGGGCGGACGCCATATTCACCATCCACACCATTTCCAACGCTCAAAACACCTGATGAATATACATAAAACTCAAAAGCAAGATTATCAATACTACTACTACTACCGAAACTACTAGGCGACCCCAACCAATAAGTTTGGTTTGTATACAAATAATATAAACTATTATAACTTTTAAAACTTGAAAAACTTCCAGATACTCCACCCGCCATTGATACCTCATCCGCTGTTATAAGTCCTACTGGGTAATCTAATGCTTTATTTCCTATACTACTTTCCTTTGATGTAAATTTATCACTTTCTTCTAGGCAAATTAATTGTGGTTCTTTCTTATTAATTAATCTTCCATTTGCTCCATAGTAATATATTGCTCCTGTTGATGTCCAAGCTATTGTTTGTATTGATGATGCACTTCTATCATTACAGTATATTTGGTCTTTTGACACTAAAGCATTATCTTTTAACGTCGTTCCTGCATACCAGTTTTCTAAAGTAGTTTTTATTGCACTTGATGTACTATTGCCGTGTTGCTCTCCCTCTGTATACATATAACCAACATATTCTGCTTTAATTTTACTACTATTAAAGGCACTTGTACCTATTTGTGTTCCTGTTCCTGTCATTACTGTTGCTGTACTACTTGTTGGTGCTGTAGTTCCTGAATATATCATTCTTATACTTCCATCACCATTTATTCTAATTATTCTCC
>CAYSFJ010000034.1:0-9864 GCA_964430785.1 uncultured Mycoplasma sp. | reverse complement strand
TACAATAAAATCATTATTAATAGATAAAATTTCTTTCATTTCATAATCACATTTATTAGAATTTATGCTTATTACAATTCCATTAATTACTCCCTTATTAAAGGGTACAACAACTTTCATACCAATGCATATTATGTCCTTAAACTTATTTGGCACTATATATGAAAAAATCTTATCTAAAGATTTAACGGGATACTCAATTATTACATCAGCTTTCATTTTTTCCTCCACATATGAATTAAAAATATAATAACAGAAAGAAGTATCAATCCAATAAAAATATATAAATAATTTTTTATTAAAAATGAATAAAAATTACCAAAATTACTTACTACCAGTACTACTTTACCATATATTTTACTTTTAGCAATTTCTTCACCATCATTAAATTTATTATTATCTCCCTTAGTTTTATAAAAGTTAGATTTTATTGATATAACTCTATGAGTATTTACAAAATTTTCATTTGTTATAAATGATATTACATCACCAACTTTATAATTATCCTCTTTTTTTACTATTACAAGATCACCAACATTTATATATGGAAGCATGCTTGTTCCCGTATTTACAAAACTTGTATAATTAAATATATAAGGTACTTTCTTTAAAACAATTTTTTGATATGCAAAAGAAATAGTAACACATAATAAAAATATTACAAAAATCGTAAGTAAAAATAAAATAAATTTTCTAACTACTTTCATACAAAAATTATATCATCAAATTTAATGTATTAAAAGATTAAAAATAAAAAAGTCTAATTTTTCTTTCTTAGACTTCTTACAAGTTCAGTTGCTTTTGCTTTACCATTTAAAAGTGGTGAAATACTTTGACCTAAATATAATTTATAAATAATTTCAGCAATATTTTCTGAACAATCAACCTCTTCGAACCAAGGTTCATTTTTAATATTATTCTCTAAATAAGTAAGATTTGTTGAATATACTTTAGAAATAATTCCCTTATCATAATATTCCATAAACTTTTCTTTTCCTTCGGTAAAAAGTGAAAATGTTGCTACAAGGGAAATATTTTCTGCTCCACGAGCTTTCATCATTTTAGCACAATCTAATATTGAAGTGCCTGATGCTATCATATCATCCACTATCAAAAGGTCTTTACCACTAACATCTTTTCCTAAATATTCATGGGCAACAACCGGATTTTTACCATCAATTATTTTAGTTAAGTCTCTACGTTTATAACAAATACCAACATCAGTACCAAGCATATCAGCATAAAATCTTGCTCTATCCATTGCCCCAACATCTGGAGATATTACTAAGTAATCACTAGGACTTGAAAGTAAATTTTTATTATTATTCATCATTGCCGCAATAATATTAGTGGTGACATAAAAACTATCAAATGATGAACAAGGAATAGCATTTTGAATATTTGGATCATGTGCATCAAAAGTTATTATTTCTTTGACACCTAATCTTTCTAATTCTTGAAGTGCCATTGCACAATCTAATGATTCTCTTCCTTTTCTACGATGTTGTCTTGATTCATATAATAAAGGCATAATTACGCTAATTCTATTAGCATGTCCCATACATGCACAAATAAACCTTTTTAAATCTTGAAAATGTTCATCTGGACTCATGTAAGAAACTTTATGAAACATTTCATAAGAAACACTATGATTACCTATATCACATAAAATATATACATCATCATTTCTGATAGTCTCATTAATTAAAGCTTTTGCCTCTCCATTATTAAATCTAGGATTAAAGGTATCTACAATAAAAGTATTATCCGTATTAAAAGCCCTTTTTAAATACGTATCAACCCTTTCTCCTAAACTTTCTGCACCATTCATAACAATTAATTTTAAGTCTTTTTCCATATACCCTCCCATAAAAAATAAATTAGATTAAAACTAATTTATTTACATTGACCGTCACCAGGTTTATCACCAGCAACGTATTCTTGACCTATCATTGAGCAACTTGTTTTAGTAATTGAATCTTTTAAATAACCGCCAAAGTAGTTAACTAAAGCAATTGCAAGTACACTTACAAGAGCAATAATTAAAATATATTCTACTAAAGCTTGTCCATTTTTATTCATACATTAACCTCACTATCATTTTATCTTAACTAACACATTTTGTCAAACATCATCTTCTGTATCATTTGTAAAAATTACTTTTTTTGAATTTTCAATATTTTTCTTAAGACCTTTTTCACGAATCTTTCTAAGTTCTTTAAGTTTTTCTTCCATTTCAAGTTCATCAAGCTTCTTAAGTGCCGAAGAAGTCATCGTATTTCTTATAACATTTTCACTTGCCCAAGAAAATATTTCACAAATTTCTAGTTCATAACAAACATAATACACTATTAAATTATTAATAAAACTTTTTATATCTGTTTCAATAAGAAAATCTACATTTTCTTTTGCACCTTCATCATAAACTACTGGAAATACCTGCATTGAAGTAAACTCACTTTTTGAGAAGTTATAATAATGATTATAATAAATAACTATTTTACTGTAACTTTTTTCATTTACAGCTTTTGTAAGATATTCTTTAAGTTTACTTAAATCTTTATAGAAATCATCTTTAGCAATTTTCATAATAGTCTTATCATCTTCATAAGTAATTTTTTTACCAATTATTATTTTATAATCATCCTTAGTTTCTTTTATTTTTTGAGAAACAACCTGATTATATGAAGAACAAAACCCATAATCTGAGGCTATATATATATTAAGTATAGGTTTTGCAGGATCTGGTTTAATTGAATTTTTATCAAGAACTATATTATCATTATACATAATCGAAGATATAATTTTAGTAAGAACAGTACTTGTCATACCAAATTCTTCGACTTTACTTTTTGCAGAATTTATTCTTACTAAAGAAAATAAATTCATAACTTGTACTATAGGTTTTATATTTTTCATATTACACCTACATTACTGTATTAATTCTAGTTTTATAAAACTCATCTAAATATTTAAAATAATCTGCAATAGATTCATTATCTTTAATCTTCCTAGCTTCATCTTTAATATCATTACTATCAATTAACATTTGAGTAATATCATTAATCATTTTCTTACTATCAATTGATATAAGATTATTACCAGAAACTTGAAATATCTTTTTTTCATCAGTATTAACATTAGCCGCATAAGCACATTTTATTGCTTTATAGTTAATAATTTTTAATACTACATATTCATTTGAGGTTTCATCGCAAAGAGTTTTCCCTACTAAATCCATCTTAATCCTCCTTTAATATAGAAAGTGTATCTATATTTCTATTAAGTAATCCCACACTTTTATTTTTAACTGAAGCATCATTAATTAAATCAATTGCATAATCATTTAAATAAAGTGATGCATTTTCTATAGTACTATCATCAAAATAAAATTTATTATTTTCATAATCATAATATAAAATATTATAACTATTTACATAAACATAACTAAATTTTGAAAGCGATATTTCATTATCATTATACTTTAATGTGCAAGGTTCAAAAACAACATATGTATCTTCATTATCGTATAAAAAGAATTTATTTTTTAAAGCATTTTTATTATTATATTTTATTTTATATAATGAACTAGCTTCTTCGATAACAGTATATTTTGGTAAACTATAACTTTCATTATTGTTATTATAAAAATAAATTATCATTTTTTTAGGTAAAATTATTTTAGAAAGTGCCTCTGAATAAATAATTGAATCTTCATCAATTTCATTTCCAGAATTTTTTATATCTATTATACTTTCATTTTCATATGTAATAAGTGCATCATATGTATTTTTCTTTAAAATATCATATTGATATACTTTTTCATAAACACTATTAAGTTCTATTTTATTAGATTTATTTATAAGTCTAACAATAATAATAGTACTTATAATAACAAGTATAAGTCCTAAAACTATAGATATAACAATATAATTTTTCTTAAAAAAATTAATTACTTTCTTTTTCATTTTTTACCTTTCTAATATCTTTTATAAATTTTAAATGTGTAAACATATAAAAGAATAAACCAAATAAATTTATTGCAACTTGTAAAAAGAAGTAAAGATAATTATCAGTATTAACAAGTTTTATTTCATTAATTAAACCAGCAAGGTATATGGTTGAAATATTTACACCATTTATAAGTAAATTAATAAATAATTCTTTCCATTTTAATATTATAATAAAACTAATAAATATTAATAGTTCACTAACAAGTGCAAAAGAAGTATTAAACTTTATTTTAAAAATAAGAAAATAAGTTAAAAATAAGTAATTAGTAATAATTAAACTTAAAGAAAATATTTCATTATTTTTTAAATTTAAAAACATTCCATATAAATTATAATTTTTTTTACCACCTTTTTTTAAAATAAAATAAAATGCAAACATTAAGACAAGGAAAAGGGAAAAAACGATTACAAAATATAAGTATTTTTGTACAAATTCTACCATTATTTCCTCCCTTGAATCATTAAATTAAATACATTATTACTATTCATAAAGCTTGCTTTTATATTATCAAAATGTAATTCATTTCCATTATACATAATATCAATTTTACCACTTATTTCTCCAATAATGGGTGTATAATCAAGCATTATAAGTAAATTATATTTATCATCTGTTATTCTTATATATTCACAGCCCTTGTAAGTTGTAAGTCCAGTTTCAAGTTCAAATACATTTACAAGTATTCCATTATTTTCCATATGCACCTATATACAAAAACGAAAGTTCATCTATAAAGTCATATTTACCATTTAAAATATTTTCTACATCATTTAATATATCTTCGATATCTACTTTTACTCCTGGCATATTAGTAAATGATTCTGATGCAAATAAAGGTTGTGAAAAATAATTTCTTAGTTTTCTTGTACGATAGAAAATATTTTTATCTTCCTCACTCATTTCATCTACACCAAGTATGGCAATAACCTCTTCGAGTTCATCATATCTTGTGTAATATGCAAGTGCTTTTTTTAAAAGATTATAATGTCTTTCTCCTAAAATATCAATATCTACAAGTTTTGATGTAGATTTAAATACATTAATTGCGGGATACAAACCTTTTTCACTCATCTTACGATCAAGAGTAATTTGTCCATCCATATATGAGGAAATGTTTTGTACAGCTTCATCATTTAAATCATCTGCAGGAACATATATTGTTTGAAATGAAGTAATTGCTCCATCTTTAGTAGAGTTTGCACGTTCCTCAATTTTACTAATAAGTTCATTCATATTAGCCATATAACCATTTTCTACAAGTATTTCTTTTAGTTCCATAGAAATTTCACTTCTAGCTTGAATAAAACGATAAACATTATCAATAAATATAAGTGCATCTTTTTTCTTTTCATCACGAAGATATTCTGCAATAGTAAGACCAGATTCAATTGATTTACTTCTTGAAACTGGGTTAGAACCCATTTGGCCAAATACTAAAGCAATTTTATCAAGTAATCCATTCTTATCCATTTCTTCGATAAGTTCTTTACCTTCCCTAGAACGTTCTCCAGCACCAATAAATATTGCATTAGCACTTGTAGAATTATAAATATTATGAATAAGCTCACGAATAAGTACAGTTTTACCTACTCCTGCACCTCCGATTAAACCTATTTTAAATCCTCTTTGTATTGGTGCAAAGAAATCAATTATTTTAATACCTGTCCAAAGTGGTTTTGCTTCAATATCAAGTTCTTGTAAAGAAATAGTATTATTTCTAGTTATTTTCTTTTTTTCACTTGTAAACGGTTTTCCATCAATAATATTTCCATACGAATCAAATACACGACCTATTGCTTTATCAGAGTATTCAATTTCTATACCACCAGTTTTCTTATAAAGTTTTTCACCTTTTTTTAGTCCCCAGTTAGATTCAAGTGTAATACATGTTGCCTCGACTGAGGTTAATGATACAACTTCAAAATTAAATTTACCATCTTTAGTAGTAAGTATATCGCCAATTTCAAGATTATCTGTAGATAAAATAACTTTAATTGAAACATCTAATATGCTAAGAACTTTACCAACTATCATTATTTTACCTCCTTAATATCATCAAATAGAGTTGTCATTTCCTCTTTTGAAAGAGGACTATATTTATATTGATTTAGTTTAGATAAAATTTTCTTACCTTCAATCATACGATTTTTCATATTTTCTCCTAAATCATCAAGATTAACTAATTCATAAATATCTCTAATTTCCAAATATGAAAGTAAGTCTTGTTTTATCTTAATACCAACTTTTTTCATTTCTCTTGATTGAACTGCTCCACCGAGTCTTGATACCGAAAGTCCATAATCAATCGCAGGTCGCTCACCTTTATTAAATTTTTTAAGTGATAAAACAAGTTGTCCATCACAAATAGAAATAATATTTGTAGAAATATAATCAGTAATATCTCCACTACGGGTTTCAACTACTGGTATCATTGTAATTGAACCACCACTTATATGCTGACATCCATTTTCAAGTAGTCTTGCATGTGTATAGAAAATATCAGATGGATATGCATCTCTTCCTGGTACCTTTTTAGCAGCTAAACTCATATGTCTATAAATATCTGCATGTTTCTTTAAATCATCAAATATTACAAGTACATCTACTCCTTGTCTCATAAAATATTTTGCAACACTAGTTGCACCATATGGTGTAACATAACTTTTAGCGGGTAAATCATCAAAGAATGAAGCAACAATAATTGTATAACTCATTGCTCCCATTTTTGTAAGTTCATAATAAATTTGTTTAACTTCTTTTTTTGTCTTACCAATTGCTACATAAATACAAAGCATTCTTGTATTTTTTTGATTGGCAATCATATCAAGACAAACTTGGGTTTTACCAGTTTTCTTATCACCAATTATAAGTTGTCTTTGACCTTTACCTATTGGATAGAATAAATCAATACCAGCGATACCTGTTAAAAATTCTCTTTTTACTTCACATCTTTCTATTAAAGGAATATTGCCTGTTTCAACATCAAACTCAAGTAAATTATCAAATTTTTTACCACTCATTAAATCATTTCCAAATACATCCACTACTTTGCCTAAACTATCCATAGAAAATGATATTTTAAAATTTTTATTAAGTGTATATACTTTATCCCCAATTAATATCGTGTCATTTTGTTCAACGAGAGATATATTTACAGTATTTTCATATATAGCGGAAACATAACCTTTAGCTTTATTTAATATACTTACACTTTCAAAAAATGCAACATCTTTAAGACCCGCTACTTCGATCATACTTCCGGTAATATTTACAACTTTACCAATAGAAAAGACATTATTTTCTTCATTTATATCTTTCATAACATCTTTTGCTATTTCATCCCACATAACACTCACAAGTCACACATCCCTTTCATTTATGCTATAATCATAAATTCTATCCTGATATTTAATTATGAAGCCTTTATATATATCCTCACTATAAGAGGTCTTTATATATGGATTAATATGATTATAATTTTTATTTTTATCACCAGTTATTATTTCAATAACAGGATTTGTTTTTTCTATATTTAATTCAAAATCTAATAAGAAATTATTTAACTTAAATTTATGACTACTTATATAATCATAAAATACTTTATATTCTTCATCAGAAAGCATTTTAGATATTTCTTTAATTTGATTTTCTTTATTAAGCATTTTTAATTTATATATTAGATTTGGACTAAATCTATCGTAAATACTTTGATAATATTTATAGTTTTCATTTACTTTATTATTTTTAACAAAATTTGAAATAATCTTATTTTCATCTATCTTGAAAATTTCATCAACTTTATTAGCAATTTTTAAAGCATTTTCATTTTCATAATCAGCATTATTATAAATATCAAGAAGTGATTTATCGATACTATTATTTTTTACCTTCTTTTTATCCTCTTCATAAAACTCTTTTTTTGTAATTTCTACATTTGTTTCTTTATTTTTTTCCTCTATTTTCTTATCAAGAGCTTGCATAGTTTTAAAATAATATTTTTGACTATCTTTATTTAAGCTCTCAATAAGTTTTTTAAGAGAAAAGAACATTATAACTGAAAGAAATCCAGTTAATATAATTAGTAATACTATTTCCATTAGCTAACAAACGGATTTAGATATAAAAGAATGTAAATAAAGGTAAATAAGAATAATAAAAATACCGCTAAAACAACTAAAATAGTCATTATTGAATGAATAACATCATTCTTAGTCTCTGGATTTCTACCAATAGACTCCGCTATTTTACCTCCCATAATACCTAAACCAATTGACAAACCTAAGAATGTAAGACCTAAGATTATACCAACTGCTAACATTGTTGCATAAAGTACGCTTTCCATATTATCACTCCTTCTTATAAAATATATTTATATGTAGCAATTACGCCCATATTCGTATTATTAAAATATGCATCTTCAATTACTATTTTAGCTACGTTACCACTTACAGAATAATTAAATCCTCCAGTATAACCACCATTTTGAGCAAGTTCTAGATTTAAATTACTATCACTAGCAACTAAAACATCATCTATATAAAGATTTGCTTTTGCATAATCAATACTACCTTCTACTTTCAATATATATGATACACTATTTGTACTAACTTTATCAAGTGTAATTTCACCTTTTACAGATTTTGTTTGAACTTTTATTTCATCAAATTTTTGACTTATTACATTATCACCATCTTTAAAATCATAATAAAAATCTAAAGTATATTCTTGCCCTGGTAATAAATTTTTAATTTCATATGTAGTTGATGATGGATCAATAGTATATCTTCCTATTTCAGACTCACCAAGTTTTAAAACAATATATACACTAGTAAACTCTGTAAGAGGATCATAAACCATATATGATACTGTTATACTTGTTGATGAAGATTTACTATCAAGAACAGTAGTTTTATGAGTAACATATTTATTATCAGTTATTGTTTGATGAATATTATTTATAAATGTATAATCATTATCTGAATAAATATTTTCAGTATTATTATCACTATTATCACCAATGGTTTCTTTATATTTCTTTTCAAAATATTCATTAGTTGATCCACTTATTTTAGCAAGATCATATTCATTATCATCATATAATAACTTTTCTTCATTTGTTTTAAACGTAAAATTATCTAGTTTTAAATTAAGTACTCCAAATGATTTATAACCTATAACATTATTATATACATAAGAATTTCCAACTTTATCTAAATCAACAAGTAAATAATTTTCTGCATTTAACAAGTCATCATCACTTTTAATAACTTTTCCAGTAAGTAAATATTTTCTATCACTTATCTTAAATATTTTATTTGATAAAGCAGAAAATATATTTTCATTTGTATATTTTTGAGTTTCTCCATTTTCTTTTACTTCATAAAATGTTCCAAGTAATTTAATTTCACCACTTGTACTATTATAAATTACAACTTTATTTCCTAAAGGATTTTTTTCTTTACCATCAACTAAATAATAATTACCAATAAAGTCTTTTTTAATATAACTATCATTTTTTATAGTAATAAGTTCTTTATCTTTATTATATAAATAACTTACAGGACTAACAACATATCTTACATTATAATCCTTTATTTTAATAACTATAAAAACACATATAACAGCAAGAACTAAGAAGGTAAAAATTGATAAGCCTAAAATTAAAAGTTTATTCTTTGAATTTAATTTTCTCATTTTTACCCTCTTTTCTTATCTTCAGTTCTTGTAGTGGCAGTATACTCTCCACCAAATACATAACACTTACCATTATCCCATTTATTAGATATACCTGCACTAATGCATTTATCTTCGGTATCAATATTAGATGCAACCGCACCACCTAAATAGAAT
>CAYSFJ010000033.1:0-9998 GCA_964430785.1 uncultured Mycoplasma sp. | reverse complement strand
ATACAAAACCTATAGTTACTATCAATTCAATGAGTTATTCAAATGGTAATTTAACTATAAATGGTATTATGGAAGATAAAGATAGTGGTATTAAAAGTGCATATGTTAAATTTGAAAATATATCTAAAGAAATTACAAATGACTCATTTAGTATTGTGTTATCGATTGGTACAATTACGACTGGTAACGTAGAGGTTTTTGCTACTGATAATGCAGGAAATTTGGGTACCTCATCTAAGGAAATTAAATTGGAATCAGGTAGTAAAACTGGTGAAAATGCTTCATTAAGCACATTTACCCAAAACTTAAATCTTAAGGGAAATGTTTTGTCTTATAGTATTTCGCCATCAATTGGAAGTGTAAATTGTAATAATTTAGGAATTTGTTCAGTAACACCCAAAACGACAACTTATTCATGTACAGTTGAGAAAAGTCCTTCTACTGGTAGTGTTAGTTATGAAGCCTGTGAAGATGACGGAAATTTAAAATCTAGTGGTATATGCGATGCTAGCAATAGAACATATAAAAATAATTCTGGAGTTTGTAATTTTGTTAATGGAAAAGTTGGAAAATCTTACTTTACATATCAATGTGATTGTGATTGCCAATATGGTAATAGATGGAGGTATACAAGAGTTGTATACAGTTGTAATAATTGTTCTCAAAGTGTTGGCACTTCAGGTAGTTT
Source organism: uncultured Mycoplasma sp. (assembly GCA_964430785.1). Taxonomy (GTDB): domain Bacteria; phylum Bacillota_I; class Bacilli_A; order RF39; family UBA660; genus UBA6448. The sequence goes on along the minus strand of CAYSFJ010000033.1, from coordinate 9,310 downwards.
AGGAGGCGAGTGTTCAAATATAGCAAATGCTAAAAATTTTGGTAATTATAATGGTACTAAGGGTGTAACAGCTACAAAAACATGTTCATATAATTCATATGTACCTGATTCATATTGTGGCAGTGGATTTACAAAAAGAGGTAATAAATGTTATAAATGCAATAATGGTACATTAAATAGTAGTAATTTGTGTGAATATTCTAGTACATGTACAATTTATAAATATAGTTATACGTATAGTTATTATACCTATTCTTAAGGAGAAGTCATGAATAGTAAAAAAAAGGTTATATTAATTGTGGCTATTATAGCAGTGGTTATTAGTGCTATATTAACCATAATGTTATATTTAAAAAATAAAAAAAATATTAATAATAATGGTGCTAATCATAATTTTGATTCTCATTTACAAAATATATCTGATATATTAAAAAAAGATAATGTTATTAAACAATTATTTTACTCTAACCCTGAAGTAACTGAGGGGCAAATGATTTTTGAAAATCAAACATATTATGTATTAAGTGATAAGTATAATATAGAAAATATAAGTGAAATATATGATATACTTGGTGAAATATATTCAGTTTTTTATCAAGAAGATTTATATAATGATATAAATAATTATAATTCGTTTATTATTTATGAAGATAAATTATATATTAATATAAAAAAGAAATGTTATATTTCAGATTATGATGAAAGTCTTTTATCTATAAAAAATGTGGATTCAGATATAATCACATATACATATGATAATAAAGATTATGAAATATCTTTTTTAGATGATAAATATTATATAAACTCTACACCATTTGAATGTTAATAAAAAAGGAAAATAATGTATGTGTTATTTTCCTTTTTTACATACTTAAAACTTGTATTTTGCAAGCAAAATTTCTTTATATTTTTTAATAAAACCTAGGTGCTAAAATAAAAAAAATATGCTATACTAAATGTGTAGTGTAGGAGTAGAAAATGAATATAAAGGGATTAACAAATAATGAAGTTGAAGAAAGAGTTTCAAAAGGTTTAGTTAATTATGTTGATGAGCCTAAAACAAAAACTATTAAAGAAATAATAAAAACAAATACTTTAACATATTTTAATTTTTTAAATATTACTTTAGGTGTAATGGTTTTAATAAGTGGAATAATATCTGGAAAATTTTTATATGCTTTAAAAAATTGTTTATTTGTTAATGTAATATTTACTAATACAATAATAAGTATTGTGGAAGAAATACTTGCTAAAAAAACTATTGATAAGTTAAGTGTAACTGTTGATAATAAAATTAAGGTAATTCGTGAAGGAAGAACACTATGTGTAACTAGGGAAAGTCTTGTACTTGATGATGTATGTAACTATGAATTAGGAAATCAAGTTGTAACAGATGCAGAAGTATTATCTGGAACATGTGAAGTAAACGAGGCTTTTATAACTGGTGAGGAAAAAGTTATTACTAAAGAAAAAGGCGATACTCTTATAAGTGGTTCATTTATTGTAAGTGGTAATGTATATGCAAAAGTAATTCATATAGGTAAAGATAATTATATTTCTAAAATTACAAATGAAACAAAATATATAAAGAAAACTAATTCAGTTATTTATAATTCTTTTGAAAAAATGTTAAAAATATTAAGTATTTTGCTTATTCCTATTGGTATATTATTTTTTATAAATCAAATGGGTATTACAAAAAATGTTTCAGATTCTCTTATGAGTATGGTTAGTGCTTTAATTGGTATGATACCTGAGGGTTTAGTGCTATTAACATCTTCGGCTATGGCAGTAAGTGTTATTAGACTTAAAAAATATAATGTCTTAGTTCAAGATTTATATTCAATTGAAAATCTTGCTAGAGTAGATACTTTATGTTTAGATAAAACAGGTACTATTACTGAAGGCGTTATGGAAGTTAAAAAAATAATTCCACTTAAAAAGGAAAGTGAAAAAGAAATTAAAGAAATATTATCTTCATATGTAAATGCACTTTCAGATCCATCACCGACATTTAAAGCAGTTGAAGATTATGTAAGTAACATAAAATATAAATTTGATGCTTTGGAAACATTATCATTTTCAAGTAATAGAAAATATTCTGCAGTAAAATTTAAAAATGATGTATATTTTTTAGGCAGTCCAGAAAATTTATATAAGGGTAAAATAAAAGAACTTTCTTCCTATCAAGAAAATTATAGAGTATTATTACTTGCAAAAGGAGATAGTATAAAAAATATTAAAGATATAAAACTTGTTGGTTTAATACTTATTCAAGATAAAATAAAAGAAAATGCTGATGTTACATTAAATTATTTTAAACAGCAAGGTATAGATATTAAAATTATAAGTGGTGATAATCCTTTAACAGTTTCAAAAATTGCTCAAAGAGCGGGTTTTACTGATATAAATAGTGTTGATATGTCTCAAGTTAGTGATGAAGAAATTCCTAATGTAATTGAAAATAATAATATTTTGGGTAGAGTTAAACCTGAACAAAAGAAAAAAATTATTATTGCTCTTAAAAATAAAGGCCATTTTGTAGGTATGACTGGAGATGGGGTAAATGATTGTCTTGCTTTAAAAGAAAGCGATTGTTCAATTGCAATGGCAAGTGGTGCAGATGCCGCTAAAAATGTAAGTCAATTTGTCCTTCTTGATTCAAAAATTGATAATTTACCACTTATTTTAAAAGAGGGAAGAAGGAGCATAAATAATATTGAACGTAGTTCATCTCTTCTTCTTAGTAAAACTATATTTACAATAATTTTAATTATAGCTTGTATATATTTAAATACTGAATATTTCTTTATTCCAATTCACTTAACTTTAATTACATTTTTTACAATTGGAGTACCATCATTTATTTTAGCACTTGAACCAAATCATGAACTTGTAAAGGGAAATTTTCTTATTAAAGTATTTCTTAAATCTTTACCAAGTGCTTTAACTGTTGTATTTAATGTTGTAATTATTAAGTTATTTCAAATTAATTTTGGACTTTCCCAAGATTTATGTTCAACACTTACAGTATTCTTAACAGCGATGACAGGTTTTATTTTCTTAAATTATATTTGTAAACCATATAATCTTTTAAGGGGAGTAATGATGTGTATATTATTCTTAACATTTGAATATTGTGCACTTTATCAATATGCATTTTTCAATATAAGTATTATTAACAAAGATACAATTTTAGTATTTATAGTTTTATTTATTTGTAGTATGTATATTTTTGATAAACTTAAATCACTTTCTAATTATATTTTAAGAAAAACTAACAATGTTTAATAAAAAAAGTATCATATTATTAGATATCATTTATTATAATTTTTAATCTCAATTATGAAATTATAGCAAGTTTAAATAAAAAGATATAGTTTTATCTTTTTTTAATTTTATGAATATTTTTTTAATGAAAATAGATTATAATTGCTTGAATATACACATTACTTTTGATACAATTATTATGTATGATAAGAGAGGATAAGATGTATGAAAAATAAAAGCCTTGTAACAATAATTTTAGTAAGTATAATAACATTTGCTGCTCTTGTATTTTCACTTTATAAATTTGTTTTGAAAGAAAAAACTGTTTTTTATAGTGATGGATATGTAAGTATAACAGATAGTGATGTTCCAGAAAAAGCATATTTTATAAAAGGAACTGAATATAAAAAAGGGTATAGTGATGATGTAATATTTACTTCAAAAGAGGATAAAAAAACTGTTGCAAGTGTTTATTCATTTGCATTTTATAATGATAAATCCATAAGCTTTTTAAATGATGGAGTACTTATGCCTCTTGATGATTTAAATGAAAAATATCTTTTATATTATAATATAAAAAGTAATTATTTAATTAATTATAAAGATGATAGGTATGTAATTAGTACTAAAAATAAAGATATAACTTTTACTAATTTTATTGGTAGAATTAGTGATACAAAATATATTGTAGCGGGTAAAGATTTAAGTCTTAAATTATCAAGCTCTGAAAATACATATGATAATTATTATTTTGAATTTGAATTTATTGATGGTGGACTAGTTAGAATAACAAATGAAACTTTAAATATTGAAACTATTGTATCTGAATGCTTTATATTAACTAGTGATAATGTAAAAATAGATTTAGATAAAAAAGTAATAAGCTTGGATGGTGAAGTAAAACTTAATTTATCTGAAATTGTAATTAATAGTGATCAAAATATAGATATTTTATATAAAGACGAAAGTAAAGAAAGTGATGATAGTGAAAATAATAATGATACATCTGAATTTAATAAACCAAATATTACAGTCGAAGATAGATATCAAGTAGAAACAGTTGTGGATTATAAAAAAGCACCATATGTAACACTTTTATCAAGCAATATTAATTCGCATAAAATAGATATTAATTTTGATGTTGTTGATGATAATAATTTAATAACTTCCTCAGTGTATGCAAAACTGTTAAATGTTAAAACTGGCGATGTAATTGATTTAAAAGAATATAAAACTTATGGAAAAATAAATGAATACCTATATGATGGACTTAAAAGTGATAGTAAATATATATTATCAATTTATGCTTCATATAAGGGCAATACTGGCATAATAAATGATTATGTATTATTCCAAAGAACATTTAATACTTCAGAAATTGGTACACTTCTTGAACTTGATTATAAAAGTAGTGATTCACTTTCTTATAATATTAATATTTCTAAGACTGCAACATTTACTTCTGGAACATTAAATTTATATGATGAAAAAGGTAATAATGTTGATAGTTTCGTATTTACAAATGATGGTCAAAGTATAAATCATACTTTTAATAATTTAAATCCAAATAAAAAATATACTGCTAAAATTGAAAATATTACTTATGGAAGTGTTTCTTTCCCAGATGGAGAATCTGCTAGTGATACTACAAGTACTTTAAAGGTTAATCCTTTTAAAGATACTCAAATAATGCCAAGTGTAACTGCTACAGTTAATAAAAAGGATTATACAGTAAGTATAAAGTTAGAAAATGTTGTAGATCCTAATAACTCAATAAAAAAGGTTATTTATAATATTTATGATGAAGATGATAATTTAGTAAAGAGCATTACTAAAGATAAACCTCTTGAGGAAGTGCTAAAATTTGAAAGCCCATTAGAAAAAAATAAAAATTATTATGTAAATGCTGTAATAAGTATTAATGATAATGAAAAAAATATAGATTATCGTACAGAAAATAGTCCTATATTTAATATGAATAATTTACAAGCACCAACACTTAGTTCAAAAAATATTGTTGTTAGTGCCTCAAGTGTAACTGGAGAGTTTGTTATTTATGATCCAGATAATACAATTGACAAAGAAAAAGATATTTATCTAGAATATAAAAATATGACGAGTGGAGAACTTGCTACAATGCCACTTACTTATACTGATTGTACTGATGATGAAAGTAAAACGACTAAATGTGTAAGTATTAATCTATCAATGTTAAAAAGTTCAACAAAATATACAATAGATTTATATGCTTATTATGATTTAAAAGATGAAGAAAAAGAAGCGGGAGTTAATTTTGTAGATAGAGTGCTTGTATATACAACTGAGGCAAACGTTATTAAAACTAATATGGAAAGTATTTCATTAACAGATGAACAGGCATTTAAGGACGTATTTAATGTTAGTATTAATCTTCAGGTATCTTCTATAATTGATGAAGATATGTCAGCTGAGGCTATTAAAGAAAATTTTAAAAGTTTTGAAATAGAACTTTGTGAAGGTACCCTTTATAATTATTCACATATTTCTTCGATAACTGTAACTAAAGATATTGCAAAAGATTATTTTGATGGCACTAAAACTTTTACTTTAGCTGATTTTGGCTATACGCTTGATGACCTTCGTGAAAAACATGAGAATGGAGTAATATCTAAAAATTATATAATAATCATAAAAAATGGTATCAGTGGTAATGATTCTGTTGTCTTTGATCCAGGGTATCTTGAATTTAGAATTAATGATGCTTTATTAGTACTTACTTCAGGTGATGCTACAATAGATGTTGCATTAATTCAAAATAAAGATGCTGAAAAACATAAAGATAGTGATTTAAAAGATGATACGGTTGTTGGCTTAAAAATAATGCCAAGTCTTGATAGTACTGGTTCCTCAGAGGAGGATGAAACAACAAGTAATAATTCAATAAAAAAATATATAAAAAAGATAAATTATACAATATATGATGTAACCAATGGTAAGGATGAAGAAAATACTTTGAAACTATCTGATGAGTTAGAACTTACTAGTTCTGATAACTTACCAGATAAAACTTTATATTTTGATGAATATGAATTTTTAAAACGTGGTCATGAGTATGTAGTAGAATATACTTTATCTTTAAAGTTTACTCCAGAGAGTGAAGAAATATTATTTCCATTTGCTGCTGATGATGTAACTAAAAATGAACCAGTTATCTCTGAAAAAATTTATGTTTTAAAGGAAGAACCTACAGTATATTCATTTATTTGGACTTCATCTGAAAATTCTATAACATATAAATACGAAATAATTGATAAAGATGATGCTTTAAATGGCGATGATACCAGTTTATATTATAGTGTAAAAACTGGCGATGATGAAAAAGAAAATATCGTTTCAGCAGAAAGTGTTAAATGTGATAAACCAATAAAAAATTATAATCCTTCAAAATATAAATGTGCTGCAATTAATAACTTAAATAGTGGTGATGAATATAAATTATATGTTAATGTTAAATTAATAAATAGTGATTCATATGATAGTAGTTATTCACTTGCTACAAAAAAAGTTTTTAATGGAATTAATAATCTTAATATGAGTTATGAAATATTAAAAACAGATGATAAGAATTTAACATATAATAATTTATTAACACTAAAATTAAATGGGGAAACATCAAAAGTTGCTTCATATAATTTGAGTTTATCTGATGGAAATGCTACATTTAAAATAGAAAATATAAATAATAATAAAACGGAAAAATTTTCAGATTATATTGGTGGTAATAAGATAACATATACTTCTGGTAGTACTTCAGAAACTTGGAATTATTCAGGATACGATGCAAATAATAATTTATTACACACTGCTTACGTTGCCTCTTGTAGTTCACAAGATTTAGTTGATGAAGAAAGCGAAGAAAATTTATGCTTATTTTTAGATTATTCTAAATTATATTATTCTAGTTTGTTTGGTGGTAGTTTTGGAAACTTTAAAAACAAAAATATTATTGTAACCCTTGAGGCATTATATGATACTGGTAAAATTGGTTTTTATGGTAATAAAGAAAATAATTATACATTTGTAAAAAGTGAAACTGGGGAATATATTTTATTATTTGATGGAAACTTTACTTTATCTCAAAATGCGATTGGTGCATATTATCCATTTGCTTCCGATGCATATTTTGTTGATGATAATGAGCCTGGGGCTGGTAATAATACTTATGTAAATAATGATTACTTTACGGGAAATATCTATTTTAAAAATCTTGCATCAAGATATTATATTAATAAGGCTGAAACTTTTTATGAAAAGAAAGTTGATTACAAGGTAAATGAAAAAGGCGTAACAATTAAAATTTTAAATAAAGAAGGTGTAATTGATGCGATCCAATTAGGTAATTCTAGTGTTATTAGTACAGATAATACTTTTATATATGATAAAGTTGTACCATCTTTAAAATTAAATGTAATATCTCCGACTATAAATGGTGCTAAATTAAATATGCAAGTATCAGGTATTAAAGAAAATGATATAGATTCTGAAGATGGTATTAAGTACCTTTATTTAGAGGTTAATAATGATAACAAAAATATTAAAACTATTAAGATTAATAAAGATGAGCTTACTTCTCAAAGTGGGAAAGTAGAAAATAGTAGTTATGAAATTAAAACTTATTCATCTGATTATAAAATTAATTTAAAATCTGTTACTATAGGTGGAAAAACTATAACTGATTATAAATATGATTACTTAACTAATAAAATCATGTTTAATAGCGAAGAATATAATAATGCAGAAATTAATGTTACTTATGATATTACATTATATGGTCTTGATATTAATACTGAATATAATTTAAAAGCTTATATAAAAGTTTCTAAAAAAATAATATATTTAACTGATTCATCTAGTTCACTTTATGAGACATTTAATCCTTCATTTACAACTTTAAGTGAAAAAGATGTAAAGGTAACTAATGCAGCATTTGATGTTAATTCTACCGAAGATTATTTACAAAGACTATTAAACTTTAATTATAATATTTCAGATATTTTTGGAATTAAGTCTGTAGATTATGAAATTTGTGCTGATGGTGTATGTGCTACGAAAATTAAAACTTGCACAGATGATAATTTTAATAGTTTAGGTGAAACTACATGCGTAAAATCAAGTAAGTATGATGTGACTTCTTCATTTGATATAACTAGTAACAATTTTGTATTTGGTAAAGATTATCAAACTAAATTAACTGCTAAAGTAGAAACACTTGATGGTGAAAAAGAGGTTGTTATTTATGATAATAAAGTTTATGTAGCTAGTTTAAACGAACCACAATTAAATGTTATAAAAGCAAGTCATTATAATGCTGATAATGGTTATTATTTAAATTTCAAAGTTTTATTTGATGATTCTGATAGAGTTATTTCAAATGGTAAATATACTGCTTGTCTTGCAAAACTTGATGGTGGTGAATATAATTGCATAGGTGAGGAAACTGAATATAATATATCTGGCTTTAATGGGAAAATTACCTATAGTAAGCTCAATGCTGCAACACAGTATTACTTTATTGTTAAATATAATACCTATATTAATAATGCATCGTCTGATAACCAAAGTGTGGATCATTTAGATAAATATTTAATGTATACATTAAATGATAAAATGGTAAATACAGGACTTGTACAATATATTGCTAATAATTATATTGGCGAAGATCAAAATATTTATGGTGAAACTACTTTAAGATTTGGTTATGCAGCAAATATTATGAAAGATAGTATTAATGATAAAGAAAGCGAAGATTATATAGAGCAAGAGGCTTATGTAGTAGGTATAACTTATACAATTACTTCGCTTGAAAGTTCTGTTGGTAATATAAGTATTTCTGGAACTAAGATGTTTGATGAAACAAGCACTTTAGATGAAGATAAAATTATCTATGTTTCTGAATCTACAGAAAAATCTGAAGTTGGAGATAGTTATTATCAATTAAAATTAAAGCATAGTCCATATGCTTACAATGATGAACTTCTTTTAAGAAGTGCTGGTTATAATA
>CAYSFJ010000032.1:0-10296 GCA_964430785.1 uncultured Mycoplasma sp. | reverse complement strand
TAGAAATATTAAATTCTAATTTTTTTTAATATTGCTTATTGAAAATGAAAATGATTGTTGTTATAATTGATATGATAGATGATAATATCAAAGGAGGATAAAATGGGAAATATTGGTGCATTTATTAAAAAAACAGTAGCAAATAAAAATACAGTAACTATATTCTTAGTATTTGCAGGAGTAGTTGTACTTTGGTTTTTTTACAATAAGAGAGTTCAAGATGCAACAACTCCAATTAAGGTGCCTTATGCAAAAGAGGAGATTAATGCTACAGAGGAAATTACTGAGGATAAGATTGGTATGGTTGAGGTTAATAGTAAACTTTTGAAAACCGCTGATATAATTCAATATCAACGTTCTTTAATAGGATATTATGTTACAACAGGAACTTCTATTCCTAAGGGTGGGTTATTTTATAAAAGTCAAGTAGTAACGAAGGCAGAATTACCTAATTCTGTATTTGATGATATTCCTGATAAACATACAATATATAGTATGTCAGTAAATAATCATACTACTTTTGGTAATTCAATTTATCCTGGCGATAAAATTGACCTTTATTTAAAAGCAACAGATGATTCTGGTAAAATAATGTTCGGTAAATTTATTGAAAGTATTACTGTACTTGGAGTACGTGATAGTAGTGGGAAAGATGTTTTTGGTTCAACTGAAACAAGATCTCCATCAGAACTTTTATTTGCCGTACCTAATGATATGTATGAACTTTTAATGAAAGCTGGATATGTATCTGGAATTACATTGGTACCTGTTCCAAGAAATAAACATTATACAGAGCAAGGTGCTGATACAGTTACTGTAGAATATTTGAAGAATTTTATATTAGCAAAAACTGCTATATTACCTACAGAATAAGAAGGAGTGATATTTTGTGAAAGATACAATATTTTCACAGTTAGATTTTGGACCTATTACTGAGTTTTTAAACGATGATAACATTACCGATATATCATATTCAAATGGCGGTAATGTTTGGCTAAAAACATTAGATAAAGGTATTTATATAGTTAATAGACCTGAAATAAATAATGCTTTGATGGAAAAACTTGCCTTTCAATGTTCAAATGTTATGGGGACAACATTTAATATGGCACATCCGTTTTTGGATGCAGAAAGTACAGAACTTCGTCTTAACTTTGTTCATGAAAGTATTGCAACTAATGGAATTGCATGTGTTATAAGAAAAACCCCAGCAAAAATAAGATTAAATAAAGATAAATTATTAAGTGAGAAATATATAACAGAAAATATTCATAATTTTTTAATTTCATGTGTAAAAGCTCATTGTAATATATTGATTTCTGGAGAAACTGGTTCAGGTAAAACAGAACTTGCAAAATATCTTGCCTCAAACACTGAGGAAAATGAAAAGATTATTACAATCGAGGATACTTTGGAACTACATCTTGATAGAATATTTCCACATAGAGATATTGTTGCAATGAAAACAAATAATATTGCATCTTATTCAGATGTTCTTGTAACTTGTATGAGACAAAATCCAAAGTGGATTTTACTTTCAGAGGTTCGTTCTGCTGAGGCTGTTACTGCTGTACGTAACTCAATTTCATCAGGACATAACATTATATCAACAATACACTCTGATAGTGCAAATCATATTCCAATGCGTATGTATTCACTTCTTGAAAGTAATCAAGATATTGAACAATTTTTAAAATCAATTCATAGATATGTTCAAATTGGTATTCATGTTAAAGGATATATGAGTGCTGAACTTCAGAGATTTCAACGTGAAATAGTTGAAGTAGTAGAGTTTTATGTTGATGAAAACAATGAGGCAAAATCCAATATAATTTTTTCTAAGAGTTTAGATGGTACAATTAGTTATAATATGCCAACAAAATATTTAAAGGATTATTTTGGAGCTCAAGGAAAAATATTAAATGAGTCATTATTTAGTGAGACAAATAATAGTGTTTTAAGGGAGAATAATATTAATCAGGATATGGAATTAGACTCATTATAGAAAGGAGTTTTGTAATGGAATTTATTATATTACTATTTCTGGGAATTTTTATAATTTTATATCGTTTAAATCCTGGAGATAATGTTTATAAATTTTTTATTTCAACGGCATCTAGTGCATATGAAAAATATGCTCCTTATTCTTTTAAGTCTGTTAGGGCTAAAGTTAAAGAATTAGGACAAGATTATTCAACTAGGCAGTATATTACCCAAATTATAATGTTTGCTGGGTTTGCAGGTGTTGTTTCTTATTTATACTTTTATAATATTTTGCTTTGTATATTTTATGCAGCACTAGCTGTATCAGTAATACCTTATTTAACATATTTAAGATGTCAAAGAATTTATTCAGAATTTATTTTTGAACAAATTGAGACATATACCTCAAATGTAATTATGGAATTTAATACAACACAAAGTTTTGTTAAAGCTCTTGAGGGTGTTAGAGATTCTGGTATTATTGAGGAACCTGTACTTGGCGATTTAAAAAGGATGATTGATATGTCATATCAAAATGGTACCATTGATGAGTCAATAGATTATTTTAATAAAAAGTATCCATATTACATGGTAAAAAACATGCACCAATTGTTTTATCAAATCACTAAAGAAGGTGCCAGAGATGCTGGTCAAAGTTTGGAAAATATGTCTATGGATATAGACTCATTAGTCGAAGGCGTATATAGAGATCAAATGGATAGAAAACAATTTCATACTAAGTTTATTACATTTGGGCTTGCTTTATTTTTCTTAATACTTGCGGTTCAGTTAATGTATGGTCCAGAAAAATATATGGAACTTTTAGACATATGGTATGTTCAAATAATACTACACACAATAATAGTAATAAATGCTTTATTCCTATTAAAAGGTGAAAAGTATTATAATGAAGATGTGGGGGTAGAATAGTATGTATTATGAAATTATCATTTTGGCTGTAATTATTTATTGTATAATGCTGACTACTGGTCAAATTAGTCTTAGTAAATTAGTTAGTGATAATGAAGCATTATTTAGAAAACTCAAAGAAAGTGATTGGGATTTTTATGTTAAAGCAAGGTATGGTAATGCAGTAAATCCTGATTTATTATTTAATCAAAGAGTTAGAAATGGTTTGATTACCTTGATACTTGCATTTTTACTATTAATGTCTGGTGGACTAACAGCAATAAGATGTGTTGCTTCATGTATTATTGGCTATGGCATTTTTAAATTAACTTACATGAATTTAAAAAGTTATTATAAAAAACATATGTCACAAATTGATTCACTTTTACCGCACTATTTAAAAAGTATTGAAATTTTAATTCAACACTATACTGTTCCAGTTGCTATTGGTAAATCAATTAGTGAGGCACCAGAAATTTTTAAACCTGGTTTGGAAGATTTAATTAATGCTATCAATTCCGGTGATGATACCATTAATCCATATATGGATTTTGCAAAGAATTATCCAGTAAGAGATAGTATGAGAATGATGAGACTTTTATATCGTTTAAGTTTAGGTAGACAGGAAAGAAAACAAGAACAGCTTTTAACGTTTTCAAAATCAATTTCATCACTTCAACAAAAAGCTAGAGAAACAAGATATAAAAATAGACTTGATAAAATGGAAGGCATGACAATGAAAATGCTTATAGCAACGGGTGCTGGTGTAATGTTAGTATTACTATTGGCGGTATTGGAGACAATGAATCTATAATACTAATTGTAAAGAAATATGCATAAATGTGTAAAGTGTATTGATAAAATTATAATTAGTTGTTATAATAAATTTATAAAATAAAGGAGGAATTAATATATGAAAGAAGCTACTGGTGAGTTAAGTTCAACAGTTATTACAGTTGTTGCAATTGCTTTAATATTGTCATTATTTTCAGTTATCTTATATCCATCATTAAAGGCTGCAATTATGGCAAGACTATATTGTCAATCTTCAGTTAATTGTACTGAGTGTAGTGGTGGTATGCAAACTTGTCATTATTATGATAATAATATGGAAGAAAGTACATCAACAATAAAGTGTGATTGTGGTGATGATAACTCAGATGAAACCACACCTGCGAGTTAATAAAATATGAAAAAGGCTACGGGAGAGTTATCCAACTTACTTATTGTGTGTGTTTGTGTGGCTATTTTAATAGCCTTTTTTTACTTTACTGTTTGGCCTATTATTAAAAATAATTTTGTTTCGCAAACAAGTTGTGAAAAAGCAAAATGTTCTACAGAACCAAATAGTGATGGTATGGTAAAATGTTATTTGGATGGTAAAGAATTTTTATGTAATTATAAGGGGTAGATTATGAAGGAAGGAATAGGCGGAATTCAGATTTTTATAATTGTTATTATATGTATTTTAATATTTGCATTTATTATGTCTTACACTTTAAATCAGTCTAATGCATTTGCAATTAAAGATCAACTTGTATCAATTATAGAAAATGCAGGAGGATTTAAACTTGACGCGGAATGTGATAATAATGGTTGCAATACTAGTGATTTAGATGAAGAAACATTGCAAAAAATTATAGATGCACTTGATAGTAACTCTTATAGACAAACTGGTTCTTGTGATGATGTAGCAGAAAATTTAAATGAAAAAGTTTCTGATAAAGCAGAGGTTGCAGGTTATACTCGTGTTGGTACAAAAACGTTAAGTGGAAATAAAGATTCTTTTTGCATAGCAAAAATACCTTCTCAAAATCAAAAAAAATGTGATCCTTATACTTCAGAAGGATGTAATACTTTAAAGGGTTATTATTATCAGATATTTGTTTTTTATCAACTTGATATACCCATTATAAGTTCAACATTTAATTTAAGAGCAATAGGAGAAACAAAATTATTATATAGATAGGAGTATTATATGAATGTAATTATATCAAATAAAAATGAAAGTATTTTAATGAGTTTAGGCATAGATGTTATTAAAACTTTAAATGGTGTTTTTTCAGTTGATGATTTAGCAGCAACTTTTAAAAATTTTTATTATAACAGGATGATTCTTGATATTACCGCTCTTGAAGATTACGAGAACATTAATACCATGAAAAAATTATCTGTTTCCTTTGATATGTCTAAGGTAATTATTCTTTTAGATGATTCAAATATTGTGTCATCTCCAATGTATTTATCTGGTTTAGTATCAATGGGTATTTATAATTTTACAAAAAGTGCTGACAATATTCTATTTTTGATAGATAATCCTAATTCTTATAAAGATGTTGCAAGTTATCAAGATTTAAATATGCGTCCTGAAGAACCTAAACTTAATGATAATATTAATACAAACTCAAATAATGTTGGGTTTATTGGTCAAAGAATTATTGGTATTAAAAATGTCACAGAACATGCGGGAGCTACAACATTGACATATTTATTGAAAAAACATTTAGAAAGAAATTATAAGGTTAGAGCATGCGAACTTGATAAGGGAGATTTAGCATACTTTAATGACAATAATCTTGATTTTAATATTAATAGTTTTGAATTAAATAAATATTTAGGTGATTTAAATAATAATGAAACAGAAGTTATTTTAGTTGATATGAATGATGCAAGTGTAGAAAGTTTTTTTACAGATATTCTTTATCTAATAGAGCCAGGATTAATTCAACTTAATAAACTAATTAAATTAGATAGGCAAGTATTTAATAAATTAAAAGGTAAAAAAATTATTTTAAATAGGAGTGTACTTTCTCCAACTGATGTAACGGATTTTGAAAAAGAAAGTGGCAGTAAAGTATTTTATAATATGCCAAATGTGGATGATAAAATGGATGATAATGCTGTAATAAAAAAATTATTAAGGGAACTTGGATTTACTAGAATTGATGATAATGATTCAAAAGGTTTTAGTATATTCAGGTAATTAATGTAAAGTATATTTAATTCTATTGACAGAATTATGAAAAAAAGGTAAAATAAAATCAAGTAAAGGAGAGTTTATATGGATGTAAGTTTTTGTGAACAAACTAAAGATGTATGGAAGTTTGTTGGAAGGATTGTTAATGTTGTAAAAATCGTAATCCCACTTGTATTAATTGTTTTAGGTATTATTGGTCTTGGTAAAGCTGTTATTGCTGATGATGATAAAGAGATTAAAACTCAGGTTAAGAAACTTATAACTAAGTTCATTGCTGCGGTTTGTATTTTCTTTTTACCAAATTTGATTACAGCATGTTTTACACTTGTTGATCAATTTTCTGAGGTTGAGTCAGAAGTTACTTCATGTGCTAACTGTATATCAAATCCAAGAGGTTGTTAAATTGTCATTATCTACTAAAATAATGGCTTTTTATTTGTATTTTTTTATAATATATGGTATAGTATTGTTGCCAAAGGGGTGAAATTATGAATATAGGAACTGAAAATGGATTTTGTGCAAGTACTATAACTATATGGCAAGGTCTTGGTTATGTATTATTAATATTTAAAATAGTCCTTCCTATTTTACTAATAGTTATTGGTATAATAACTCTTGGAAAGGCAGTTATTACTGATGATGATAAGGAAGTAAAAAAAGGAATTAAGGGACTTATAGTAAAATTTATTATTGCTGTAGTAACATTTTTTTTACCAAACATTATGAATGGTCTTTATCCACTTATTACTGGGTTTGATATGGTTGAACAAGATTATGATGTATGTATGGAGTGCTTTACACATCCAAAAGGTGATTATTGTTTAAAAAAGGTTAAAACTTATAATGAGAATAATAGTAAATAACTATTATTTTTTTTGTTATATTGTAATAGTAATGCAAAAAAATTAATTTTTGTGGTAAAATATTAAAAGCAAAGAGGTATAGTATGAATAAAATTATAGTAAAGGGAGCTAGAGAAAACAATTTAAAAAATGTAAATATAGAACTTCCTAAAAATAAATTAATCGTAATGACAGGTGTATCTGGTAGTGGAAAAAGTAGTTTAGCTTTTGATACAATTTTTGCTGAGGGTCAAAGAAGGTATGTTGAAAGTTTATCTGCTTATGCAAGACAATTTATCGGAGGAACAGAAAAGCCTGATGTTGATTCAATCGAAGGGTTATCACCCTCAATTAGTATAGATCAAAAATCTACGAATAAAAATCCACGTTCAACTGTCGGAACTATTACAGAAATATATGATTATTTAAGACTCTTATTTGCTAGAATTGGAGTGCCATATTGTCCTGTACATAAAATACCTATAAAAAGTCAATCTATCGAAGAAATGACAAATAAAATTATGGAGTATGATGGAAAGAAAATAAGCATTTTATCACCAATAATTCATGGTGAAAAGGGTATGCATGAAGATGAAATATCCGAAGTTAAAAAAAGTGGATATACCAAGCTTAGAGTAAATGGAAATTATGTAAATGTTTATGATGATATTATTTTAGAAAAGAATAAAAAAGATAATATTGATATAATTATTGATAAATTAACTATAAGTAGTGATGAAAGAAGTAGAATTTTCGAAGATATTGAAAATGCTTGTAAAATGGCAAATGGTAAAGTTGTATTTTTGGTTGATGATGAAGAAATAGTTATGAGTGAAAAATATGCTTGTAGTAAATGTAATTATTCTATTGCTGAACTTGAACCAAGATTTTTTTCATTCAATTCACCTTATGGTGCATGTGAGGAATGTAAAGGTATAGGTACTAAACTTAAAATTAGTGAGAATCTTATTATGCCTGATAAAGAAAAAACTTTAAATCATGGTGCACTTCTTCCAATAAATCGTGATAATAATCTATATTTTAGTGCACTTAAACAAGTATGTAAAAAATATGATATAGATATGGATACTCCAGTTAAAAATATTTCTAGAAAAAAACTTGATATTATTTTTTATGGTACAAAAGAAAAAATGGATTTTAAATATGAATCAAAAACAGGAAATGTAAGGTATGTAACTGATTATTATGAAGGAGTAGTTAATTTACTTCAGCGAAGATACATTGAAACAACCGCATCTTGGATAAGAGATTGGCTTTCAAATTATATGGTAGAAAGTACTTGTGAAAAGTGTAAAGGTACAAGATTAAAGAAGGAAGTTTTAAATGTTTTTATAAATAAAAAAAATATATTTGATTTAACAGATATGAATTTATCAAAATTAAAAAAATTTTTAGAAAATTTGACATTAACTGAGGAAGAAAAAAATATTAGTTTGCTTATTCTAAAAGAAATTATTAATAGACTTTCATTTTTGGAAAATGTAGGACTTAATTATTTGACATTAAATCGTAGTGCAGAAACATTATCTGGTGGTGAAGCTCAAAGAATTAGACTTGCTACTCAAATAGGAAGTAAACTTTCCGGTGTTTTATATGTTCTTGATGAACCTTCAATAGGACTTCATCAAAGAGATAATCAAAGACTTATAGATAGTCTTAAAGAAATGCGTGATTTAGGAAATACTTTAATTGTGGTTGAACATGATGAAGATACAATGAGACAATGTGATTTTTTGGTTGATGTTGGTCCTGGAGCTGGTGAAAATGGTGGTAACATTGTTGCTTATGGTACTGTTGAGGAAGTTATGAATAACAAAAATAGTATAACAGGCAAATATTTAAGTGGAGAACTTAAAATTGAAGTACCTAAAATTCGTAGAGCAGGTAATGGTAAATTTTTAACTATTAAAGGTGCTAAAGAAAATAATTTGTGTAATATTGATGTGGACTTCCCATTAGGTAAATTTATTTGCGTAACTGGAGTATCTGGAAGTGGTAAAAGTACTTTAGTAAATGAAATACTTTATAAAACACTTCAAAATTATGTATATAAATCAAAGGTTATTCCAGGTAAATGTGATAAAGTTGAGGGGTTAAATAATATTGATAAAGTTGTTATGATTACTCAAGATGCTATAGGTAGAACTCCTCGTAGTAATCCAGCAACTTATGTAGGTGTATTTGATGATATTAGAGACTTATTTACAAATACTAAAGAAGCTAAAATTAGGGGATATGATAAAAGTAAATTTTCTTTCAATGTTAAAGGAGGAAGATGTGAGGCTTGTCAAGGTGATGGAGTAAAGAAAATAGAAATGCATTTTTTACCTGATGTTTATGTAACTTGTGATGTATGTCATGGCAAAAGATATAATAAAGAAACTTTAAGTGTAACATATAAAGGAAAAAATATTGCTGATGTACTTGATATGCGAGTAAGTGAAGCTCTAGAGTTTTTTAAAAATGTTCCCAAAATATATAATAAATTAAAGGTATTAAATGATGTTGGACTTTCATATATTAAACTTGGTCAAAGTGCTGTTGAACTTTCTGGCGGAGAAGCTGGTAGAGTAAAACTTTCTAAAGAATTACAAAAGAAAGCTACTGGAAAAAGTGTATTTATATTAGATGAACCAACAACAGGACTTCATACAGATGATATAAAAAAATTACTTGAAATTTTAAATAACATAGTTAATAATGAAGATACTGTAATTGTAATTGAACATAATTTAGATGTAATTAAAGTCGCAGATTATATTATTGATTTAGGTCCAGAAGGTGGAGATGGTGGCGGTAAAGTTGTATGTACTGGTACTCCTGAAGAAATAATAAAAAATAAGAAATCTTATACTGGAATGTATTTAAAAAAGTACTTGAAATAAATTTATTGGTGGAGTATGGATAAAGAAAAAATATATAATATTTTAATGAGTGATGATGTTTTAAAAAGCATAAATGATAATTTAGATTATCTTTTTAGTGTAATTCCAGAACTTAAATTTATGGTTGGATTTGAACATAAACATCCACATCATCATTTAGATGTTTGGAATCATACATTATATGCATTATCACTTTCTTTAAAAGATTTTGATGTAAGAATAAGTTTGCTCTTACATGATATTGGGAAACCTTTTTCGTTTATTGATGGAGAAGTTAGACATTTTCCAAATCATCCTTATGTTTCTTCAGAAATGGCTTATGTAATATTAAAGAGGCTAAATTTTGATGATGATGAAATTAATAAAATATGTTATTTAATTAAAATGCATGATACACCAATTAAAGATGAAGAAATAAATAATGATGAAAAGTTAATGAAAAAAAGATTTTTAGTACAAGTATGTGATGCTTATGCACATAATCCAAGTAAACTTTCAAAAAGAAAATTATATTTTGCTTCTACATATAATAAATTCAAAAATAATAATAATGAAATATTAGAACTTATTAATCGGTTTTAATATTTTTTTGATTTTATATATAAAGTGTGTTAGTATAGATATGAAAGAAGGTACTATGGAAAAAATAGCAGTATTGATACCGTGTTATAACGAATCA
>CAYSFJ010000031.1:0-10296 GCA_964430785.1 uncultured Mycoplasma sp. | reverse complement strand
ATTAAATAATAATATTATTTTTATAAAAAGTCAATTGTTTTTTTTCAGCTTTACTTAACTTTACACTTTTTAATCAGTAATATTTAAATTCTGCATTAAATTTTTATAATAATCATTATTTAAGTAATTCTTACTATCAATAAATTTTTTTGCATCCTCATTTGCAAATAATAAAATATTATAATCATTTTTCAAATTTGCAATTTTAAAAGACATATCGCCATGTTGTTTTACTCCAAATAAATCTCCATATCCTCGCATTTCAAAGTCTTTTTGTGAAATATAAAATCCATCATTACTTTCTTCCATTACCTTAAGACGAGCATTATCACTATCACTTATTAAAAAGCAATAACTTTGTAAATCGCTTCGACCTACTCTACCTCTTAACTGATGAAGTGTTGCAAGGCCAAACCTTTCAGCATTAAAAATTGTCATGATAGTTGCATTTGAAACATCAATACCAACCTCGATAACAGTCGTCGCTATTAATATTTTAATTTGATTATTTTTAAAATCATTCATAATACTTTCCTTTTCATTTGGTTTCATTTTTCCATGAATAATCTCAATTCTAAATAAGTTTTTAAATGCAATACTTAATTTTTCTTTTAATAAATTTACACTTGTTAAATTTAATGATTCGTCATCATCGACTAAAGGTGAAACAACATATATTTGATGTCCAAGTTTAATTTGTTCAAGCATATATCCTAATACATCTTTAATTTCACTATTTTTCTTTATTTTAGTAATAATATCTTTCCTACCATTAGGTTTAGTCTTTATATAAGATATATCTAAATCTCCATAAATGGTCATTGCATAAGTTCTTGGAATTGGTGTTGCGGACAAATATAAAATATCTGGACATTCTGATTTATCCTCCAAAGTAAACCTTTGATGTACCCCAAAACGATGTTGTTCATCTGTTATAACAAGACCTAATTTATTAAATACTATATTATCATTTAATAATGAATGTGTTCCAATTAACAAATCTATCTCACCATTTTGAACTCTTTTATAAATTTTTTCTTTTTCTTTCTTTGTCATTGAACCAGTAATTAATTCCACAGCAACATTAAATTTATCTAAAATATTTTTAATACTAAAATAATGTTGAATAGCAAGTACTTCAGTCGGAGCCATTAAAGCAGCTTCATAACCGGCAATATAATTTGCATAAATTGCACCTACTGCTACAATAGTTTTACCGCTTCCTACATCTCCTAATAAAAGTCTATTCATTTTTTTACTAGAACACATGTCTTTAACCACTTCTTTATAAGAATTATCTTGATCAATAGTTAATGAAAAAGGTAATAACTTTATAAATTCATTTATCTTATTTATATCAATATTTTTAGATAATTTTTCTTTTCTAATATTTTGGTTTTTGAAGTAATTCATTTTAAATGAAAATTCAAATAATTCCTCGTAAATAAGTCTATTTTTAGCATAATGAACATCTTTTAAATTATTTGCAAAATGAATATTATATAAAGCATCTTTTCTTGATAATAAATTATATTTTTCAATTAAATCTTTTGGCAGAGTATCATTAATATATACATTATTAAAATTTTCTCTTATTATTTTTGATAATGCATTATTAGTTATTCCTTTAGTAAGATGATATATTGCCTCTATTTGGCCACCCACTATATTAAATTTTATATCTGAAGCAGTAAAATTATTATTTTTATATTTTCCAATTATTACAATACTTTTACCTATTATTAAATTATTTTTTAAAAAAGCTCTATTAAAAATCACTACATTAAAAACAAAATCATTATATCTTACTCTAAATGATAATTTATTAAAATTCTTTTTTATATATGAAATAGTAGGAACTGATTCAATTGTAACATTTAATATTAATGTTTCATTTTCTTTTAATATATTTGAAAAATTATAAACATTATATCTATATGGATAATAATTAATTAAATCCTCAGTAGTAAATATTCCAAGTTTATTTAAAATTTTTGAAGTTTTTTCACCCACTAGGTGTAAATTTTTTATGTCCATTTTACCTCCAATCTAATTGTATCAAACATTTATAAAAAATCAATAAAAATTTATTATAAAAAAATTTAATAAAATTACATAAAGTTAATAGAATATTTAATTACATTAAAAAAGGTTAAAATGTAAAATTCATTTAAACCTTTTTACACAAATAACTTTTTATAAAGACTCATACATCTGTTTATATTGTTTTAATAATTCATTTAATACAAGAGGATCTTTTTCAATTAATACAGATATTTCTCCATCTTCATTAATTTCTTTTAATACTTCATATTTATCAGTAGGTTCTTCATTATCATCAAGCTGAACTGCTAAAAAATAATTTTCTGAACCAAAAGACCCTTTTAATAATAAACCATAACTGATATTATTAGCCAAAGTTATCATTTCATCTACATTCATACTATTATTTCCTTTCCATATTATTATCTAAGCTATCAACAAAACTATTTATTTTTTCTTTTAATAATTCTCTTTCTTCTAGGCCTAGTTTAGTACTATTTTCAATTTCATTATATATTGACTGTAATCTTTTCAATAAAGCATCTTTCATTTTTATATCATCTGTTAGTAGTTTGAAATGTGTAATAATTCCATCAATTCTAGTATTATATTTATTATATACTTGTGAATCATCATCATTTCTAGTAGGATTATTTGGATTAGTAAACTCTTGACTATCTTCTGGTTTATTTGGAATAGAATTAGGTTCAGGACTATTTTCTACAACTTTTTTTGTTTTTTTACTACCTTTTTTGTCATTTAATAAAGCTCCAAGGCCAGTAACGCCCAATCCTCCAGCACCAAGTATTGCAGCAGTCTTTGAAATTGCAGCAACCTTAGCTATTTGTGCAGTAACTGCTGAAGATGCACTAACTGCAAAACTTCCAAGTTCTGTACCAGCAAAAGTCCAAACTCCAGTAGAACTATTAAATAATGCAGCTTTACCAGTTAAACTCATTACACTATTAGCAAGTCCCTCATTAGCCAAATGAAGTGCAGTTCTTCCAGCAGTTGATGCCCCATGCCAAGAGGCAGCATTATTTAGCATTGAAGTAGTAAGGGCAGATATTTGTTGAGCTTCAGATAGTGCCGCGATTGCAGGCATTAGTTGTGAAATAAGAATTATAACAGCAACTGTAATAGCAGTTATGCCTAAAGCAATTAAAATCTTTTTCTTATTTTTCTTAATCCAATTCCATGCTTTATTGCCAACAACCTTAGTAGGTTCTTCTTCTTTTTGTTTAGTAGTATTTTTTACATCAAGATTTTGTGGTGGAATAACTGATAGTCCCTGGGGCTTTACATTAGCAAGTGCTTCAGAATTATTATTGCTTTGATTACCACTATCACTTGTACTCGAACTACTTGAAGAACCAGAATCACTGCCACCACCAAATGGTTTTACTTTTGAAGAATCTTCATCATCAAGTTTTTTGTCATCATCATTTTGCTTAATAGTATCATCTACTTTAGGTTCATCCACTTTATTTGCTTGAGCAACCTTATTTTTCATATCTTGAATAAATTTATCATCGATTTCATCTACAAGATCATCAGGTAAATTTTTCTTATTTTCATCAATTACCTTACTTCTTTTTACGATTTCATCCTTTACGTCATTACGACTATAATCTGGATTTGAATTAGCCAACCTTTTTAAAGCATTTACGTTCTCTAGTGTCTCATTATATGTATTAACAATTTCCTCATTTTGTTTAAGTTTTGCTTTTTCTTCAGTAAGTTGTTTATTAATTTTATCTTCTTCCATTGAGTACTTATAAACTAAAGATGGATTATATTTTTTAATTAATTCCATATTAGGCAATCTAGTTTCAAGATATTTAATGTTTTCAAGTTCACTTTTAATTTGGTCTTCATAATATTCTATTCCAGTTTTTTTCTTAGTGGAAAGATCAAGCTCTGGATTATCTATACTTTGTGCTTTATTTTGATTTTCTAGTTCAATAGTTTTATATATATCATCAATAAGTTCTTGTGGTAATATCTTTTTACTTTCCTCAATTTCGTTTCTTTTTCTATTAAGTTCTTCCTTTACCTCAGGATGGTTATAATCTGGTTTAGACTCATTCAAGCTTCTAAGAGAAGTAATGTTTTCAATCATGCTTTTATATGCATTAATAATTTTATTATTCTCAGCAATCTTTAATTCATTACTTTCCATATACTTTTTTATAGTTGCTTCCTCTTTTAAAAATTCATTTAAAGGAATAATACTTTTAGCTTCATATAAAGATGATAACTCCTTTTCTAAATGTTCTTTTTCTTTGTTATACTTTTCAATTTCGTTTTCATAGTAACTAATATCCATTTCAACCACTCCAATCAATATAATTTCTTACCCAAAATTATAAGCATATTTTCTACTACTTTCAATGTCATTGTACCATAAAAACGTCTAAGCAAACAACTTTACACTAAAATTTTAATTTTATTTGACAATTGCTTTACATTGTAAATAAAAAATGATGCATTAGCACCATCACTTTCTTTGTGAAACTAAAATTTGACCTGGTAATAAATAAATAGTTTCATTTTCTTTAACAATTTCTTGAATATTTTTATTAAATATTTCAGAAACACTATTTAATGTATCTCCTTCAGCAGTAACATAATAACTATAACCTGATACAGGAAGCATTATCACTTGATTTGGATAAATATAATCATCTAAATTAAGTCCATTAATTGCCGCTAATAAATTTGGATTTATATTATATTTCCTACTTATACCATAAAGAGAATCCCCCTTATTAATTGTATAAGTATCAAAGTATTTTTCTTTATTTTTAGGAACTATTAAATCCATGCCTTCACGTAAAGTCTCATTATATCCCAAATTATTCAAATCTACTAAAAATTCTTTATTGGTACGAAACATTTTAGCAATACCATCAATATTATCATTAGCTTTTACACGATATTTTTCAAACATCTTATCACTCCTATAGTAAAATATGTTTAATTTTTAAAAATGTTATTTAAAAAGATAAATATTTCCATTATTATAATTCCATTCACTATAAGTCATAAGTTTTAATATTTTATTTTTGTTTACATAATATAACGTATCATCACTTATAAAATAGCATTCGTTTTCATCAGAATATACTATTTTAGAAACTTCTAAAGAAGAAACATATATCTTGTTAACTGGAGTAATATACATAAGTTTATTATCATCTAATTCAAAATAAAAATCTTTATTTTCTTTAAATAAGACATTTCCTTTATTAAGTTTATTAACACTTATATTTTCAAATTTATTATTATTTAAAATTTCATATTTATTTTTATATATAACACTTTTTAAAGGATTAATTTTAAATTCTATTTGATTTTGCATATCATATAAATAAATATATTTTTTATATGTACCTAAAAAATAACTATTAAAATATATTTCTTCATCCAAAGAAACTTCTTTAATTTTATTGTTATTGGAATTTATTAAATAAAATTTATTAAATTTATATTTATTATTATAGTCCGCTACTAACAAATAATCTTGATAAGTAATACATAAATCTAAACTATAAATATCACTATCAAATAATTTGATTTCAGATTTATCTAGCAAATTAATATTTATAAAAGAAGAATAATTCCATATATAAAAATTTGCATTTATATTATACACATCTATATTATTATAAGTATATTTCTTTTTATCATCAAAAATTGTTTCATAATATAAAGTATAATATTTATCTTTTTTTTTATTAATATAAAAATTCTTTAAATTATTATTTGATATATTAATTATGTTACCATTTTGTTTAATATTATTAATTTGTTTATGATTATGATAATATTTATCATTAATTGCATATAAATACTCTATATTATTTTTTGTTAATTTAAATGTATAAATTTTCTTTTTCTTATTAAATGTTTGAATTATGTCATAACCTTTTACTATGTATTTAAGTTCATAACTTTTTGGAATAAAATAAAAAAGTGTAAAAGAAAGAAAAATTAATAAAAAAGAAAAAATTAGTACTTTTAACTTTTTCATACATCTCTATCTTTATATTTTAATTTTTCTTGCATCATAAACTGAGAAATATTTGTTTCAATATCATCTAAAGAACTCTTAGATAAATTTGATATTATCACTACCTCTTTTACAGTATCAATTGTTATTTTTCCAAAAAGTAAACCTTTATATATTCTCATATCATTATATAAATCTGGGGTTATTTGTGTATATATGCTACCAAATACAACTCTTTTTTGACCTATTAAAAGTCTTTTGTTAGTTAATACGATTACACAAGATGTAAATATATCATACCATTTTTCATTTTTTTGGCCACAGAAAGCATATAATACATATTCATCTGGATTAATATAACCCTCAATTACTTCACTATGTTTTTTTAGTCTCCAAGCAACAGTTCCAGGAAACTTATTTTTAAATTCCAATACTTTTTCATAAACACTATTCATTTTAAACTCCTTTTATAACTTCAACTTTTGTATGAGACAATTTGTCATGTAATGATACATCCTTATTAATCATAAAAATTATATCTATATATGAATAAATAGTCGCAACTATTGATAATATTAAATAACTATAGTAATATACTTTTCCTTTAAATAATATAGTAAACAGTAATGTTATAATATTTGAAAACGTTGTATACAAAATTACATTTGTAAATATCGGGCAAAATAAAATTCTTATAAGTAGAGATTTAAATTTAAGTTTTCCCTTAACACTAGAAATCTTAATCCTACATAATTTTTTACCAATAGTTTGTCCATCAAACAAAAGAGGATATAATGTAAAATATAAAATAATAACAACAATTTCAATTATTGAATAAAATATTGAATAAAATGATAAATCATGTGCAATATCTAGGTATTCTTGAGATTTTAAAATATCATAATCAATTGTGGTATTTTCATTAAAATTTTCATTATAAAATTCTTCATATTTTTCATAAACCTTATTATATTTATTTTTATATGGATTTAATATATTTATTTGGCTTAATAAATTAACAAGTACAATTATAATAATTAAGTCAATCATATATGCACAGATTCTTCTTATCTTAATATCTTTCATTATCCCTCCATAATAAGAAAAGAAACTATTACTAGTTTCTAATAAGTTTTTGAATTAGAGCCTAATGTAACAGTGGTTTTTAATGTTTTACCTTTTCTAATATAAGTGATTTCTACTTTATCACCTACACCATAATTATACAAGTAATATCTTAAATATGCAACACTTGTTACTTCATCATCATTAATCTTAACTATAATATCTCCACTTTCTAAACCTGCTTTAGCTGCGGGTGATCCTTTTTCTGTTGTTACTACAATTACTCCTTTAGTAATTTTATATTCATTTATTATTGAATAGTATTCTGGATAATAATATGCATTTGCAACATTAATCATTGATACACCTAAATAAGGTTGTGTAATTTTTTCATTATTTTCAAGTTTTTCAGCATAACTTAAAGCAATCTCAATTGGAATTGCAAATCCCATACCTTCAACAGATTCATCAACTAATTTTAATGATGTTATTCCAACAACCTGTCCATTAGCATTACAAAGTGGTCCTCCACTATTACCTGAATTAATTGCTGCATCAGTTTGCAATACTTTCATAACATAATCACCATTATTATTAAGACTTACCTCAACCATTCTATCTTTTCCAGATATAATACCTCTTGTAACAGTCCAAGAATAAACGCTATCAAGTGGTGCACCAACTGCAAAGGTTGTATCTCCAACTCTAAGTTCATCGCTATTACCAATTTCGGCAACAGAAATAATATCTGATTTTTTTACCTTTAAAACAGCAATATCTGATAAACTATCCGTACCAATTATTTGCGTATTTATAACCTTTCCATCAGTAAAAGTAACATTAACTGAGTTTCCACCCTCAATTACATGATTATTTGTTAAAATATAAGCGTCATTATCATCTGCTTTATAAACAAAACCAGTTCCACTTGAAATCATTTTTTCATCAGAATATGTTGCTACAACTACAACTGCATCATAAACCTTTTCAACAGACTCTGCTATTCCATTATCAGTTATAGTTACATTTTTTTCAACTTTAGTTAAATTTGTATGAAGTATAGTGGGATATTTATATATAACACCATACATTAATAAACACCCTAGGAAAAAAACTACTATATAAATTATTTTATTACTACTTTCTTTTTTTATCATAATTAATCCATCCTTTCAATTTCTTTAAAATTTATTGGAAATCCCATCGCATCTAATACCTTATCAATATTTATTGAATGAAGTTTACCTGATAAAATATCTAATTCATATTCAACTTCATTTATAAACAAATTAAAATCATCCTCATTTAATATTCTCTTTAAAATAATTATTAATGCAAATAAATCATTTTTACCATAAATATATTCTCCATCCATTTTAGGTATATTTAAAAGTTTATGATATATTGTATTATTTATTAAAATTTGAGTTTTATTATTATAACATATATCTTCATGAGCACATAAATTTCGGTAATTTGCTAATATAGGTAAATAACTTTGAAAACTATCTATGTCTATATTAAATATTTCAGCAATTTCCCTTTTATCTTCATTTTGAAGCACTGTATAAAGTTCACCAACTATACCAAAAGATAATACTTTAACAACAACCCAAAGAGGTATATATCCATAATTATTTATAAAATGACTAGTCGCAGAGTGTTGTTTTCCATTTATACTAATTTGTCTTTTCATTTTATGAATTAAATCATTAATTTGCCTATTTTTTGTATTATCATGAACAAAGTTATTTTTATTCAAATAATTTTTTTCTTTATAACCATGATTTTTACTCATAACATAAGCCATAATACTTTTTAAATTATTTTCAAATACCAATATATTTTTAAATAAAATATTTCTAAGTTGCCTATCAAATATAAACATTGCATATAATTCTTCAAAAGTAGTACCTTTATTAAATCTACGATCAGAATAAGATTTAACAAATAAAAATTTATATCCTGTCACAAAAAAATAATTTTCTCTAAGAAGAATTGATTTTGCTTTTTCTATATCATTTATAGTTAAACCTTTTTCAATTAAAATATTTATTTGTTCATCTAATGTTTTAAATGTTTTCTCCACTATCTCACCTTTTTACTATATAATCAATTATATCACAGAAATTTATTATTTCCATATATTTTATGAAAAATATTTTATTACTCCTTTAGATATCAAATTTGCAATCTTCTTTTGATAATCACTTTTAATAAGTTTTTGCCTATCCTCGTAATTTGATAAAAATCCACATTCAATTAATAAACCACTTATTTTTAATTTAGAATACATATATGTATTATTTGGAATAGTTTTAATCTTTCGATCACTATTTAATCCTTTATTTAAAACATTTTGCATAATATTTGCAAAATAAATATTTTTATCATTATAAAATACTTGAGGTCCATAATATTTATTATCACTTAAATAATTTAAATGAATACTTAAATAAATATCTGCTTTAGAGTTATTAATCAATTTTATTCGATTATCAAAATCACTTTTCTTACGATACATAACATTGGGAGATGATAAATCATAATCTGCATCTCTTGTCATATATACAGTTGCTCCTAAACTTTCTAGTTTATCCTTTAAATAAAGACTTATACTTAAATTAATATCTTTTTCCAATATATTTTCATATGATGTACCAGGGTCTAAAAAACCATGTCCAGGATCAATTACTATAGTTTTCCCTATTAAATATAAATTATCTTTTCCAAATACTGAAGATAAAAGAAAAATTGATATTATAAATAATATTAAAACATAATTAATATATTTCTTCATAATTAATTATATGTTTGTGTAGTAAATAATTAATAAAAAATGCCTAGGGTGCAACGTACTTACTATACGCTTAGCATTGAGCTACATATCCTAGGTCTTAAAGATATATTACCATAACATTATTTTTTATGTCAATTAGTAATTTTGTATTTTATCTACTTAAATGTTACAGTTCAGTCAAGGATAGATAAAAGTCTATCCTTTTTAAGTTCTTACTACTATAATACACTATTTTAAAAAAAATTATAAGACTTTAATTTATACATAAAATATTAGATACTATATACAGTAAGGAGTGATTTAATTATGGCAAGTAACTATTCAAAATCTTTATACAATCAATATGAAGAACTTCTAAAAAAGTTCGAAGCAC
>CAYSFJ010000030.1:0-10542 GCA_964430785.1 uncultured Mycoplasma sp. | reverse complement strand
TAAAATAAAAATTGTGTAAAGTTAAGTTGATAAAATTATTTTTTTTATTTATAATAATCTAAGGTGGTACTATGGTAAAAAAATATGATGAATCATCTATTAAGATTTTAGAAGGCTTGGAGGCTGTTAGAAAAAGACCGGGAATGTATATTGGTTCAACAGATAAAAGAGGCCTTCATCATTTAGTATGGGAAATAGTAGACAACTCAATAGATGAAGTAATAAATGGTTTTGGTAATTATATAAAAATAGTTATTAATAAAGATAATTCAATCACTGTAGCTGATAATGGCCGTGGTGTTCCAGTGGGAATGCATGCTTCAGGAAAAAGTACTCCTGAGGTTATTTATACTGTGCTTCATGCTGGTGGTAAATTTACTGAAGATGGTTATAAAGTATCTGGTGGTCTTCATGGTGTTGGTGCATCAGTAGTTAATGCTTTATCAAGTTCTATGACAGTAGTAATTTATCGTGATGGTAAAATAAGTGAAATAGATTTTGAAAAGGGCGGTAAAGTTAAAAAACCTCTTAGAACTATTGGAGAAAGTAAAAAAACTGGAACTATTGTAAAATTTAAACCAGATGATGAAATTTTTAAAAATTTACAATTTTCATATACAACAATTTGTGAAAGAATGCAGGAAAGTGCTTTTTTACTTCCAGGTCTTACCATTGAGGTTATTGATGAGGCGGATAAAAAAGAAGTTAAATATCATTATGAAAATGGTTTAACTAGTTTTGTAGATTATATAAATGAAGATAAAGTAACTTTACATAAAGTTATAAATTATTCAGGTAATAAACAAGGCATCGAAGTAGATGTTGCACTTCAGTATACTGATACTTATCAAGAAAATATTTTATCGTTTGTTAATAATGTTAAAACATGTGATGGTGGTTCTCATGAAGTTGGATTTAAAACAGGAATTACCAAAGCATTTAATGATTATGCAAAAAATAATAGTATTTTTAAAGGTAAAGATTATTCTCTTGATGGAGCAGATGTAAGGGAGGGATTAACTGCTGTAATAAGTCTTAAAATACCTGAGGAACTTTTACAATTTGAAGGACAAACTAAAGGAAAACTTGGAACACCTGAGGCAAGAAGTATAACTGAAAGCATTACTTATGATAGTTTAAAATTTTATC
This sequence comes from uncultured Mycoplasma sp., assembly GCA_964430785.1. GTDB lineage: Bacteria > Bacillota_I > Bacilli_A > RF39 > UBA660 > UBA6448. Next base: position 9,393 of record CAYSFJ010000030.1, on the reverse strand, counting down.
TTGAGGAAAACAAAGAAGTTGCTCTTAATATATTAGAAAAAGCAATGAAAAGTAAAACTGCTAGGGAAGCCGCAAGAAAAGCAAGAGAAGAAGCAAGAAATGGTAAAAATAAAAGTAAAATAGAAAAAAATTTATCTGGAAAACTTGCTCCTGCACAAAGCAAAAATCCTAAAATAAATGAACTTTTTATAGTCGAAGGTAATTCCGCTGGTGGTTCTGCTAAAGGAGGAAGAAATCGTAAATTTCAAGCAATACTTCCGCTTCGAGGAAAAGTTATAAATGCTGATAAGGCAAGTAGTGAAGATTTATTTAAAAATGAAGAAATTAATACTTTAATTTATACAATTGGAGCAGGTGTTGGTCAAAGTTTTGATGCAAGTGAATCAAATTATGATAAAGTAATAATAATGACAGATGCTGATGTTGATGGAGCACATATTCAGATTTTACTTCTTACATTTTTTTATAGATATATGCGAGGTCTTATTGAAACAGGACATTTATATATAGCAGTACCTCCACTTTATAAAATAGATTATGGTAAGAAAAGATTTTATGCTTATACAGATGAAGAACTCGAAGATATAAAAAGAGAAAATTCTGGTAAATATGCTGTTCAAAGATATAAAGGACTTGGTGAAATGAATCCAGAACAACTTTGGGAAACAACAATGAATCCAGATACAAGAATGCTTATTAGAGTAAATATTACTGATGCTGCTCTTGCTGAAAAAAGGGTTAGTACACTTATGGGTGATAAAGTCGAACCTAGAAAAGAATGGATAAATGAAAATGTTGAGTTTACCATGGAAGATAATTATAGGGGGTAAAATATGGAAAATGAAATATTAAAAAGAATACAAGATTATGCTCTTGAGGAAATAATGGGTGATAGATTTGGAAAGTATGCTAAAGAAATAATTCTTGACCGTGCTATTCCAGATGTAAGAGACGGTTTAAAACCAGTTCAACGAAGAATACTTTATGCTATGCATAAAGCAGGAAATACATCCGACAAAGGTTACATAAAATGTGCTGCAACTGTTGGTGACGTTTTAGGTAAATTTCATCCACATGGAGATTCATCAGTATATGATGCAATGGTAAGAATGAGTCAATGGTGGAAACAAAACCATATTTTAGTCGATATTCATGGAAATAATGGTTCAATGGATGGTGATGGTCCCGCAGCATATCGTTATACGGAGGCAAGACTTGCTAAAATAAGTAATGAACTTTTAAAAGATTTAGATAAAGAAACTGTTGCATGGGCATTAAATTTTGATGATCGTTTCTTAGAACCTACCGTACTTCCTGCTAAATTTCCAAATTTACTTGTAAATGGTGCAAATGGTATTTCAGCAGGATATGCAACAAATATTCCTCCCCATAATTTAGGGGAAATTATTGATGCCACTATAAAAAGAATAGATTCACCATCTTGTAGATTAGAAACAATACTTGAAATTGTAAAAGGTCCAGATTTTCCAACTGGAGGAATAGTCGAAGGAAAAGAAGGAATAATATCTGCTTTTACAAAAGGAACTGGTAAAGTAATTGTTAGAGCAAAAACTGAATTTAGAAAAGAAAAAGGTAAAGAACAAATTATAGTTTCAGAAATACCTTTTGATGTAAATAAAGCAGCACTTGTAAGTAAAATAGATTCAATTAGAATTGATAAAAAGATTGAAGGTATAAGCGAAGTAAGAGATGAAACTGATAGGGAAGGTTTACAAATAGCAATTGATTTAAAAACAGGTGCAAATAAAGAGTTAATTTTAAATTATTTATTTAAAAATACAGATCTTCAGATAAGTTATAATTATAATATGGTATCAATTGTTAATAGGAGTCCTAAAGTACTCGGAATACTTGAAATACTTGATGCATATATTGCACATTATAAAGATATTGTTATTAAAAGAACTACATTTGAACTTAAAACATATGAAAAAGAATTTAATATTGTATCTGGACTTATGAAAGCAATATCAATTCTTGATGAAGTTATAAAAGTAATAAGAAGTTCTAAAAATAAATCTGATGCTAAAGAAAATTTGGTTAATAAATTTGAATTTAATATAGAGCAAGCCGAAGCAATAGTTACTTTACAACTTTATAGACTTACTAATACAGATATTGTAGTTTTAAAGGAAAGAGCCGAAGAACTTCAAAAGTTAATTGAAAGATGTCATGAAATATTATCTGATGAAAATGTTTTAAAATCTTTAATGAAAACAGAACTTAAAGAAGTTAAGAAAAACTATGCAGTTCCTAGAAAAACTGAAATTAAAGATGAAATAACTGAAATAAAAGTTGATTTAAAAGATATGATTCCTAAAGAGGATGTTATAGTAATTATTACAAATGATGGTTATATTAAAAAAGTACCTATGAAGTCTTATAAGGCTGCCACAGAGGAAACTACTTTAAAACCTGGTGATTTTGTAAGAAATATATTTGAACTTAATACAAGAGATTATATATTATCATTTACTTCACTTGGAAATTATTTATTTATTCCAGTTCATACAATAACTGAATGTAAATGGAAAGATTTAGGTAAACATATTAGTAATTTAATCATGATTAAAGAAAATGAAAAAATTATTAATTCATTTATTTTTGAAAAAGGGTCATCTTTAGTATTAACTTCAAAAGAGGGTATGATTAAAAAAGTTAGAATGGAAGAATTTGAAGTTTCAAGGTGTTCTAAACCATTAACCGCAATTAAACTTAAAGCTAATGATGAACTAATAAGTGTTCAAAAAGAGGGAAAAGAAACATTAATTTTAACAGATAATAACTATTACTTATTATTTGAAACTGGTGAAATCCCTGAGGTTGGTCCAAAAGCATCAGGTGTTAAAGGCTATCCTGTAAAAGAATGTAATGTTATATCATCATCACAAATTAATGATAGTGATGAATACGTTAATATTTTTACTAACTTAAATACTGCAAAAAGGGTAAAATTATCTGAACTTGTTAAACTATCTAGAAATAAAAAAGGTAAAGAAATAATTAAGAAAAATAAAACTAAAGAGTATAGATTAATATCTGCATTTACCTCAAATGTTAAAACAATAAATGTCGTTAAAACAAATGATGATGTTAATGAAATAAAAAATAGTGATATTCCTATTATGGATTCAAATAGTTTTGGAAGTACTTATACTAAATTAAAAGTAGTTACTGTTAAGCCTAAATATGAATTTGAAAAAAATCATAAAGTAATTGAAAATCAAAATGTTAAAGAATTAGAACCTGTAAAAGAGGAAGCTCAAATATCATTCGAAGATTTTACAAATAGTTTTAAAATATAAAAAATAAACACTCAATTTACAATGTAGATTGGGTGTTTTATTCATTAACTATAATTTTTTTCATATATTTATATTGGTGATATCATGAGTAAAAAAGATGATTTTAAAGCATTTGCAAGTAAAAATCCAAGTCTTGCTAAGTACATAGAAAGTGGTAAAATGTCATGGCAAAAATTTTATGAACTTTATGATATTTATGGTGAAGATGAAAGTGTATGGAGTGAATATAAAAATAGTGAAAGAAGTGAAGAAAGTAGTTTTAAAATAAATGATTTAATAAAAGGCGTTAATATGGATACAATTAAACAGCATATTTCTACAGCTCAAAAGGCATTAGATTTTGTTCAAGAACTTACAAGTAAAACGGGAGGAAGCATTCCTAAAACACCTGTTACGCCACGACCACTTAATAAATTTTTCGAGGATTAATGAATAAAAGTGTACTTGTAACTTTAAAAGAAAATGAAAAACTATTTTCTCATTTTATGGAAAATTCATATTATATAAAAGATTTAAATCGTAATCCAAACTTTTTTAAAACATTTGAAAGTAAAATGAAAGAACTTTATAAAGAAAGAACCACCGATAAAATAAGTAAAGCTATTGATACAGTAGAAATGATATCATCAATAATTGACACAATTAAGTAAAAATATCTTGAAAAATTTTTTTTAGTATGCTATTCTTAATATAGAAAGGATAGCAAATATGAGAAATAATAAAAAAGGTTTTACATTAGTTGAACTTCTTGCTGTAATCGTTATTTTAGCAGTTGTTATGTTAATAGGTATTACTGCAATAGGACCATTAATGGCTAATTCAAGAAAATCTGCTTTAAGAAATGATGGACTTGATTTAATTACTGCTGCAAAAACAGCATATCAAGCTGAGGCTTTAAAATCTGACCCTCAATTCAATTCGACTGAATCAGTTTGTATGCCATTTACATGGTTAAAAGCTCAAGGATATACTGAAGAAAAAGATAAATATGATGGTTCTGTACTAGTAACTTATGAAGGCAATGGTCAATATTCATATAAGTATTGGCTTACTAATGGTGTATATTATTACCTTGATGCAAATTCAGATACTGGTTATGAAGCCGCTAAAGATTCAACAACTGATGAAGAAAAGACTAAGTTAACTAATTGTGGCGGAATTACAACTGCGAAAATTTGTGAGATGGTAGATAAAACTGGGTCATCAGAAAAAGAATCAAAATGTTCTTAAAAAAACTCATTTGAGTTTTTTTTTATTTTGTGATACTCTTTTAGTAGGGTGATAAAAAATGATAATAGGCTCACATGTAAGTTTTAATAATGGACTTTTAGGTGCTGTTAAGGAGTCCATCTCATATAATGCAAATACATTTATGTTTTATACGGGTGCTCCACAAAATACAATTAGGAAAGAAATAAATGTAAATAATGTAATCGAGGCACAAAACCTTATGAAGAAAATTGGTATAAATATAGAAAATGTTATATGTCATGCTCCATATATAATAAATCTTGCAAATAATATAGATCCAAATAAATGGCAATTTAGTATTAACTTTTTAAAAAATGAAATTAAAAGATGTGATGAACTTGGAGTGAAATATATTGTTGTTCATCCAGGTGCTAGTGTTTCCCTTGATAGAGAAGTTGCTCTTAAAAATATTGCTGATGCTTTAAATTATGTTATTAACGTTGATACAAATGTAATAGTACTTCTTGAAACAATGGCAGGAAAAGGTACTGAATGTGGTAAAAACATCGAAGAAATAAAATATTTACTTGATAATGTAATATTTAAAAATAAAATTGGTGTATGTTTAGATACTTGCCATTTAAATGATTCTGGAGTTGATATAGCAAATTTTGATGATTATTTAAAAAAATTTGATAGTTTGATAGGCATAGATAAAATTGGGTGTGTTCATATTAATGATAGTAAAAACCCTTTAGGAAGTAAAAAAGATAGACATGAAAATATTGGTTATGGTTATATAGGATTTGATAATTTAATAAACGTAATATATAATGACAAATTAAAAAATGTTCCAAAAATACTTGAAACACCATATATTGAAGGATATCCTCCATATAAATTTGAAATAGAAATGATTAAAAATAAAAAATTCAATTCAAATTTAACCGAGGATACATTAAAATATTATAAAAATCTTTGATATTTAGAAAAGTATTCAATATATACTTTTTTTATTTTCTCAAAATTATTACCTTTATATTTATTTTTATATAAATCTATTTTAAATAAATTTGGATTTTTAATCATTTGTTTATAATTTTTTTTAATAAAATCATAAGTAAATGAAAGCTCATTTTCGTCTAAGAAAATATTTTTACTTTTAGCAAATTTATTTACATCTTCTTTAGATAAACCTTTCATTAAATTATCTATCATACCAAACATTTTATCACCCAATATATTGTATGATTTATTTTATTTTTTGAATACTATTAATATGAAAAAGTTTTTAATAATATTTAAAATTACTATAATTATTTTCTTTTTATTTATAAGTATATATTTTATTTATAATTATAAAATTTTAAATAGTTACTATCAAGATAGACTTATATTTAAAACTCAAAAAATAGTTAGTATTTATGATGGTTTAAGAGGAAATATATATGATAAAAATGGTATTTTACTTGTAGGTAATAAAAAGATATATAATCTTGTATATCATTATAATGAAAATGAAGATATATCTGAAATACTTAAATTTATAAATAATAATTTTAATATAAATGAAGATTTTTTTATAAAAAAAGTTAATAATAGTTATAAATATGAAGATATTATTTTAAAAGATAATTTATCAGATGAAGAAGTATCTTTAATTTTAAATAGTAAAGTTTCTGGATTATTTATAAAGGAAAGCTTTATAAGATTTTACCCATATAATGATACTTTAAAAAATGTTTTAGGTTCAGTAGGATCTATTCAAAAAGAAAATAAAAAATATTATTTAAAAAAAGGTTATAAGTTATATGAAAAAGTTGGTATTTCTGGTTTAGAAAATGAGTATGAAGAGTATTTAAAGGGTACAAATTCTAAATATAAAGTTAATAGTGATTATAGTTTAACATTAATTTCCAAAGGAAAAAAAGGAAGTGATTTATATTTATCTATTGATATAAATTTAGTTAATGAAATAAATACTATTATAAAAGAGGAACTTGTTAAAGCAAAAAAACATCTTAATACAGAATATTTAAATGATACATATGTTATTGTAGGTAATCCTAAAACTTCAGAAATATATTCATTAAATGGACAAAGATATTTAAATGATGATACTTTTACAGATATTAGTTTAAATAATATTAATAGTGCTTTTACAATGGGTTCTTCGGTTAAAGGTGCTACGATTAGTGTTGGTTATAAATATAATTTAATAGAAAAAGGTAAGAAAATTTTAGATGGTTGTATAAAACTTAAAAATAAAACAGAAAAATGTTCTTTTAAAAAACTTGGTTATTTAGATGATGTTTCTGCTTTAAAGATGAGTTCTAATTATTATCAATTTATAATAGCTATTTCACTTTTAGGAAAAAAATATAAACCTAATATGGATTTAAATGTTTCAGAAAAAGAGTTTAATATTTATAGGGATATGCTTGCATCATATGGTCTTGGTATTATAACTGGTATTGATTTACCTAATGAAAAACCTGGTATAAAAGGAAGCATTATTAGTGATGATTTACTACTTAATTTATCAATAGGACAGTATGATACTTATACACCAGTAGGACTTTTTAATTATATTAATACGCTTGCTATGAAAGGTAGTAGAATTAGTCCATCACTTGTAAATGTAATAAAAAATAATGATACTATAATTTTTCAAAATAATCATGAAGTAGTTGGTCATGTTGATCTTTTAGATGAAGACTTTACTCAAATTCATAAGGGTTTTTATGAAGTTATGAATAGTGGTACTGGTTTAGGATTTATGAATAAAAATCTTTCTCCGGCAGGTAAAACTGGTACAAGTGAATCTTTTATTGATACAAATAATGATGGAAAAATAGATACTAAAACTTTAACTCTTACAATGGTAGGTTTTTTTCCTTATGATGATCCTAAAATATCTTTAATTATTGTTTGTCCAAATACCTCACATAATAATGGTAAGAATAAAGATTATATTTATTATTTAACAAGTAAAATTTCTAAAAGGATTACAAGTATTTTTAATGAAAAATAAATATCTTTCTAAAAAACTTGAAAAATGGGCGATTAGTTTGCTATAATATTAACGTACTTGAAAAAGGAGGGATAACTATGGCTAAAAATGAAAATAGAAAAGAAGTTACTATTAAATGTACCGATTGTGGTAGAGAACTTCGTCCAGTAAGTAAAAATAAGAAAAATAATCCTGAAAGATTAGAACTTAAAAGATACTGCTCAGCTTGTCATAAACATGTTGTAGCAAAAGAAAAGAAATAGGAGGTAAATTATGTTTATTAATATTAATGACATTAAAAATGGTATGACAATTATTATGGATGGTAATTTATGTACTATTCAAGAATTTCAACATGTTAAACCAGGTAAAGGTCCTGCTTTTGTAAGAATTAAACTTAAAAACTTAAGAACAGGTTCTACAGTCGAAGATACTTATAATACTAATCTTAAAATTCAAAAAGCTCATATTGATAGAACTGAAGTAAGTTTTTTATATGCCTCTGGTGAAAATTATACATTTATGAATAATGAAACTTATGAACAAATTGAAGTTTCTACTAAAGTTTTAGGTGATAATGTTAAGTTTATTAAAGAGGGTTTAACTTTAACACTTGATATTTACGAAGGAGAAATTATTGGCGTAACACTTCCTGAAAAAGTTGAATATGAAGTTATTGAAACAGAACCAGCTGTTAAGGGAAATACCACTAATAATGCTAATAAAGATGCTAAAATAGAAACAGGTTATACTGTAAAAGTTCCTTTATTTATTAATCAAGGTGAAAAGATTTTAGTTTCTACAAAAGATGGTAAATATTCTGGAAGGGCATAATGCTCTTTTTTTTATTTGCTTAAAGTGTTATTGAAAATTATAAAAATTAATGATAGAATTTAATAGTAAGGTGTACTAGTAAGTAGACTAATTATTTTACTTGAATGGAGAAATATATGAAAGATAAAAAAAATAAAGTTACATTAATTATTCAAATTTCATTATTTATTATTTTGGTTATTGGAGCCACATATGCTTATCTTGGTACATTTAGTGTAAATTTAGATAATAGTATTGTGGTTAATATTAACTCTGTAAGTCCAGGTAATGCATCATTTATTGCAACCTCTACTCAGTTAAATATTCAAGTTCCGGAAACATCAATGGCAAAGTATAATGCAGATGATAATGTAGCAGTAGCCTCAAATACAGCAACACTTTCAGTAAGTTTAACTGGTGCTGAAGGTTTTGCCACTACATGTACTTATGATGTAGTGTATGAGTATGATAGTTCTTCCAATGTATATGGAACTAGTCCTACAACTAAAAATGGTGATAAAGAAATAACTTTACAAGTAACAGGTGCTAGTGGAACAAATAATTTTGCAAGTGAAACAAATTTTGATAGTACTACAATATCAAGTTATAAAAATGGCAATGTATATACTCTTGTAAGTGGTGCATCCATACAAAGTATGGGCAGCCAAACTACTCAAAATATAAACATAAATGGAAAATACTATAATTTAACAGTATTACAAACCTCGATTGCGGGAGTATCTTTTACAGGTAAAATATATGTAACTAATTATGATTGTGATATGACAGAACTTGATTTAGGGACATATGGTTATGAAAGAATTTTAGCATATAATGGGGGAGCCACCGCCATAGAGGCAAAAGGAACACCAGATTTTAGTAGTGTATCAACTACAAATGAAGGTATGTATGCAGCAACAGATGATTTAGGAACATCTTATTATTTTAGAGGAGCAGTAAATAATAACTGGGTAAAATTTGGAAAAGATAGTAGTGGAAATGATATATACTGGAGAATAATTAGAATAAATGGTGATAATTCAATAAGAA
>CAYSFJ010000029.1:0-10714 GCA_964430785.1 uncultured Mycoplasma sp. | reverse complement strand
CAGTCGGTAGAGCATTTGACTTTTAATCAAAGGGTCTGGAGTTCGAATCTCCAACAAGACACCATTAGAAAAATTATTTCCTTTATTAAGGAAATTTTTTAATGAATAAATTTCTTTTATTTTAGGGAAAAATAGTGTATAATTTTGATATATGGAGGATAAATGAAAGACTTAAAAGTAATATTTATGGGAACACCTTTATTTGCAGTTCCTACACTTAAATTTTTAATAGAAAATACTAATACTGTTTTGGTTATAACAAAAAAAGATACATATGAGGGAAGAAAGAAAGTGCTTACTTATTCTCCTGTAAAAAAATGTGCTTTAGAAAATAATATTGATGTAATAACACCAGATAAAATAGGCAGTGCTTATGAAATAATAAGTGAAATTAATCCAGATATTATAATAACCTGTGCATATGGAAAAATTGTTCCAGAAAGTATTTTAAATATTCCAAAACTTGGTTGTATTAATATTCATGCATCACTTTTGCCAAAATATAGGGGAGCTTCACCTATTCAAAGTGCTATTTTAAATGGAGAGAATAAAACTGGTATAACCATTATGTATATGGATAAAGGTATGGATACTGGAAATATTATTTCTATGGAAAGCATTAATGTTGATAGTGATGATAATCTTTTGTCACTATCAAAAAAATTATCTATTTTAGCACCAATACTTTTAGAAAAAACTTTACCATTAATTGTTAAAGGAGAAAATGAAAGTATTATTCAAAATGAAGAAGATGCAACTTACACAAGACTTATTACTAGGGAAGATGAAAAAATAGATTTTAATAAAAATGGAAAAGATATTATAAATCAAATAAGAGCTTTTGCACCATCTCCTTATGCTAATTTTATTTTAAGTGATAAAGAAATTAAAGTTTGTAAAGCTACATTTATTAAAAAAAATAGTGAAGTAGGTAAGGTATATATAAGTAAAAATAATTTAGAAATTGGTTGTAATGATGGCGTTATTAGTCTAGAAATAATAAAACCATTTGGTAAAAATGAAATGAATATAAAAGCATTTTTAAATGGCATTGATAAGGAAAATTTATATGTTAGTAATTAAGTTGCTCAAAAAGAAAAATCCAGATAGTGTAGTTGTTAAATTATGGGATAATAAGAAAACTCATGCCCTAATTTGTTTAGGTATATGGATTATTTTTTTCTTATTTGTTTATATAATTGTTGTGTTACCATATTATGATAATAATGATAATTCAATGAATCGTGTTGATAATTCTATAGATAATGTTACAACTGAGAATGTTATAACTTTTGAGGGTATGAAAAACAAACTTCTTAATGGTGAATATGACTATAAATATACTATAAATACCTCTTTGGGAAAAACCATATATACTGGAAGTAAAACTCAAGAAAAAGACTTGGGATATAAAGAAAATAGTGAAGGCCTTGTTAAATATGAAATTAATAATGATGGTATATTTAAAATAAATATGGATGAAAAAATTCCTATCGAGGATTTATATATTGGATTAAATGAAAGTTTTTTTGATATTCAAAAAATATATGAATTAACTACTAATTTAACTGAAAATATTGATGAAGAAAAAAATGAAATTAGTTATGAAAATGAAAATATGAAAATAGTATTTAAAATTAATGAGCAAAGTATTTTATCTATCAATATTAAAGATAATGATGATGATTATTTACTTGAATTTAGCAATATAAAATAAGGGAGATAGATTATGAAAAAGTTTATGTTAATGTTTGTTAATCTTCTTACAATGGTAAGAATAATTGGTGTATTTATGATGATTCCAGTATATTTTAATTATGGAGGATTATATGCTGCAATTCTCTCAATATGTTGTTATCTTACAGATTGTATTGATGGATTTTTAGCTAGAAAATTTCATGTTGCAACATTTTTTGGTAGCATGTTTGATGGTATAGCAGATAAACTTTTTTCATGTAGTAATTTAATAATTCTTTTTAAAGTAACAAAATATTCTATTGCATCAATTATATTTGAAGTTGCCATTGTTTTAATTCAAATTATCAAATTTCAAAAAAATATTAATATAAAGACCTCAAAGATTGGGAAAATTAAAACAATTGTTATGAGTATAACTGTAATAATAATTTATCTTGTAACTGATATTAATAGATTAACTATTTTAGGTAGTAAATTTATAAATTTTATTAATAATTCAAATTCAAATATTTTATATTTAATTATATTTACTCCATTATATATTTTTCAATTATTAACTTTATATTCATATTTAAAATTTTTAAAGACTTATTCATCTTCTTTAAAACGGGATATTCCAGTAGTTAATATTAACTTAAAACCTAAAACCTCTATTAAAAATAGATGGGAAAATTTTGTAACTATTTGGCTTGATAATGATTTTTATGAAAAATATAAAGATTCTCAAGGATTAAAGGGAATAAGAAAAGAAATTAAACATAACGATAGAATTTAGTTATGTTTTTTTATAAACTTTTTATTAATTATAAAAATCTATGGTATACTATATATATGGGAGTAAAGTATGCTAGAGAATGTTATTTTAAAGGAAACTGAATATTATAAATGTTATGATATTTTAAAATATTTATATGCTAATAATATAGAATTTAGAAAAGTAGTAGATGAGGGTATTACTACTGGAAAGATATCTGGATTTTCTAAAGAATTATGGGAAAAACTTGATATGCAAAATATAAGATCAAAAGGAGTAAATTCATTTTGTGAGGTATTTATGGATGGTGCAAATTTAGGCTATTGTACAGTATGTGCTAAACAAGTTAGTTATTCATTAGATAATCCATATTTATGTGGAGGAACAAATAAATTTTTAATTGGAACAGTTAATTCACCTGATGGAAGACATACATGGATAGAAAATGAAAATAAAATAATTGATACGACATTTATGCTAGTAATAGCAAAAGATTATGTAAAATATTTTGGTTATAACTTAGAAAATAGATATAATCCTAATATGGATCCAATATATGTATCTACAAAGGAATTTACAAATGATAAAAGTTTTAGGAGACAATAATGAAAAAAATAATTTTAATTGATGGAAATAATTTAATGTTTAGAAGTTATTATGCAACTTTTTATAGTGGTGCTAATATGAAAACAAGTACAGGACTTCCGACAAACGCATTATTTTCTTTTGTAAATATGATAAATAAAATAATTAAGGAAGAAAATCCTACTTATATAGCAGTTGCTTTTGATATTGGTAAAAATTTTCGTAAAAGAGAGTATTCTTTTTATAAAGAAGGTAGACAAAATACTCCAGATGAATTGAAAATACAAATGCCCTATGCTAGAGAAATTCTTACTGCAATGGGAATAAAATATTTAGAACTTGAACCATATGAAGCTGATGACATTATTGGAACACTTGTTAAAATGTGTGAAAATGATATTGAATTTGATGCTACAATAATTTCTTCGGATAAAGATTTACTTCAACTTATTAATTTTGAAACTGATGTAAAACTCCTTAAACAAACAGGTTTTATTCGATTTAATGAAAAAACTTTTAAAGAGGAATATGGTATTAATCCAATTAATATGATTGATTTAAAGGCTTTAATGGGAGATAGTTCTGATAATATTCCTGGTGTTAAGGGTATTGGTGAAAAAGGTGCAATTAAACTTTTAAAAGAATATCAAACTATAGAAAATTTATATAATCATATTGATGAAATAAAGGGTAGCATTCATGATAAACTTGTAAATTTTAAAGATGATGCTTTTATGTCAAAAAAACTTGCTACTATATATTGTGATGTTCCTCTTAATATCTCTTTAGAGGATTTAAAATATAATGGTGCTAATAATGAACTTTTATATGATATATTTTCTAAACTAGAATTTACATCTTTATTAAATGGAATTACAAAAAATAAAGGTAGTGAAGAAATTCCTTTTATTGATGTAAATGAAAATGTAAATGTTGTAACAAATGATATAAATGCTTTATACATAGAATGTGATAAAGATGATTATACATGTGCAAATATATTAAGTATATCATTATATGATGGTAAATTTTACTACTATTTTTCTAAAGAAAATATAAAATACTTAAATTTAAATAATAAAAAAATAGTATGTTTTGATAGCAAAAAGTGTCAATATTTATTAAATCAAAATTTTAATGTATTACTTGATTATTCACTTTGTTCATATTTAAATGGGGATAATGTTACTAGTGATATATCTTCTTGTGCAATAAAAAAAGGTTTTGAATTGCCTACGATTAATAATTTAATTAAAATTTATAACACAAGTGATTATATACAGTATCAGGTTTTAAAAGTAAAATTTTTATTTGAAAATTATGAAGAAAATTATGAACTTTTAAAGAAAAACGAACAAGATAATATTTATGAAAATATTGAATTACCCCTTTCAAATGTACTTCTTAAAATGGAAAAAGAGGGTATTAAAGTATCAAGTGAAGTTTTAGATAATCAAAAAGATGTTATTTCTAAAAAACTTGAAGTGATTACTAATCAAATATATGAATATGCTGGTGAAACATTTAATATTTCTTCACCTAAACAACTAGGTGAAATACTTTTTGAAAAGATGAAAATTGGTAAAGGCAAAAAAAATAAAACAAATTATAAAACTGATGAAACATCATTAGAAAAACTTGCTAACAATCATCCAATTATTAATTTAATTTTAGAATATCGTGGATTATCTAAATTAAAATCAACATATATTGATGGTTTGAAAGAGTATATTGTTAATGGTAAAATTCATACAATTTTTAAACAAACAGTAGCAAGAACTGGAAGACTTTCTTCGATTCATCCTAATCTTCAAAATATTCCAGTTAAAACAAGTGAGGGTAAACAAATAAGAAAAGCCTTTTTACCTAGTAATGATGTATTACTTAGTTTGGATTATTCACAAATAGAATTAAGAATACTTGCCTCAACAATTAATTCAAAGACAATGATTGATACATTTAATGAAGGTGGTGATATTCATTTAAAAGTTGCTGCAGATATTCATAATAAAGATATAGCTGATGTTACAAAAAATGAAAGAAGTGCCGCAAAAGCAGTAATTTTTGGAATTGTTTATGGAATAAGTGGTTTTGGTCTTGGTGAAAATCTTCATATTTCTAAAAAACAGGCAGATGAATTTATAGAAAAATATTATAATCTTTATCCAGAGGTAAAAGAATATATGGATAAAATGATTAATTATGCTAAAGAAAATGGTTATGTTTATACAAATTATGGAAGAAAAAGAATTATTAATGAAATAAATGATGCTAATTTTATGGTTAGAAAATCTGGAGAAAGAATGGCTATAAATACACCAATTCAAGGTAGTGCTGCAGATATAATTAAAATGGCAATGATTAAAATAGATGAAATATTTACAAAAGAAAATATTCAAAGTAAATTAGTTTTACAAATTCATGATGAACTAATATTTGATGTTAAAAATGGGGAACTTGATAAGGTGAAAAAAATTGTTAAGGATGCAATGGAAAATATTGTTAGTTTATCTGTACCACTTAAAGTAAGTACTGATGTTGGAAATAATTGGTATGATTTAAAATAGGGGGGTGAAAGTATGCCAGAACTTCCTGAAGTAGAAACAGTTAGAAATTATTTGAAAGAAAATATTTTAAATAAAAAAATAATTAATATTGATATTTTATATCCTAAAATGATTGAAAATGATATAAATGATTTTAAGAAAAAACTTATAAATAATAGTTTTATTGATATTCAAAGAAAAGGTAAATATTTAATATTTGTACTTGATAAATATTATTTAATATCTCATCTTCGTATGGAAGGTAAGTTTAATATTAAACCTATTTCACAAATGAATTTAAAACATGAACATGTAATATTTTATTTTGAGGATTTTACATTAAGGTATAATGATACTCGAAAGTTTGGAAGAATGAAATTAATTAATAAAGATGAAATAAATGGTTATTTTGAAAATATTGGTCCTGATGCTAATAAAGTTCAATATACTGAGCAGTTATTAAATAAAATAAATAAATCTAATAAATGTATTAAAACTATTTTACTTGATCAAAGTATTATGTCGGGAATTGGTAATATTTATGCTGATGAGATTTTGTTTAAATCAAAAATTAGTCCTTTTTTAAAGGGAAAAGAAATAACTAAAAATAATTTAGAAAGTATAATTTATTATTCAAAAGACATTTTAAATGATTCAATTAAACATAATGGAACCACTATAAAAAGTTATACATTTTCTTTAAATCACTCTGGTAATTATCAAAATTATTTACTTGTTCATAAAAATGATGGTAAACCTTGCAAAATATGTGATGAGATAATATTAAAGTCTAAAATTGATGGTAGAAGTACTTATTATTGTAAAAAATGCCAAAATGTTGGGAAAATAGCAATTTTAAATGAAAAGTAATTATTGAAAATATAAAAAAAATATGATATATTAATTTTGTTGAAAGGAAGGTAAAAATGATATTAACAAATGAGGAAGCTCAAAATAAAAAACAAAGAATTGAGAAGTTAAAAGGTAGATTACAAAAAATCAGAGATGAAAAAATTTCATTCCAAGGTGGTGCTGGTAATGATGAACCATATTTTATGCTTTTAAACCAACAAGAAGAAATTACTAATAAAGAAATAATACAAATTAATCAAGAACTTGCCACTGCTGAAATAGTTAATCAAACAATTACACAAGAAAATTTAGTAAATGATGGTGATACAGTTGATTTATTAATTACATATGATGATGGTACAATGTTATCTAATACATTAACAATTGTAAATCATATTATGGAATATAAAGAAAATGTTATTTCAACTTCATCTCCAATTGGAAAAGCTATTTATGGAAAAGAAATTGGTTCTATTGTAGAAACTCAAGCTCCAAGTGGAAATATTAAAATTCAAATTAGGGGTAAAGTTCCAAAAATTGCTCAAGAAGAAGTTCAACAAGATACTTTTACAAGATAATCAGTTTGGTTATCTTTTTTTTATTGTGATTTTATTTTTTATATTTTATAATATTTGTAGGAGGAAATATGTTTTTACCTGCAGATAAATATAAAGTAATTAATAAAACTATATTAAGTGATGTTGATAAGAAAAACTTAATTTCTTTTTATATGCCTATTATTGGAAGTTTAGCTGTTTCATTATATCTTATTTTATGGCAAGACTTATCTTTAAAAGAGGAAGAAAGCGATGAACAGTTACATCAACATTTAATATCTCTTTTAAAAGATACTAAAGAAAATATTCAAAGTGCATTTTATTGTCTTGAAGCTGCTGGACTTTTAAAAACATATGTTAAATCTGGTGATGTAAAATCATATATTTATGAACTTTATAGTCCCTTATTACCATCAGAATTTTTTAATCATCCAATATTAAATATGGTACTTTATAGTAATATAGGTCCAGATGAATATGATAAATTATTTAAGTATTTTCAAAAGAAAAGAAGTGATTATTCTGGTTATGAAGAAATTACTAAAAAGATGGATGAAGTATTTATTTCATCTTCTTATGCACCAAAGGAAGGTGCAAAAGAAAGGTGTTCAAATTCTATTCAATTAAATAGTAAGATTGATTATGATTTAATAATATCCTCAATTCCAAAAAGTGTATTATCTGAAAAAGCTCTTAATAAGCGTTCAAAAGATTTAATTGATAATTTATCTTTTATATATAATTTTGATACACTACAAATTATTGAATTACTACGTATTAGTTTAAATGAATTTGGTATGATTGATAAAAATGAACTTAGAATGAATGCTAGAAAGAAATATAATTTATCCTCTAATAGTATGCCTACACTTGTTTATAGAACTCAACCTGAATATTTAAAAAAAGCTAGTGGTGATACATCAATTCATGCACAAATTGTTCAAATGTTTGAAAGTATAAGTCCTTATGACTTTTTAAAATATAAAAATAAAGGTGCAAGTCCTACAGCTAAAGATTTAAAACTTGTTGAAAGTCTTTTAGTTGATTTAGAACTTTCGCCAGCTGTTGTAAATGTACTACTTGATTATTGTCTTCGTAAAAATAATAATCGTCTTACAATTGCTTATGTTGAAACTATTGCAGGACAATGGAAAAGGGCAGATTTAAAAACTGCTGAGGAAGCAATGAAATTTGCCGAAAAAGAACATAAAAAATTAAATAAAAAAATAACTGTGCCAAGTAAAAAAATTAGTGAACCTGCTTGGTTTAATACAAAGATTGAAAAAAATGATGCATCTGAAGAAGAACAAAAAGAATTAACTGATTTATTAAAGGAGTTCAAGTGATGGAAAAAATAAAAAGTGAATATAATGGTAATGTTTTAGAAAATAAATATCAAGAGCTTAAACAAAATCCTGATTTTGTTTCACTTGTAAATAAATTTAATATAAGTGTTGTAGAAGCAAAAAGTAACTTATCTTCCCTTGAGGATACTATAAATGAACTACATAATTGTAAAAATTGTCCTGGATTAAGTGAATGTAAAAATAAAATAAAAGGTTATGTATATTACCCAGAAAATAAAGAAAGTTTTTTAATTTTTGGTTATGCAAAATGTAAAAAATTAAAAGAATATGAAAAAATAGTAAATGAAAAAGATGAAAATAATGAATTAAAAAATGCTAGAATGAAAGATATTGATGTATCAGATAAAAATAGAATAGAATTAATTAAATTTTTAAAGAAATTTTATGATGAATATACTATTAAATCTAATTCTAAAGGGTTATATTTACATGGTAGTTTTGGAAGTGGAAAAACTTTTTTATTAGCATGTCTTTTAAATGAACTTAAAATAAAAAAACATGTTTCATATGAAATTGTATATTATCCTGAACTTTTAAGAACTTTGAAAGAAAATTTATCTTTAGTGGAAAGTAAAGTTAATTTTTATTCAAATGTAGAAATTCTTGTACTTGATGATATAGGTGCAGAAAATGTAACTAATTGGGGTAGAGATGAAATACTTGGTACTATTTTACAAGAAAGAATGAATAAACATAAAACTACCTTTTTTACAAGTAATTTAGATATTAGTGAACTTGAAAAACATTTATCTACTTCAAAAGATAGTGTTGATAACGTAAAAGCAAGAAGAATTATTGAAAGAATAAAACAACTTACAATAGATATGCCTTTAATATCAGTAAATCGTAGAAATTAGTAAATCATATTAAAAAAGAAGAAAATTATTTTGTTTTCTTCTTTAATTTATTTATTTTTGAAATTTTTAGCTACACTTTCTACTTTTTGTAATTCAAATCTATATTTTTGTTTTACATTTGGATATTTTTCATGATCTACCTCAGATAAAAAATTGTTAAGCTAAACTTCCATCACAGTATAAATGTCTATAAATTACCATATCTTCCTTGGTTTCTGAATCTTTTCCTATATCTTCGACTAAATAATAGTTTCCTTTAAAGTGCCTATATATTCCCTTTATTTTTAATTCATTCATCTTAATTACCTCTATTAAATATTATAACTTATTTTAAGAAAAACATCTATTTTTATTATTTTCTTACTTTTTATTTGACAGTCAATGAAATTCATTGTATAATAAGGCTCCATTGGGTAAATACTAATAATGAAGTGTAAACTTGACATTATTTGAAAACTATGCTATAATTGTAGCGTAATAAGGGGGAAATGGAAATGAAAGGATATGTTTTAGATTATATTAATGAAAATGAGTTTAGAAAACTAGAAAGAGCTTTAAAAAAGTATAATATGATTGCTTTTAAAAAACTTACTTTTGAATATTATCCATCTTTAAGAAATGGTAATTTAGTAGGTGAAAAAGTATCAGAAAATAAGAAAAATGGTACTGAAAGTTATGAATTAAAACTTCCTAGTGATAAGATATTTACTCAAATTCATGGTGAAGTAAAACTTTTATATACTGTTCATAAAAAAGAGGGTATTGTGATGCTTGAATCATTAACACCAGAAGATATTCTTTTAGAGGGTCACAGAAGTGAACTTACAACTTATAAAGGTATTATGATTTCTAAACAAAATGCTTCAAAAGAAATGTTTAAAATTGATTTATTAAACATGCTTCAAAATAAATAAGGTTAATTAGGGGGTAAAATTATGAAAAAAAATAATATGGAAGATTTTCCAAAATATATGAAGAATATTGTATCTAGGGCTAGAAAAGATCTTCAGTTAATGCAAGGCTATGTATTAAATAATAGTATTAGTCAAATAAGTTTTATACAATATTTTAGTTTAATAAAAGCATTACATAATAATAGTTTTATAGATTATGATGAAATATTGTCTTATGCAAATAGTTTAGTAAATGCTCATGTATATATAAAAAATGAAGATGTTTATAATCAAATAGTTGTAGAAATTAATAATTTTATAGAAAATATTATTTCTTTAAAAGAGGAAAACTTAGGAAGATAAAAATTTCTAAGTTTTTTTAAAATATATAAATTCCTTATAAACCCAGTATTTACCTAGCATAGTTTTTCTTAAATCATATAGATTTAAGAAAAATCACCTACGCACTATCGTTACTTTCAATATAATTTAATCATTAAATTATTACTTTTTCAAGTACTTTTAACGGTATTTGGGACATAAATTTTCCTAAATCTATATGATTTAAGAAAATTGGCATTCGTATTTATAAGGGATTGGAGAGT
>CAYSFJ010000028.1:0-11755 GCA_964430785.1 uncultured Mycoplasma sp. | reverse complement strand
AATACGAATGCCAATTTTCTTAAATCATATAGATTTAGGAAAAATCACCTACGCATTTTCGTTACTTTCAATATAATTTAACCATGTATTTAATACTTTTTCAAGTACTTTTAACGGTATTTGGGACATAAATTTTCCTAAATCTATATGATTTAAGAAAAAACATGCTAGGTAAATACTGGGTTTGTTGGGAATTTATATATTATTTTTATTACAATTTTATATTATAAAAATAATTAACATAATAAAATGTAAAGTAAATGTATAAAATATTTACGAATAATTTTAAAAATTATATAATTTAATTGGTGATGATATGGAAAAATATATATTTAGAGAATATGATGTAAGGGGAATATACCCTACTGATTTAAATGAAGATGATGCATATAAGTTTGGTCATGCATTTGCATCATACATTAAAAATAATAAGGTAATAATAGGACATGATAATAGACTTTCTTCAGAAACGTTACGTTCTTCTTTAGTAAATGGGCTTTTGCAAGGAGGAGCAAACGTAATTGATTTAGGTTTATGTACAACACCAATATATTATTATTATAAAAAACTACTTAATATTGAAAATGGAATTATGATAACAGCATCACATAATCCAAAAGAATATAATGGTTTTAAATTTTCTTTTTCAATAAAAGGAAATGCCTGTGGAAAAGAAATATATGATTTTAGAGATTTTGTATTCGAAGGTAATTTTAAAAATAGTCAAGGTACTTATCAAGAATATAATGATAATTTTGAAAGTTATATAAATAAAATATGTGAAAGTATTGAACTTGGAAATAAAAAAATAAAAGCAGTATTTGATCCAGGTAATGGAACAGGAAGTATAATATTAGAAAGAATATTAAAAAGACTTAACATTGATTATAAAATAATTAATGGAATAAGTGATGGTTCTTTCCCTATACATCATCCAGATCCCTCAGTCGAAGAAAATATGCAAATGCTTAAAAATGAAATAATTGATAATCACTTTGATATAGGTCTTGGAATTGATGGTGATGCAGATAGAGTTGGTGTTGTAGATGATAAAGCCATGTTTACTCCAATAGATAATATAATGATTAGTATTTATAAATATTTAAATCCTAACTTAAAAAATAGAAATGCTATTATGGATGTAAAATGTTCTAAAGCAGTTATTGATGAAATGAAAAAAATAAATTTACCACTTACAATATATCGAACAGGAAATAGTTATATGAATTTAAAAATAAATGAAATGAACTTAGACTTTGGTGGTGAATTTTCAGGACATTTATGGTTTAAAGATAAATGGATTGGTACTGATGATGGAATATATAATGCTTTGCGAATAATTGAAATGCTTTCAAAAAGTGATAATATGCTAAGTCAAATGAGCGAAGAAATTCCAAAATATTATCATACCCCTGAAATAAAAATTGAAGTTACCGAAGAAAGTAAATCAAAAATAATTGATAATTTAAAAAAATATCTTGATAATGAAAATATAAAATATAATAATATTGATGGAATAAGAATTGATTATGATGATGGTTTTACTTTAATAAGGCAATCAAATACAGGACCAGTTCTTACTGTAAGATTTGAAAGAAAAGACAAAGAAACTTTAGAAAAAGAAAAAGAAAAATATTTAGATTTAATTAAAAAAATGGAGCAATTGGAAAAATAAATTTCCAATAACTCCTTTTTTTATTCTAAAACACTTTTCCATTTAGCTTTTAACGTTATATTATCAAATACAAGTGTATTTTCATCAAATTTTTGGTCTTCATAATACCAACCTATAAAAATATAACCCTCTTTTACAGGTGCTGGAGGTAACTCTATTTTTTGTGCTGGTCTAATAGAAATAGCCTCATAAGTTTGTGCTCCATCAGTATCAAAAGTAATAGTATATGATTTTGTAAACCAAAGAATTAAAAATGTAATTAGCAAAGTAATCATGATACCTAAAAAAATATACGTAAATTTATATGCATTCGTCACACTTTTCACCCTTTTTTCTACTTTCTATCTAATAAAATAATATAATATTTTTTATAATTAGTCAATAAATTTAAATGCATAATATTATCTATAATATGCACTTTCTTTAATATGTCCATTTTTATCAAAATTACTTACATATTCTTTTTCTAAACTTAAATATTCCGTATATTCTTCTAAAGCTCTTGGATCACAACCTACAATCATGGAAACAATACTATAATCATCATTAATTAAAATGAAATAGTCTTTATTATATATTAATTTCAAAGCATGTGATAAGTCTATTTTACCATTTGTTTTTTCATAATATATTTTTTCTATTTCTTTTATATCATCATTTGTAATATACTCTTTTTCTACTATTTTAGTTTCTTTACGTGGATCAAAATATATAGCACGTGGATGAAAACTTGAAGAAGTATAAATTGCGTAGTCATCTTTTTGAGTAATTATATAATTTGTATAATCATATCCACCCATATTTGCATACATATCGTCTTTTTCATCTAATGGTCTTAAATCACTAAATGAAATTAACCCAGGTGATACCATATCATAATTACCTATTTCATTAATTTGATTTTTATAATTTCCCATAAGTACCACAGTTATACTTTCATTTTCAATTTCATTATTTGAAGAAATATTTATCATTTTTTCAAAAGCACTGGTAGCTACATCAAATAATATTCTCATGGTATCTAGATTTTTTACTGAAACAGATTCAATAGAATTACATAATAATAAATTACCATTTCTTACAAAAGGAATCATTCCACATACTTTACCTTTATCATTTTTAATAACTAAAACTCTCCCGTTAATATTTTCAGCACAATATTGTACAAAAGAAGATGCCTCACCACCAATTTTAAAACAACAATTAGTTTTAGAACCCATTACAAATAAATTAGGATCATCACATAATAATGTTTCATAATAATAACCATCTTTTTCTCCACTTACATATGGAATTGTTTTCATAAAATTATGACGCACTTTTCTATATTCATCACATACATTTTGAATAATATCTTTATCTTTAGTATATTTTTGAAACTTTTTATTATCAACACATTCATTAATAATATCTCCCTCAAGAAGATATAAATCTGGTTCTAATGGTCTAGTAATTCCCTTTCTAATAATATCTTTATAAAAATCCATTTTATTTTGTATATTCTGTGATTTAAATCTTTTTTCAAATTCTTCATAATTTTCATATATTACATCTAAATTATATATTATTTCATAATCTGAGGATATAATATGTTTTAAAATACCATTTGGGCTAAAAAAGAAATCAATAAAATTTTCATCATAAACTATCCTATTAGAATCTAAATGAATTTTTTGTAAATCTAGACGGAAAAAACTATAAAATACATCACTAAAATATTTTTCATTTCCATCTAATAAATTAATTAATTTTTCAGAATTTTGATAACCCAGTATTGCTAGCATATTAATAGTAAATTTAAATTGTTTATGATAACTATAACTATCAAATTCTTCATATTCATTTCGAAGTCTTGACATCAAATTTTTTACTTGTTTAACTTTAATATCTAATAGGGCATCTAATGAATTCGTATCAAAATCCACTAATTTATCTTTATATTTTCCTTCAACCAAAATTCTTTTATAAGTAGTATATCTATATATAATAATATCACTAAGATTTATATCAGAACTTAGTAAATAACCAATAATTTCATTTATTATAGAATCTACATTTGCTATATTTGCATCCTCTTTTAAAATTTTTTGTTTTAGAAAAGATGTTAAAGTATTTATAACTTTATCATTTAATTTACCACTTTCTTTATACTCATTTTTCATTTGTAAAAAGGCATCAACAAATTCTATTTCATAAATATTATTATAATTTACATTATTAGTTTTAATTAAACCATTATTAAATAAAATTTCATATTCACAAAATATTACTTTATAATCAAATTTCTTACAATCATAAGGATTACCATGTACATCATTAATATTTGAAATATCAAAAAATTTTGGATTTATTTTAGCAATTTTAATAAGCATTTCTTTATAAAATTGTTCATAAGAATAAATATAAATATATTCATATAAAAGCCATGCATTTGTGTGTGACATCTTGCATAAATTAACAAGTTGCTCATCATCAAAATCTTTAAAAGCTTCATCAGTTAAAAAATTAGTATTATTAAAATTAATATTTGGGTGGGAATTAATAAACATTTCTTTTGTCATATATGCCTCCATATGAATTTCATATTCTATCTATAGTATAAACAACTTTAAAATACTTGTATATTATATAATTCAAACTTTACATTAAATTTTACAAATTTATACGTATTAAAAAAAGCCCTTATGGGGCCTGAAATTTAACAAACGCAATCTACATAACAGTCAGTTAAACACCTAATACAACATAAACAACTACAATCCATTGTGAAAAATGAGTTAGTGGAAACATAAGGATTTAAAGATGTTTCATCAGGATTTGTCACTAAAACTCTAAAAGTACAACAATTGCCCTCGATTTTTTCTACCCTAAAAACTGTAGAACAAGTATCACTTGTAGTACCTGCAGCACATGTACTGGCCTCTTTAGCTACTGGCATTGACCATGGTTGTCCATTAGCACAGCAAGTATATAGCATTACAGGTCTTGTATTACAAATAAGGCAATTTGCCCCTCCTCCTAACATAGGTCTATCACATGTATCTAAACAATTCTCAGGGCAAGCATTTTCCTGAAGTACTAATATAACTGAAAGTATTTCATTTATGCAGTTTCCATTTCTATTCGTATTATTCATAAATAATCACCCTCTCTTTTACTTTCATTATAATTTATGTGAAAAACGAAAAAATGTGATTTACAGGACTAACTAATTTTGATAAAATTATTATGGAGGAAATATGTTAAATAATATTTATGTACAATATGCTATTATAGCGGTAATTATTACTCTTATTGTTTTGGTAGTTTTAAAACTTAGAAAAAAAAGTTTTAATATTGAAGCAAATAAACTTATAACATACCTTGGAGGTAAAGATAATATAATTAATGCTGAAGCAAATATGAGTAGATTTAAAGTTATTTTAAAAAATACTAAACTTGTTGATAAGGATGGTATTCAAAAGCTCGGTGCTCAAGGTATCGTTGAAATTGATAATCAATTAAAAATTATTTTTGGTAAAGATGCCAAAGCCCTTAAAAAATATATTAGTGAAATTGTCTAATATATTTTTTTATACTTTTTCAATATTTTTTATATCTTTAATTGGTATTTTTTCTCCTTTTAAAGTTAACAAATAAGTACTTGTTTTACCCACTATTACACACTCTTTAACATCAAAATCAAAATAAATTCGACATCTAGATTTATAAACAAAGTCTTTTGCAGAAAATATTTTATTTATTTTACTAACAATACTTTCATTTGTATATGTTCCTGGAATAGACATTTTTCCATAAAAACGATCTTGAGAATTATTTAATTTTTTCTTTATTTCAAAAGCAGATACACTTGGTAAATCATCCATTTAAATCACCCATTATAATATATGATATTTTTTTTAATTTAGACAATAATAATAATATGAAAAAAATAAAAATAAATATTTTAATATCAATATTTTTATTAATGATAATTAGTATAGTAAACATCTATAATGCAAAATATTTAAATAGTTTATATTCATTTTATTATATTAAACATATTATATGGTATATTTTGGGATTCATAGTTTTCTTTTTAATAACAAAATTAAATTTAAAGAAAATATTTAATATTAGTTTTATTTTATATATCATTAATATTATTTTACTTATTTTAACATTAATAATTGGCAAAGAAATAAACGGTTCTAAAGGTTGGATTAAAATAAAGGGTATTTCAATTCAGCCAAGCGAATTTATGAAACTAAGTCTTACACTTTTATTAATTAAAATATCCTTTATAAAGGAAAATAATATTAAGAATATTATAAAACTATTTATTATTACATTTATTCCATCATTATTAGTATTTTTAGAACCAGATACTGGTGCTATAATTTTTTATATAATAATATTTATTACGGTTTTATTTACAAAAAATATAAAAAAGAAATATAAATTTTTATTAGGAATAAGTATATTTATATTTATTATAACTGGTATTTATATATTGCAAAACCCTAATTTAATTATAAAAATTTTTAGTAAAGATGATTATCGTATAAAAAGGATTCTTAACTACAAGAATAGTTATCAAATGGATATGGCTCTTACTAATATATATAGCACTTTATTTATAAGAAATGGGTTTAATAAAATACTTCTTTATTTACCTGAAGGTCTAACTGATTTTATTTTGGCTTTTTCAATAGGAAATTTTGGATTTATAAGTTTATATATCATTTTACTAATATATCTTAATATATTATTCAATTTATGCAAACTTATAAAAAATTATAATGATAAAAAAACTAATTACTTAATAATTAGCTTTATAATAATGTTTTTTATTAATGCTGTGATAAATGTATCAATGAATCTAGGACTATTTCCAATTATTGGTATTACACTACCATTCCTATCTTATGGTGGAAGCAGTTTGTTATTTTATTTTATATTTATTGGACTACTTTTTTCATTAGTTAATAAGGATACTTAGGCATGTAATATGAATAGGAATAATTTCCTGATGGATAATATGGATTAAATCCAGTATTACCTGAGGCATTTATAATTGGTCTAGGTCTAGTAAGCCCGACAGCTGCACCTCCGGCTAATCCGCCAAGTAAAAATGGTACAAAAAATTGTCTATCTTCCCCTAGATATGTGGGATATATTTTTCTATATGGATACATAAATAACCCATCCTTTCTATAGTAAAATATGTAAATAATAAAAAATAATAAATGAAAAAGCCTAAATTTTACTGCCAATCATAAATTTAAATATAATGATTAAAAATTTTCCACCAAACTATGATCCAAATTTATTTTCAATGGTTGCCGCAATTGCCGGTGCTGTTGTCGTGGGAGATTTTGATGATTATGAATTAAACGCTATTGGTAACTGGATAATTTTATTTGGACAATACCTTTTAACATTTGCTTCGCAACAACAACTTATAGAACAAAGAATCGAAGGACATAATATAAACATAAATTCAAGAAAAGCAAAAATGGGAGGAAGTCCGTATGATAATGATAAAAGTAATTTAAACAAGCAATATGAAATTGACTATCTCTTAAAAACAGTAAAAATAATCGAGGATAAGTTAAATGAACTCACTAAAAAAAGTATGTAATTAACATACTTTTAAAATTTTAACTGAATATTCACCATTCGGAGATTCTACTGTAACTACGTCTCCCTCTTTATGAGCCATTAATGCTTGTCCAAGTGGAGATAAATTGCTAATCATATTATTAAAAGCATCTGCTTCAGCAGAACCAACTATCTTATAAGTATCTTCATCTCCATCATCCTCGATTGTAACGGTAGATCCAACACTTACTTTACCACCTTTTTCAATTTTGGCTATTTCACTATGTTCTAGTCTATATTCAAGTTCTTTAATTCTAGATTCAACTTTGCCTTGGGCATCTCTTGCTGCATCATAATCAGAATTTTCAGATAAATCACCTTGTGCTCTTGCATCCTTTAATGCTTTAATAATCTGAGGCCTTCTGACATTTTTAAGTTCATTTAATTCTTCCTCTAATTTAAGATAACCCTCTGCAGTAATTATATAACTTTCTTTTTTCATTTTTTTCTCTCCTTGTTCATTTTGATTTGTCGATAAAAATTATACCATATCTATTATATTTGTCAAGTAGGAAATTTATGCATTTTTTTGATAAAATATTACTTAAATCTTCTTTTATAAGAACATTTTTTACATAAGTTTAAATAACATTTATTATCTTTAAAAAAGGATATAATTTTTTGATATTTTTCGCTAATTAATATTTCATTTAAAGTATTATTAAAAATATTTCCTAAATTACTTTCTCCATTTCCATCAAGACAACAAATTATCACAGTTCCATCACATAATATTCCTATATGGCTTTTACCACCCTGGCAAAAGCCATCACTATTATCATTTGAATCACTTGGCCACTCAAATTTATTATCAAGTGAAACATATATATTATTAGTAAGTTTAGTATTATTTTTAACTTCTTTAATATTATAATATTTTTTTATATAACTAATATAATTTTTAGTTTTAATATCCATATTATTTTCTTCTAAAGTCCAAAATCTTAAAGAAATAATACTATTTTGTTTTAATAAATCTATACTTTCTAAAATATTTTCTAAGTAGTTTGATTTATTATTTTCGCTATGAAGAGAAATATTAATTCTATAAATATTATGTTTTAATAATAAATCAACTTTTTCTTTTAATAAAGTTCCATTAGTAGTAATAATGACCTTTTTATTATATTTATCTAATAAACTTAATATATCTTCTAAAAAAGGATGAAGAAGTGGTTCTCCTTTTACATGAAGATAAATATAATCAGTATACAGATTTACTTTTTCTAATATAATACTAAATTCTTTTACAGACATATACCTACTACTTTTTATAGTCTTACTGCAAAATGAACAATTCAAATTACAGTTATTAGTTATTTCTATATATATTCTTTTAAAATTCATATCTACCTTTCATAAGAAAAAAAGAGTTAATTACCCTTTTCTTCATATCTGTCTAACTCACTATCATTATTTTTAATAATTATTGCATTATCACTAATTTCATAACTTAAATTATCAGTTACAACTGGTGTATAACGTTTTACAATTTGATTCGTATTGATATTATAAATAATAATTTCATTACTGCTATTTGTTAGAACAATTATTTTATCATTATAAAAATCATATTTAATTATTTCGAAATCTAATAAAATACTATTTCCATCATATGTATAAAATGTATATGTATCATTGTTTTTAGAAATTATCAAATTATCACTATAATCATAAATTGGTACTCCAAATGTACTTGTTAAAGAATTATCATCACTATCAATTAAAAAGTATCCATTTAGTTTTTTAACTATAATTTTATCTGTTGAAATAACACCATCACTAATTTTATTAGCAAGTGCCATATAATCATAATAAGGTTTTATTTTGAAATTACCAGCATTTAAATCAAATAATCCATATAAGTTTTCAGCATTTTTAACTATTAAATAGTTATTTTCAATATCATTATTATAATTTTTTATCATATTAACATTTAATAATTTTACATTTGTACCTAAACTATATAAATATATTTTATTGTCATCACTAATAAAAACATAATCTGTATTAAATACTCCGATACTAGTTTTATTACCACCCTTATAATAATCATTTGTTTCATCATCTATTACTGACTGTGCATCATCACAATTTGAAGATATACATTCATAACTACCTATTAAATTACCACTGCCATCATAGTAAAATAATTTATTATTATATTTATGTTTTTTATAAGGGTTTTCGTTTTCACCACCAATAGAAAAATGTTTATAACTTCCAATTATTGTAAGGGGTAGAAAGATAATAAGAAGTACTATTATAATTGGAAGAACCATTTTATTATTCTTCATTATTATCTCCGTTATCTTCGTTTAAAATGTTACCATCCTTACTAAAACTATAAGAAGTATTATTTGCTTTTACAGTGTAATTATCATCATTTTCTGTTATTTCAAATGCTGGTACATCACTACCTTTAATTTGTATATTTAAATCCAAAATAGCCTTTTTAGCATCTTTATATGAATAAATATTTAAAGAATTATCATTTTTTACTAAAGCAAAATAGTTATCATATAATTTAATATATTTACCCTCCTCGGATAAAATTGTTCCTTTTAAACTATAAACTAAATATTTATCATTATTTTTAACTAGCATATAAGATGATACATAATCTAGAATATCAAATGTAGAAGAGGCAATCTCATTTCCAATTTTGTCATATAGGAAGTTTTTCTTTTCTCGTTTTACAAGAAGCAAATCCTTCATAAATGATATGCTAGTAGTTTTACCTGATGGCTCACTAGATTTTGTGTCACTAAATGCGATGACTCCAGAAGGACCATTACTGCCAAATGTAATTGCACCATAACCATCTGATGTATTTTGACAATAAACCAAACTATTTAAAGCCGATACATGAGATACTTTTTCAGTACCAATACCAGTATCTACTAATTTATACTCGCTTAAATTTTTACTATTAACTAAATCATATAGTACTACAGTACCTTTATCTGAAATAAATACATAACTATTATTAAATATTGGAATATAGCCTGAAGTTTCATTTACTATTTTACTTTCTTTTGCAACAAAACAATTTGTTAGTTCTGTAGTTTTACTTGTTACATCATTTTTATTTTTACAAGTATATTTACCAATTAGATTTTCTTTATCTTCATCTGAATAAAAATATAGTTTTCCGTCAAAATAATTTACAAAATCCAAATTTGAATTAAATAATCCTTCATAAACATTAATGCTTTTTTCTTTATCATCATATGTTATTACAAGTTTGCCATTACTATAGGTAAATTCAAATGGCTTTTTGGTTTCTTTTAAAACATTTTCCTCGTCAAATATGTAAGATGTTTTATAATTAAAACTCTTTAGCTTAATTTCATCCTCATTTAATTTATTTAAATTATCATCGTAAATAGTCATTTTTCTACTTGATATAGCAAAAACAAAATCATCATCAAGTATAATATACTCAAATTCATCATTAATAACTTTATTACCATTTAAATCATATAATGTATTATTGCTTACTATAAATTTATCATTAAATGCACTTATTTCATTACTAAACTCTTTAGAAATTTTGTTATTATCTTTTATTAAATAATATGAAGTGCCTTCCATTACAATAAAGGTATCATCACTTTTATATATATCAATATAATCATAATTTGTTTTAGTAAGCTGTTTTACTTCCTCCGTTATAAGTAATACACCATATTTATCATCTTCATTAGTATAAGCTACTATATTTTCTTTAGTAGAACCTATTTTTATAGTTTTATAGGTACTTTCTTTTTTCTTATCAATAAAATTATATAAATTTATTAAGTCACCATCTTGTACAAATACAAATTTATTATTATATATTTGACTTCTTCTTTGTAAAAGACTTTCCTTTTCATCTAAATAAACTGGCAATTCAGTTTTTGTTTCATTTGTTAAATATGCAACATAGCACTTATTTTCGTCTTTATTTTCACATTCATATTCACCAACTATTTTATCATCTTTATCTAAAAATTTTAATGTTCCATCATTATATATATAATTGTCCTTTTCTACAATAACAGATGGAATGTTTTTTTCATCAACTTTTTTATCTTTTTTAATTACAAAAAAATATACTATAATAAAAATTATTACCAAAACTATTAAAGATATACTTACTATAAAAATAATTTTTTGTTTTTTAGTAAGGTTTGAAAAAGAAAATTTCTTTTTGGATTTTTTTTGTTTCTTTTTCTTTTCTTTAGTTACAACTATTTGATCGTCCTCAAGAGTAACTTTATCTTCATCAAATAAAGTATCCTCAACATTTTTGTTAATTTCTACAATAATATTAGTACTATTATCATCATATTCATTTTTAAAATCATCCATACTTTTCACATCCTATTTTCAAAATAATTATAGCAAATATAAAGTATTGTTTCAAGATACAAAGTTTTTGAATATAATAAA
>CAYSFJ010000027.1:0-12143 GCA_964430785.1 uncultured Mycoplasma sp. | reverse complement strand
TAAAATATCACCATAATAAAAACTAGCATTTTACTAGTTTAAATTTTCTTCGATTTCCATAAGACGATTATATTTACAAATTCTTTCGCCTCTTGAAACAGAACCTGTTTTGATAAAATCAATATTTAGTCCGACACCTAAGTCTGCAATAAAAGTATCCATAGTTTCACCACTTCGATGAGAAATAATTGTTTTATACCCATTTTTCTTTGCTGTATAAATTGTGTCTAAAAATTCAGTAACACTACCAACTTGATTAGCTTTAAGAAGTATTGCATTACCAGCACCCATTGATACACCTTTTTCTAAATATTTTTTTTGAGAAACAAATAAATCATCTCCAACAATCATTATTTTATCTTTAAAATGTTTAGTCATCTTACTAAAACTTTCATAATCATTTTCTTCGAAAGGATCCTCAATACTTATAATTGGGTATTTTTTTATTAAATCTACATAATAATCAAATAATTCATCTTTAGATAGTTTTTTGCCATCAACTAAGTAGTTTTCTCCATCATATAGTTCTGATGCTGCAACATCTAGTGCAAAAAATACATCTGTTCCAGGTGTATAACCACTGTCAGTAATAGCTTTTACTAAAAGCATTAATGCTTCCTCATTATTTTTTAAATCTGGAGCAAATCCACCTTCATCACCAACTCCAGTTGATAAATGATAACCTTTTAAAATAGATTTTAAAGTATTAAATATTTCACTTGCACATCTAATTCTTTCTTTTTCTTCTTTTTGTACTGGAACAAGCATAAACTCCTGAATATCAAGATTATTATCAGCGTGTTTACCACCATTAATTACATTAATCATTGGTACAGGCATATTATATTTACCAGTACTTACAAATTCAAATAATTCTTTACCATCAAGTTTAGCTAAACACTTTAATGCACATAATGAAACACCTAAAATGGCATTAGCTCCTAAATTTGATTTATTATCTGTTCCATCAAGTTCCAACATTTTTTTATCAACATCTTTTATATTTAATTCCATATTATGTAATGCTGGAAATATTATCTCATTAACGTTTTTTACTGCTTTTAAAACACCTTTTCCATGAAATCTTTCATCATTATCACGAAGTTCTAAAGCCTCTTTACTTCCAGTTGATGCACCAGATGGAACAGAAGATGTACTTTCTATTCCATTAGCCAACACCATTTTTACCTCTAAAGTTGGATTTGATCTACTATCAAGAATTTCTCTTGCTTTTATTTCTTTTATTTTCATAACATTCTCCTACCAAAAAATCTTTGTTATATCATTTGCTCTTTTTTTAAGAAGCACTAAATCTGTTATATCAAGAACACTTGATAAAACTAAAAATGTTCCAATAACCTGTGTTACTGTAAATGAGGAAAATGGATTAGACAATACCAAAACACCAAATATCATAAGTAATACACCAATAACAAATGTTAATAACCAAGATGGATCATCACCTATTTTAAACCATACTCCATATGTAACCTTATTAGCACCAAATATTATTAAATAAAGTCCTAGACATATTGTCAAAAAAGATGTAACTGAAAAAGGTACTAAAATAATAATAGCTCCAATTAAAATTAATAATATGCCATAAAGTAAATTAAGTGAATAAAGTTTAGCACCATTTCTTGATATAAATTTATAAATAGTATTAATACCTGATAATGCAAATAAAGCACCAGTTATAACACCTATTAACTTATTAGACATCTCTGGCATAAATATAAGCACTCCTCCAATTAAAGCAATAACAACTGAGGTCATTATTGAAAGCATAATAAATTTATCAAATCTATCGCTTATCGTTTCTCTAACAATTCTTCCCATAATTTTTCACATCCTAACATATATATTATAATAATTTTTTAAGCTAATTGCAATTATTTATTTTTAATGATATAATAATCTCTTTAAAAAGGAGGATATATATGCAAATTAAAACACTTAGTTTGAAAGAATTTCAAGATTTCTCAGAAAAATGGAAATATCAAAATTTTCATCAAAGTATTAGTTATGCACTTTTAAAAAGTGAAGAAGGTTATGAATATGAAATGATTGGTTACTTTGATAATGATACCATTGTAGCAAGTGCCCTTGTACTTGTACAAATGATTAATAGCTATTTATATGCATATGTTCCTGAAGGATATTTAATAGATTATAAAAATGAATCTTTAGTAAATAATTTTACAAAAGATTTAATTAATTTTTATAAAAAGGAAGGAATTGCTTTTATAAGAATAAATCCTACTATACCCATTGCTAAAATAGATAATAAAACAAAAAATCCAATATATAATGATAACTATAAAATAATAGAAATACTTAAAAGATGTGATTATATTGAAATTGATACATCTAAAGTATTTACATCAATTTTACCTAAATATGAAGCAATAATAAACTTAGATAATTTTAATATAAATGATTTAAATAAAAATGTACGTAATAAAATTAGAAAATGTGAAAGAAAAGGATTAACTATAGAAAAATCTGATTCACAAAGTATGGATATATTATATAAATTTATTAAAAATAAAATACATAAAGATATGTTTCATTATAGTGATTACTATAATATATTTAATAAAGAAAATGCAATTGATTATTTTTTAGTTAAAATAGACAATGAAAATTTAGCTATAAATAGTCAAAAAGCATATGAAATGGAAAAAGAAAAAAATGAATTATTAAGTAAAAAATTATTAAAAGTTCCAAGTGAAAGAAATATTAATAAAAAGATGAATTCTGATAAAGCATTATTATGTTTAAAAGAGGATATACTTCTTTCAAATAAATATCTTGCAAATAATGAAAATAATTATATTGCTGGAGCCCTTGTAATAAAATGTAATGATAAAATATCTATTTTAGTAAGTGGTTTTGATAAAAAATATCAATCATTTTCACCAAATTATTTCTTATTTTATAAAATACTTATGTATTATAAAAACAATTATAAATATGCCTCTTTAGGAGGAGTATCAGGTAATTTTTCAAAAGAATCTAAATATTATGGACTAGATACATTTAAAATGGGATTTAAACCAGATATATATGAATATATAGGTGAATTTGATTTAATCTTAAATAAAATTAATTATTACTTTTTAAATAAAAAAAATTTAATTGAAAAAGAATTTCAAAAAAATAAGTATCTAAAATAATAGGTACTTATTTTTGTAATAATAAATAAAGTTTTAAATATATAGATATATCTAAAGAATTATTTAATAAAATATTATATAAATCTATTGTTCTAATTCCCATTTTATATGCAAGATTAACCATATTAACTTTATTATTTGTAATTAATTTTAAACATTTATTAGATATATCATTTATTAATTCATTTTTTTCTTTCATTCGTTTCTCCATAAATTGCATTATCAATTAATTTTTTATTTTTATTTATATAATCAAAAGTTAAATCAATAATATCATTTTTATTACCATATACTAAAATATATATATTATTATTATGTTCAATAAATGTAAGTGCATTATTAAACTCGGTATTAACCCTAATTATATATTCACTACTTATATTTATCTTTAATGGTTCAATACCCTTTTTATAATCAAAATTACCCATTTTAAGTTTATTTATTAGTTCTACTGGTATATTTATACCCGATAGATTAATAACCTCATTAGGTAACTTATATAGATTATCTTCAGGTAAATAATTTTTACATTTTAAATAAAGTTCAAACATATTTTCAAGTAAAGCATTAGCATTTTCATACGTTGATACATTAGAATTAATCATTAAATCAAATTTTCTTTCAAGTGTATATAATTTAATAAGTAATGTTATAAAGTCAATCTCAGGATACAAAGAGTTATCTATATTTAAATAATTATTTGATAAAGATAAAGTGTTTATTACTTCATCTCTAATTAAATAATCTTTATAAAAATTTTCATTATTTTTAAGAAAAGTAATTATTAAAAAATATTTTTCATTATGTATAAAGTCATTTTTTATTTTATTATCTCTTTTAGAAAGTTCTACTTTAGATAAAGATGCATCAAAATTATTCTCAACAGGTTTTCTTTTATTAGGCTTATAATTAGATAATACTATATTTATTTCACTTATAGAAAATTTACACTTCATCATAAACTTTGTTATAAAAGAATAATCAAGACAGCCATTATCAAAATCGTCTTTTATATCAGAAAGTTCATAATATCTTTTATCTAAATGTTCAAAAACATTATTTTTTAAAATTGTTGATAAAATGTTATCATATTCAGAAAATTCATAATTTCCTTTTTCTATTAAATTTTTACCATCCGTAATTAATGAACTAAATTCTTTATCTAAAAAATTATTATTTTCAGGATAGTCTAAAAGAGGATATAAATCTTTTATATCCATCGAAGAAGTAAAATTTTTTAATATTTTTAAAAAATTTAATTGTGCTACAACTTCTTTATAATAATATAATAACTTACTACTAAACTTGTCCATTATATCTGTCATATACTACTACCCTAGATAATTTTAACATAATATAGATTTAGTTGCAAATAAAAAAACCACGAAGTTAATCGTGATTTAAGGTTATTTCTTATTTTACAATTTCAGAAACAACACCAGCGCCAACAGTTCTTCCACCTTCACGGATAGAGAACTTAGTTCCTTTTTCAAGAGCTACTGGAGCAATTAGTTCAACAGTCATGTCAACTTTATCGCCAGGCATAACCATTTCAACACCTGCAGGTAATTCAATAACACCTGTTACGTCTGTAGTTCTGAAATAGAATTGTGGTCTGTAATTTGAGAAGAATGGAGTATGTCTTCCGCCTTCTTCTTTAGATAGAACATAAACACTTGCAGTGAATTTTGTATGAGGTGTAACGCTTCCTGGTTTAGCTAAAACTTGTCCACGTTCAACATCATCTCTAGAAATACCACGAAGTAAAACTCCAGCATTATCTCCAGCTTCAGCAAAGTCTAATGTTTTTCTAAACATTTCAATACCAGTTACAACTGATTTTTGAGTAGGTCTTAAACCAACAATTTCAACTTCATCATTAAGTTTAAGAATACCTCTTTCAACACGACCAGTAACAACTGTACCACGTCCTGAAATAGTAAATACGTCTTCAATACTCATTAGGAATGGTTTTTCAGTATCTCTAACTGGTGATGGAATATATTCATCAACAGCAGCCATAAGGTCACGGATACTCTTTTCAGCATCAGGTTCTCCTTCAAGAGCTTTTAATGCTGAACCTCTTATGATAGGACATTCAGTGTCATATTCATATTCTCCTAATAATTCTCTAATTTCCATTTCTACTAAATCAAGTAATTCTGGATCGTCAACTTGATCACATTTGTTCATGAAAACAACAATTTTAGGTACTCCAACTTGTCTAGCAAGTAAGATATGCTCTCTTGTTTGAGGCATAGGACCATCTGCAGCTGATACTACTAGAATAGCACCATCCATTTGTGCAGCACCTGTAATCATATTTTTTACATAGTCAGCATGTCCTGGACAGTCAACGTGAGCATAATGACGTTTTTCAGTTTCATACTCAACGTGTGCAGTATTAATAGTAATACCTCTTTCTCTTTCTTCTGGAGCTTTATCGATATCTGCATAATCAACAAATTTTCCAAAATATTTAGTGATCGCAGCAGTTAATGTAGTTTTACCATGGTCTACGTGTCCAATAGTACCAATATTAACATGTTCTTTAGAACGATCAAATTTTTCTCTTGCCATATAATATTTTTCCTCCTTTTCTACTATTATATTTTATCTAATGCTTGAAAAAATTTCAAGTATTATTCTTAATTAACGCTGTTTTTCTTAATAATATCTTCAGCGATTGATTTAGGGACCTCTTCATAGTGGTCCATAAACATTGTAAATGTTCCTCTACCTTGAGTATTACTTCTTAAAGATGTTGCATAACCAAACATTTCTGCAAGTGGAACCATTGCAACTATAGAAAGTGCATTTCCTCTTGATTCATTACCCATTGGTTTACCTCTTCTTGAAGTTAAATCACCCATAACATTTCCTAAATATTCTTCAGGAACTACAACTTCAACCTTCATTATTGGTTCAAGAAGTACAGGTTTACATTTATTTTTTGCCTCTTTTAAAGCTAGTGATGCAGCAACTTTGAATGCCATTTCTGATGAGTCTACATCATGGTATGAACCATCAAATAATGTTGCTTTAACATCTACCATTGGATATCCAGCAAGGATACCACCAGCCATAGCCTCTTGTAATCCTTTATCTGTAACTGGAATATATTCTCTTGGAACAACTCCACCAACGATAGCATCAACAAATTCATAACCTTTACCAGGATTTGGCTCAAATTTAACCCAAACATGTCCATATTGTCCACGTCCACCTGATTGTTTAATGTATTTACCTTCACATTCACCCATTTGAGTAAGTGTTTCACGATAAGCAACTTGTGGTTTACCTACGTTACAATCAACATTAAACTCTCTTCTCATTCTTTCAACAAGAACATCTAAATGAAGTTCACCCATACCTGAAATAACTGTTTGACCAGTTTCATGATCAGTATGATATTTAAATGATGGATCTTCCCCAGCAAGTTTAGAAAGTGCAGTTGCCATTTTATCTTGATCTGCTTTACTCTTAGGTTCAATAGCAAGATCAATAACTGGTTCTGGAATTTCCATACCTTTTAAAACAACTGGATTTTTCTCATCACACAAAGTATCTGCAGTAGTAGTATCTTTTAAACCAACAGCTGCGGCAATTTCACCTGCATAAACACAATCAATTTCTTTTCTTGTATTTGCATGCATTTGTAAAATACGTCCAACTCTTTCTTTTTCACCTTTTGTTGAATTTAATACATAACTACCACTTGAAAGTTTACCAGAATAAACTCTAAAGAAAGTTAGTGTTCCAACAAATGGATCTGTCATAACTTTAAATGCTAAAGCAGTAAATGGTTCATTATCATCAGCTTTTCTTAATACATCTTTACCATTTTTGTCTACACATTCAGCAGCACCAACATCAAGTGGACTTGGTAAATAATCGATAACTGCATCAAGAGCAAATTTTACACCCATATTAGCTTTTGCACTACCTACTGTAACAGGGAAGAATTTAACTGCTAAAGTTCCTTTTCTTATTGCTCTTTTTATAATATCAATAGAAACTTCTTCACCCTCTAGGTATTTTTCCATTAATTCATCATCAAATTCAGCAACTGCCTCAATAAGTTCAGTTCTCTTTTCTTCGACGAAATCTTTCATATCTTCAGGTACATCTGTTTCTTCATAATTCTCATTTGGAGAACCGTCATACATAAGTGCCTTACGATTTAAAATATCAATAATACCTTTGAAATTAGATTCTGCTCCAATTGGCCAAGCAATAGGTTTTGCATTAACTCCAAGTCTTTTCTTAATAGTTTCAAGACTATATTCGTAATCAGCTCCTAGCTTATCCATTTTATTTGCAAAAACAATACGAGGTACATTAAATTCAGTAGCTTGTCTCCAAACTGTTTCAGTTTGAGGTTCAACACCATTTTGAGCATCAAGTACAGTAACTGCACCATCAAGAACTCTTAAGCTTCTTTCAACTTCAATTGTGAAGTCTACGTGACCTGGAGTATCAATAATATTAAGTCTATAACCATTCCAATGTGCAGTAGTTGCAGCAGAAGTAATTGTTATACCTCTTTCTTTTTCTTGATCCATCCAGTCCATTTGGCTCTCACCATCGTGAGTTTCACCAATTTTATGAATTTTACCAGTATGATATAAAACTCTTTCTGTAAATGTTGTTTTACCAGCATCTATGTGAGCCATTATACCAATATTTCTAGTTTTATCTAATGAAACGTCTCTTGCCATAAATGCCTACCATCTATAGTGAGCAAATGCTTTATTAGCTTCAGCCATTTTATGAGTATCTTCTCTTTTCTTAACGGCTCCACCAACACCTTTTGCAGCGTCCATGATTTCATTAGCTAAATTTACAGCCATGCCCTTTCCGTTTCTAAGTTTTGCATAATTAACAAGCCAACGAAGTGCTAACGCTTGACTTCTATCATCAGATATTTCAATTGGTACTTGATAATTACTACCACCAACTCTTCTTGATTTAACTTCAAGAGCTGGTCTTATATTTTCTAATGCTTTGTTATATATTTCAATTGGTTCTTCTTTAGTAGTTTCTTTAATTATATCAAATGCATCATATACAATAGTTTGAGCTGTTCCCTTTTTACCATCTTTCATAATAGTATTAACAAGTCTAGTTACTACTTTTGAATTATAGACAGAATCAGGAAGTACATCTCTTTTTATTGCTCTTCTTTTACGCATACTTTTTCTCCTTCTTTCTATTTATTATTTTTTCTTTGCACCGTATTTACTTCTACCTTGTTTACGGTCTTCAACTCCACGAGTATCTAGTGTACCACGAACAATGTGATATCTTACACCGATTAGGTCTTTAACACGACCACCACGAACTAGTACTACGCTGTGTTCTTGTAAGTTATGTCCTTCACCTGGAATATATGCATCAATTTCTTTACCGTTAGATAATCTAACACGAGCATATTTTCTTAAAGCTGAGTTTGGTTTTTTAGGTGTTTTAGTACCTACTCTTGTACAAACTCCCCTTTTTTGTGGACTCTTATCGTTAGTTTGTTTTCTTTCAATAGTATTAAATCCTACATTTAAAACTGGACTTTTACTTTTTCTAGTTTTCTTACCACGATTTTTCTTAACAAGTTGATTAATTGTTGGCATCTAATTTTTCCTCCTTCCATAAACACACACCCTGGTGTATCAAATTACCTATTAAATTAGGCTCTATATAAATAGAACCCAACAAAAACGCATAATTAATATATCAAACATATATATAATTTGTCAACAAAAAAATAACAATTTTTATATAATTTTTTAACCTAAGGAACTATATAATACATAAATATAATAAGCCGCAATAAGTAAAAAAATTAGTAAACAAGCACTCAATATAAGTAATGTATTCAATCCCCATCCTTTTTTATTTAATTTCATTTGTTCCTTTCCAAATCTCTATCAAAAGGTGTAAAAAATAATGTAAATTCTCTTGCCTCAACTGAATTTGTATCCTTTAAATAATATTCTTTATATTTATAAAATAGACCATAACATACTTTAGCATCTTCTTTATCATTTTCACTTATTTTCTTATTATTAAAACATATTAATGGTGATTTATCAGTTTTAACTCTATAGTATTCATATATTGTAATTGAAAACCAACATATAAAAATAATCATCAATACCAATAGTACTCTTTTAGTTAATTTAACTTTCTTAATCAATTTTTCATTGTTATCATATTCCATAACTATCAACCACCATATTAAGTATATGATATTTTAAAGTTTTTTTCAATATAATCATTTTCAATCTATCTTTGATATGATATATAAAAACAAATGTTACTTTGAAATTATCTTATATTCCATAAATACTGGGTAATGACATTTGATAACTTCAAGCTATCATGAATACATAAAAAAAGCCCGAAGGCTTTTCAAATTACGCTAATTCTACTTCAGCGCCAGCTTCAGTTAATTGAGCTTTAATTGCTTCAGCATCTGCAGCAGGAATATTTTCTTTAATATTTCCACCTTTATCTGCTAAACCTTTCGCTTCAACTAATCCTAAACCAGTAATTTCTTTAATGATCTTAATAACTGCAATTTTGTTTCCACCAGCATTTTTAAGTACAACAGTCTTTGTACTTGGTCCTTCTTCTTTAACTTCAGCAGGTGCAGCAGCTACAGCAACAGCAGAAGGGTCAACACCAAATTCTTCTTTCATTGCATCAACTAATTCTTTAACTTCAAGAATAGTCATTTCTTTTAATGAACTAATAAATTCATCTCTTGTTAATTTTGCCATTAATTTTCCTCTCCTTCCATTTTTTCGGCATAAAGATTAAGTGCAATACACAAATCTTTTACATAAGCAATCATTCCACTTGCAAGCATTGTTAATAATCCGTCTCTTGATGGAATTGATGCATAATCTTTAATTACATTCTTATCTGCAACACTACCACTTATAATACCAACACGAATGTCTAATTTATTATGATCTTTTGCATATTTAGAAATAATCTTTATTGGTTCTAATAAATCTTTACCAAATAAAATAGCATTAGGTCCTTCAAGAAATTCATTAATATTTATATCAAGACTATCACAAGCAAGTTTTAACATAGTATTTTTATATACTCTTACTTCACTATTAACTTCTTTTAATTGATTACGAAGTTCAGTAAGTTCACTTACAGTAAGTCCTTGATATGTAAAAATAATAACTGATTCACTATTTTTAATCTTATCAACAATTTCACTTACAATTTGCTTTTTTTCATTTAGAATTTTTTCGCTTGCCATTTTTCCTCCTTATTTATTTTTAGAAAAAACTTCCCATGGGGAAGATTTAAACGATAACTTTCCCCTCGGTAGGAAATTAAGCCCCAAGGGCACCTACTGTCTTTGGCTCTTTGTTTTTTCTATTTGCTATTATAATACACTTCTAACTAAAAGTCAAAAGAATTTTTATCTACTTTAATTCCAGGACCCATTGTAGATGAAATACTAATTCCTTGTACAAAAGTTCCCTTTACTGAAGTAGGTTTACTTTTAGATATTGTGGTTACAACATATTTTAAATTTTCAAGTAATGCTTGTTCTGTAAATGATGCTTTTCCAATGATGGTATGAATGTTACCATAACTATCAGTTCTATATTCAACCATACCTTTTTTGATATCATTAATTACAACATCAACCTTTGGAGTAACAGTACCAGTTTTAGGATTTGGCATTAAACCTCTTGGCCCTAAAATGTTACCAATTTTACCAACTTCTGGCATCATTTCTGGTGTAGCAACGATAATATCAAAATCAAACCAATTTTCATTTTTGATTTTATCAATATAATCTTTGTCACCAACATAGTCAGCACCTAATTCTTTCGCTATATTTGCTTGTTCTCCTTTTGCAAGTACTAAAATCTTTTTAGATTTTCCACTTCCGTTTGGTAAAACAAGTGATCCACGAAGCATTTGATCTGCTTTTTTTGGATCAATATTAAGTTTAATAGCAACATCAATTGTACTATCAAACTTAGTAATATTAGTTTCTTTTACAAGTTTAACTGCATCTATAGCACTATAAAGATTATTCTTTTCAACTTTTTTTGATGCTTCCACATATTTTTTTCCAAACTTTTTCATTTTTTCCTCCTAACTGTGGTTTATTAGCGGATACTTAATTTTTTAATTATTATCTTCTTCGTTATTTTTTTCGTTTATAACTTCAACATTATTTGCATCATGTTCACTTTGCGCCTCAGCTTCCATTTCTGCAAGCATTTCGTCACGTTTTGCTCTTTCAGCTTCTTCAACTTTTGCTTCTGCAGCTTGTTCAGCAAGTTCAGCATCATTAACTCCCTTTACAGCAATACCCATGTTTCTAGCAGTACCTTCAATAATTTTCATTGCACTTTCAATATCATAAGCATTTAAATCTGGAAGTTTTGTTTCAGCTATTTTTCTTAAATCTTCTTTACTAATAGTAGCTACTGTTTCATTAGCACCTTTACTACTAGCTTTTTGTAATTTAGCAGCCTTCTTTAACAAGAATGCAGCTGGTGGAGTTTTAAGAACAAATGTAAATGAACGATCATCATAAATTGATATTTCACAAGGAACTACATCGCCCATTTTATCACGTGTTGCCTCATTAAACTTAGAACAAAAATCTTGTAAATTAACTCCTGCAGGTCCTAAAACAGTTCCA
This sequence comes from uncultured Mycoplasma sp., assembly GCA_964430785.1. Taxonomy (GTDB): domain Bacteria; phylum Bacillota_I; class Bacilli_A; order RF39; family UBA660; genus UBA6448. The sequence goes on along the minus strand of CAYSFJ010000027.1, from coordinate 275 downwards.
ACTGGTGGAGCTGGTGTAGCTTTTCCTGCTTCAAGTTGTAATTTAATTTTCTTTACGACTTCTTTTGCCACGAAAAACACCTCCTATAAATATTATTCATGTAAGTGGTATGGGCATCCGCTTTCCCCTCCACTTAAGCAATAAATCAATTGCTATGTATGATGATACCACATAATTATCCGTTTTACAAGCAAAATATTTACATTTTTTATATGTCAAGAAAATTTTTTATTGAAAAAAATACAAAAAAATTATTGGTATATTTCACATTTTAT
>CAYSFJ010000026.1:0-12664 GCA_964430785.1 uncultured Mycoplasma sp. | reverse complement strand
AAAATAAGGGATTGAGTCTTTTTGCTTTATCAAAACTGTCAAAGTCAGGATTATATCATAAAATTCAAAAAAACAATATATTTTTTTAAAAAATTATATTAAAATGTAAAGTTTTGTGTTATCATAATTAATGTAAGGTAGGTTGTTTGTGAAGATATTAGTCAAAATAAAAAATGATAGATTATGTTTTATAACTAGAAAAAAACTTAATCCTGATTATAAAAATATGCTTAATACTAACGTAATTAGTAATAATGAACTAGTATTTAGTGATGAATACATTTTATTAAATCAAAAAATAATATGTACTTTTTTAAATGAACTAATAAAAAACTTTTCAATTACAACTTTATCTTTTCAATCTCTTGATGTACTTTACATTTTTTTACACTTTTTATCAAAATTTAAAGGTATAAATTCTCTATATTTAGAATCTGAGGAAATAATGCCATATAAACTATGTGAAAAATTATGCAAAATTAATAATATTAAATATATTAGTTTTGAATATATACCTCAGTATATGTTTGAAATGCTTGATAAAAATGGCTATATACCAGAATCAAGAAATGAAATATTATTTACATCAAAATTTATGGAAACAAATAATCTTACAACATATTCATCTATATATTATAAAAATAATATATATTTAGATTTCCCATTTACTGACGAAGATATTCAAAATTTTAGTACATTTTGTGAAATAAATAAAAATTTGAAAATAATCCATATTAATAAACTTAATAAAGAAGATTTAGAAAAAATAATAAAAATTCTTAAGAGTAATAACCATAAAAATATAAAAATAATTCTTCATGGTGATGAACATGAATCAAAAGTAATCGAATATTTAAAAAAGAATAATAAATTAATTAAAAAGAAATATAAAATATCATTTATATTAAAATATTCAAATGATTATATAGAAAAAAATATTGCAAGTGAAACTAATAATGCAATACTTCGAATGATTGCTTTAATTATATTTATAATAATAATGGTTTCATTTATATATGTTTTTTATGATAACTATCAATCAATGATGAAAGTAAGTAAAATTCAAAATGAAGTTATTGATTATATAAATGCAAAAGAAATTACTGAACAAACTAGTAACCGGGTAGTAAATGGTTTAGAAATTAAAAATAACTATTTATATTCACTAACTGAAATAAACTCAGATGTTGTTGGTTGGATTAAAGTTAATGAAACCAATATTGACTATGCTATAACTCAATACACTGATAATGAATATTATTTATCACATAATTTATATAAAGAAAAAGATGTTAATGGTTGGATTTATATGGATTATACAAATAATACCACTTCAATAGATGATAATATAATACTTTTCGGACATAATAGGTTTATAAATGGAGTTATGTTTGGTACTTTAAACAAAGTATTATATAAAGATTGGTATACCAAAGAGGAAAACCTTACTATTACATTTGATACATTATATGGTTCATATAAATATAAAATATTTTCTATATATATAATTCCTACAACAACAGATTATTTAACAACTAATTTTGATAGTGCTGAAGAAAAATTAAAATTTATTGAACTTATTAAAAATCGTAGTATTTATGATTTTAATGTAAACCTTGATGAAAATACAAAAATACTTACCCTATCAACTTGTCAAAGTGATACATCAAGACTAGTTGTTCATGCTTATTTAGTTAGTTAAAAAGATAGAACTACTTTTGTTCTATCTTTTTTAAATTAAGAAAATATATTACAGTAAATGGCATTGGAAATATAAATGGAAGTGTATATCTAAAATAATTATTCGCAGGACTAAGTATACAAAAAAGTATTGCTATAAACATTGGTTCTAAAATAATTAAATATTTTTTTTTGTTTTGTTTTATTAAATAAACACTTGTAGTAAGAATTAGCCATACATTAAATCCAATATTAACAAATAAGCCAATAATTGGTAATGCTCTATAAGACTGTCCATAAACAAATAATATATTGCGAAGTGTTGTTAAATTATTATAATGATAATCTACTAAACCATTCTCTGTAATTCTATCATCATATTTATAATAGATATACCAGTTTAAATCTCCAATGTCAAAGTAGCCATAAATATTATTTAAAGTTGCATCTATATAAGTAAATGGATGCTTACATAATCCTTTAAACCATGTTTTTGCATAATTTATTAAATCACTTTTTGTTGCATACTTATTATATGTTGACTTAACAGGATCTGAAAGTTTTGGATTATATTTTGTTTTAATAGTATCATAATCAAGAATCTTAGAAATATTTTGTTTATCTTCATCAGTTAGATCTTCTTCATGATATTTTACAAATCTTGCAGTTTGTTGAAATGGAATAGATAAAGCCTCTCTTATGGAAGTTCCAGTTATATGAAAGTATGGTAAAATAATTTTAGAATATGAAATGAAACTTATTAAAACAATAAGTCCAAGACATATAATTCTTTTTCTATTAATTTTACTGAACTTACACATAAATGGAAAACAAGCTAATATAAAGACTCCATTATTTCTGAATAAACAAATAAAAATTAATAATATAAATGATATTATAAGCCACTTAAAACCTATTTTTTTATTTTTAAATTTTTCTATAAATTCAATTAAAAATATTGTAACCCATATCATAAATATTGAATAATAAACATCTTTATTTGTATTAACTATATAAAACGAATAACATGGCATTATAATATATAATAAAAGCAGTAAAAGTAAGTATTTATTATTAATATCTTTTTTCTTTAAATAAGAAATTGAATAAGAAAGTGTTAAAACTAAAAACAATCCTTGAAAAAAAGTATAAATAAACAAACCAAAGTTATCATTAAGTAAAATTCTTCCAAGTTTAATTGAGTAACCTAACAATAATGTATGTAGCACTGGATGATGGGCTGTTATATTAACATTTGGATCAATTTGAACTGAATAATCTGAGTATTTTGTTTTAACATTAAATGCTTGTTTAATTTGATAACTAGGATCTGGAGATAGCACAGCAGGATAATATGCTATATAATAAATACTATATACTATTATAAGTATAATAAGGCTAAATAAAAAAGGATGTTTATTAAATAATTTTATAAATTTATTATCTTTTAAAATAAATTTATTTTCAAAAATTAAAAGAACTTTTTTTATATAAATTATAAATAAATTAAATATATTATAAAATCCAATAAACCTAATTATTGTAAAGAAGAACATATACTTTTTAAATAAAATACTAAGCGAACCAATATCTCTATAGCTTTGTCCAATTAAAACAAAAATAGAAAATAATGATAAAAGTATTTTGTCCTCTATTGAAATATTTTTATGGTTATTTTTATCATAAAAAATATAAAATACAATAATAAATATAAGTATTAATGCTATATTTATATAACTAAATGGATTTTTATTTAAATATATATTTTTAAAATTAAAAAATAATGTAAAAGAACTAATAAAATTTAATATAACACATTCAACATTTTTTTTCATATGCCTAGTATACCATTATTTTTTTTAATTTGCAATTTACCTATTTTTTAAAAAAATCTTATATATATTAGTTTTTTAAAAAATCTTAAAAAAATATTAACTAACATTTTTATCTACCTCCTCTTTTATAAATAATAGTTTGATTAAAAGTTCAAAAAATCTTTCATCACAATTTTCTTTTTCATTATAAACTGGTTCTTCAATCTCATTAATTTTAATATCTAAGCTGTGACAATTATCCTTTTTTACATTATAATGATTTATAATATTATTAAATAAAGTTTCAGATATTTTATTTGAAATTTGACCAGTTTTAACTTTTTCATAATTTGCATTTCCTAATAAAGAAAAAGTTACTCTTTGATTAATTTCATACATTTTATCCCTCCTTTTGATTGAAATTAACATTTTACACTTTTTTTACAATTATTATTTTTTTCTAAGTCATATCATTTTTCTCCTTTCACTATACTTATTACCGAAAAATTTACTATTTCCTCCTTTTTTTATAAAATTTATAAAATAAAGTAAAAATTTTACAAGAATTTTACATATTTTAATAAAATGTTTTACATTATTTTACATTAAAACTATGTAAATTGTTTTACAAAAAAAAAACTACATTTAAAATGTAGCATTATTTTTTTCCATCATCGTTTAATATATTAAGAATTTTATTTTGATTTTTAATTATCTTTTCCATTTTAGTATGAAGATCCTCAAGGATTAACTCACTTTTTAAATCTGTTTTATAATCATTTGTACTTCGAAGTCTATCTTTTTTTGCTTCTCTATTTTGACTCATCATTATAATTGGAGCTTGAAGTGCTGCAATACAAGATAAAATCAAATTTAAAAGAATAAACGGATAAGGATCTGCATCTGTTAGAATAAATATATTTAACATAATCCAAAGTAACAAGAAGATAATAATTCCAATTATAAAAGGCCAACTTCCTGCAATTTGAGTTATTTTATCAGCTAAATAGTCACCAAAACTTCTATTTAAATCACTTTCTCTATCTGTATCAACACTTATTGGTTGATCAATTAGCATATTTATTAAATCTTCTTCATCTGTAATATTAATATCCTTTTTTAAAAGCATTCTTACTATTTCTTTTTTACTATTTTTACTTTCCATTACTAACCACCATATTAATGGTATCATAAATATATATATTTTGTAAATTAGTGAATAAAAAAAATATAACTAAGTTAAAATAACTTAATTATATCATTTATAGTAACCACTATCATCAAAATAAATACTAATATAAATCCAATTAAATGACAAGTACTTTCTATTTTAGCATTAACTGGACTTCCTTTAATTTTTTCAATAATTAAAAATAATACATGTCCTCCATCAAATGCTGGAAATGGTAAAATATTTATAAATCCAACATTAATTGATAAGAATGCCAAAATATATAAGAAATAGTTAACACCATAATTTATTGTTTCTCCAACAACTTCATATATACCAACAGGCCCAGATAAAGCAGATAACCCAATTTTGCCAGTAACTAGACCAAATATTGTATATATCATTGAACTCATTACTGAATTAAATTTTCTAATACTATATATAAATGCTTTAAATATATTTGAGGTATCTTCAGCATCAATTTGAATACCAAAAATTTTTGATTCTGTACCAGTTTCCTCATCTTTAATTATTTCTGGTTTAATCTTAATTTCCTCTTTAGTGCCATCATCATGTTTTACTTCAAAAGTATAATATTCATTAGCATTTTTATAATATAAAATAATTTGTGCTTTATCCCAGCTAGATATTTTGTAACCATTAATACTTGTTATAATATCGCCAGCTTTTATACCGGCCTTTTCAGCAGGCTTATCACTAACAACACTTAAAACTTTTGGCGTAATTGCACCACTACCCCATATTAATGTATAAATAAATAATATTACTATTGCTAAAATAAAATTATTAACAACACCTGCAACTAAAATGATTAGTCTTTGCCACCATTTTTTATTACACATTAATTTATCTTTTTTTATCTTTTTATTATCTTCGCCTACTTCGTCAGAATCATAAACCTCACCAGCCATTGATACAAAGCCACCTATAGGAACTGCCCTAATATTGTAATTAATGCCATCTTTCTTTCCTTTATGAGTATGTAGTACTGGTCCCATACCTATAGAAAATTCAAAAATATGTACACCAAATTTTTTTGCCCAAATAAAATGACCAAATTCATGTACTAATATAATTATTCCTAAAATAAATAATAATAATATTATTTTTACAATAAATAAACCTATGCTTGCAAACATAATTGTCTCCTTTCTATAATAATATTAATGAAAGTACTACGTATGTTAAAAATATAACTAAAGTACTATCAAGCCTATCAAGTGCACCACCATGACCAGGCATTATATTTGAATAATCTTTAATATTATTTTCTCTTTTTAATTTACTAAATATCAAATCTCCAATTTGATCTGTAATTGTTAATATAAATGTTATTAAAATAATTATAAAACTAATTTTTTTAAATAATAAATAATATAAAACACAGGGAATAACTGTACCAAATAAACTTCCTCCAAAACATCCTTCCCAAGTCTTTTTAGGTGAAATATTAGGGCACATTTTATTTTTGCCAAAAAATTTTCCAGCAAAAAGAGCAAATGAATCGGTAATTACAGGTATAGAAACTAAATATAAAAATAATTTTAAATTTATATTTCTAACAAGAATTAAACTATTAAAACCAAGGCCTATAAATAAAATTAAACCAATTAAATGAAAAGCATCTTTTATAGTATACTTATCATAAAATAATGTTGGTATAATAAGACCAAAACATAGTACTGATAAATAAATATATGATATTCCACTATAATAATAAGAATATGTTGTATTTGCATATATTATTAAAAGCAATCCCAAAAGTCCTAAAAACATTGGCACGCTAGGTAATTTATCATGTGTTTTTTTCAAACTAATAATCTCTTTATAAGACCACATTGCTATAAAACCAATAGCTATTTTATATAAATATCCTCCAAAATAAATAAATGGAATAGCAATAGCTATTGCCACAATCGCACTAATAATTCTTGTTCTCATTTTACAGCCTTTCCTCAAACTTATCCATTTCATCAACTTGTGATTCAACAAGAGCAATAAATCTTTTTTTATAACTTATAACTTTTCTTTGTAATTCTTCTGCTTCCCTTTCAATATTTTGTGCTTTTACTAATGAATTGTTTACTATCTTAGAAGCATTTTTTTTAGCATCTTCCACAATTAATTTACTTTGTGCATATGCAGCTTTTTGAGCATTTGCACTTGTTTCTTGGGCAAGCAAAAGCGTATCGTTAAGTGTTTTTTCAAGGCTTTTATATTTTTCATTTTCTTTTCTTAAGCTTTCTGCCTCTAAAGTAACATTTTTAAGTTTTTCATAGATGCTTTCATATTCATTTGCTACCTCTTTTACAAAATTAACGACATCACTTTTATTATAACCATAGATATTTGTTCTAAATTTAACCATGGACTATACCTTTCTATAAATCTATTTCTTCAAAATCTTCTTTTTCTTTTTTCTCAGAGTCATCAGTTATTTTACCTTGTACATTTACATTTTTTGGTGTACATAGGTAAATTCCAACACCAATTTTTTGCATTGAACCACCAATTGCATAAATACAACCACTTAAAAAGTCAATAATTCTTTTTGCCTGTGGTGCTGTTACTCTTTTCAAATTAACAACAACTGAATTACGATTCTTAAGGTGATCTGCTATCTGTTGTGATTCAGAATATGCACGTGGTTCTAATAAAATCATTTTATTTCCTGTTTTATCCGCCTCTTTTACAGCATCTTCCTTACTTATACTATAAAATTCATCTTCACTGACATTTTGCACTTCATCATCATTATCTTCAAATAATTTTTTAAATTTAAAAGCCATATTTAGCCCTCCTAGTATCTACTTAATTATACTAAAAAAAAATCTACTTTGCAATAATGCTAAAATAGATTTTTAATTTTTATATTGAGCATTTATTCTTTATTAATATGATTTTCCCCATATTACATTATGTTTAGCATCTTTATTACAACAAATACATTTTCCAGTAACAAATTTTTCTTCAAAAGGAATACATCTGCTTCCAGCACCACCAGTAAGTTCTTTTATTTTTTCTTCACATTCAATACTTCCACACCAATCGGCTTTTATAAAACCAGCTTTACTGCCAGCAATATCAATCATTTCATCTATTGTTTTTGCCTCATAAATATGACTATTTACAAATTCAGCTGCTTTTTCATACATTCCATTTTGAATTGTTTCTAATTTAGATGTTACCTCATCACAAATATTTTCTAGTTTTACTTCAATTTTTTCATGAGTAAATCTAAGTGCAAATGTAACCTGTCCATTTTCTAAATCTCTAGGACCTACTTCAATACGAAGTGGAATACCCTGAACTTCACTTTCATTAAATTTAAATCCTGGTGTTTTATCACTATCATCAAGTTTAACTCTAATTCCACTTGCCTTTAAATTTTCATAAATCTTTGTAGCACAATCCATAACACCTTCTTTATGTGAGGCAATTGGAACAATAACAACTTGCACTGGAGCAATTTTTGGAGGAAGAACTAATCCATTATCATCTCCATGAACCATTATTAAAGCCCCAATAAGTCTAGTAGATGTTCCCCAAGAAGTTTCATAAACTGTTTCAAGTTTATTTTCTTTATTTAAAAATTTAATATTAAAAGCATTAGCAAATCCTTGCCCAAAGTAATGTGTTGTACCAGATTGAAGTGCTTTTCCATCATGCATCATAGCTTCCATAGTATAAGTGTTTTCAGCACCAGCAAATTTTTCAGATGGAGTTTTTTGACCAGTAACCATTGGAATTGCTAAAAAATCTTTACTAAAAGTTGTATAAATATCAAGCATTTTTAAAGTTCTATCTATAGCTTCTTCACTAGTAGAGTGAATAGTATGACCTTCTTGCCATAAAAATTCACGACTACGAAGGTATGGTCTAGTAGTTTTTTCCCATCTAAGTACTGAACACCATTGATTATATATTTTTGGTAAATCTCTATATGATTTTACCTCTTTTTGCCAATAGTTACAGAAAAGTGTTTCACTTGTAGGTCTTATACACATTCTTTCTTCAAGGGTTTCTTCGCCTCCAATTGTTACCCAGGCAACCTCTGGAGCAAATCCCGCTATATGATTTTTTTCTTTTTGAAGTAAACTTTCAGGAATAAGCATAGGAAGATATACATTTAAAACACCAGTTTCTTTAAACATTTTATCTAAATTATTTTGAATATTTTCCCATATTGCTTGTCCATTAGGTAAGTAAATCATACACCCTTTTACATCTGTATAATCACATAATTTTGCGGCTTTAACAACATCTGTATACCACTGTGCATAATCTACATCTCTTGGTGTTATTTTTTCCGTCATTTTATTATTCATAAATACTAATCCTTTCTAAAATTTAATTTTATCATTAATATATGAAGAAATATCAGAAATATTTAAAGTAATTTGCTCCATTGTATCACGATTTCTTAAAGTTACAGTACCATTATTAATTGTTTCATCATCAATTGTTATAGCATAAGGTGTTCCTATTGCATCAGCCCTTCTGTAACGTTTACCAATATTACCTGTTTCATCATAACTACAGTTAAATTCTTTAATTAAATTTCTATAAATTTCTTTAGCCTTTTCACTATGAAATTTCTTTACAAGAGGAAAAACTGCTACTTTATAAGGAGCTAAATATGGATGAAGTTTAAGTACTTCACGTGTTGAGCCATCTGTTAAAACTTCTTCATTATAAGCATCACATAATACTGTTAAAAATAATCTTTCAACACCAAGTGATGGTTCTATAACATATGGAATATATTTTTCATTTGTATCAGGATCTAAATATTTTAAATTTTCACAAGAAAACTTTTCATGTTGTTTTAAGTCATAATCAGTTCTTGAGGCAATACCCCAAAGTTCTCCATAACCAAATGGAAATTTATATTCAATATCAGTTGTGGCATTAGAATAAAAACAAAGTTCTTCTTTTTTATGTTCTCTTAAACGAATATTTTCTGATTTTATACCAATCTCATTTAAAAAGTTTACACATTTTTCTTTATAAAATTTAAACCATTCAAGTTCAGTACCTGGTTTACAGAAAAATTCTAGTTCCATTTGTTCAAATTCTCTTACTCTAAATATAAAGTTTCCTGGAGTAATTTCATTTCTAAAACTTTTTCCCACTTGACCAATACCAAAAGGTACTTTAAGACGCATACTTCTTTGAACATTTAAAAAGTTTACAAATATACCTTGAGCGGTTTCTGGTCTTAAATAGATTGTACTTTTTGCTTCTTCAGTTACTCCTTGAAAAGTCTTAAACATTAAATTAAATTGTCTTATATCAGTAAAATCATTTTTACCACATTTTGGACAAGCAATTTTATTTTCATTGATAAAATCAATAAGTTTTTCATTACTCCAACCATCACCAGTTTCTTTACCTTTAGTATAATCTTCGATTAATTTATCTGCTCTATATCTTGTTTTACAATGTTTACAATCTACTAAAGGATCTGCGAATGTTTTTAAATGGCCACTTGCTTCCCAAACTTTTGGATTCATAAGTATTCCACTATCAAGTGAAACATTATTTTCATCCTCAAATACAAATTTTTTAAGCCAAGCATTTTTAATATTTCTTTTTAGTTCTGCTCCAAGTGGACCAAAATCCCAAGAATTTGCTAAACCTCCATATATTTCACTTCCTTGAAATATAAATCCATAATTCTTACAATAATTAGTAAGTTTTTCCATTGTTAAATTTTCCATATTTACCTCCATTAAATAAAAAAATTCCTTTAAAAATAATTTAGGGACGAATATAATCCGCGGTTCCACCCTAATTATTCCAAAAGGAATCACTTTTATCATTTATAGCTCTAGGATTCCAACCCCGTCATCGCTAAAGTTATTATAAACTATTATTTATTAATTTACAACAATTTTTAGTCCTTTTCTATTACTTTTTCTAGAAATATTTTTTCTTCGAATCCACCTTATTAATGGCACTACATCAGTTAAGTTTTAAGAAAAGTAACCTCAAAAGTATTAGTTTTAAAGTGTCTTTCTTTTAACGGATATTACTTCATTACATATAATTTCTCTTATTTAATTAAAAATGCAGCGTAAAGTGGTATACTTTTTATTTTACGTACTTCATTATAACCAAAATTTTTAGTACTTATTCTAATTGCATATTTGGGATTATAATTTTCAATAAACATTTTTAAACTTTTAGATTGTGTATTATCAGATGCTTTGACTTCAACTGGAATAATTCCATCTTCATTATATAAAAGAAAATCAACCTCTGCAATTCCATCACTTAACCAATAATATAAACTAATCTCATTACTTGCAAATTGAGTTGCAACATAATTTTCCACAATAGCACCTTTAAACAAAGATAAATTATCAGTTATTATATCTGAATTTCTAATTTCTAGAAAATAATTTAATAATCCTACATCATTAATAAATAGTTTATAAAAATCAAAATCAACATACCCTTTAAGTGGTATTAAAGGTCTATTTACTCTATAAGAAGTTAAAATCAAATTACTTGCCTCTAGCCAACTAAGAGGTTCTTCATAATCACGACTTCTTGAATTTTTTTCAATTTTTGAAAATTGAAATTTTCTTGATTCATTTGCAATTTGAGTTGGTATTGATTTATATATTTTTTCAATTTTTATTGTTTCTGCTTCGCTTTTTACATATTTTTTCATATCTGTGATATAAGCAGATATAATATTTTCTTTAATAGTATTATCATATTTCATAATATCACATTTATTTTCAACAAAATTACTAACTGACTCTGGCATACCACCGGTTATTAAATAAAATCTATAGAATTCTAAACAAAGATTATGTATTTCCTCGGGAAGTGGACTATTTTTCTTATAAGCACTTTTTATTTCATTAAGTAGCAGTTCTCTATTATTTGCAAGCAAAAATTCCTCAAAATCCATTGGATACATATTTATCATTTTAACTTTTCCTACAGGAAATGATGAATTAAACCTTTTTAGTTTTACTCCTAATAAACTACCTGCACATATTACTTTAACATTATTATGTTTCTCACAAAAATATTTTAATTCAGAAATTAATTCTTCTGACTCTTGGATTTCATCGATAAATAATACAGTTTCTTCTTCATCAATATTAAAATTAAGAAGTGTTTTTAAATAATTATACTTTTGATCTGAATTAATATCTTTTCTTTTATATAATGAAACTATATTATCATTTTCCAATAAATTTACAGCAATATAATTTTTAAAATTATTTTGGCAAAATTCATTTATTATGTAAGTTTTGCCAACTTGTCTCGCCCCCAAAACAATTAATGGTTTATTATTCATATCATTTTTCCATTCAAGTAGTTTATTCATAATTTTTCTTTTCATTACAATCACCATAATAAATATAGCATATTTTAGCAGATAAATCAATCAATTTCACATTTTTTAAACAACTTTTATTTATAAAATGTACATTTTTCTAACGACTTTTAATTAATAACTACACATTTTTCTAACGTCTTTCACTATTTTTCTATATTTTTTACCATTTTTTTAATAAATTTAATATTCTTTTATAAAAACTTATATCATAAATATCAAAATTTAGACAAGGACTTATATTTTCATATTCATATGAACCAACTTCAAATGTTATGGATTTTTCTTTTATACCTAAATTATTTATTTCAAATTCAACTTTATCAAAAATATGGTGTTAGTATAGATATATAGACACAAAATTTCGCGGATGTGGTATAATATCAAATTAAAGAAATTGGGTGTGTCTATGGCAAGACAATATAAAAGTTATGATAAAGATTTCAAAAAAAATTGTAAATTTATATGAAAATGGTAAAGGCATATCAGAATTATCTAGAGAATATGGCGTAGGAAAAAGTACTATAGATGGTTGGATTAAAAAATTTAAAACTATAACTACTTCTACTGGTGAAGTAACTAATAATGATGAAATTCTTAAACTACAAAAGAAAA
>CAYSFJ010000025.1:0-13145 GCA_964430785.1 uncultured Mycoplasma sp. | reverse complement strand
AGGTAAAGTAAGTTTTTCATTTATCGGTACTGATAGTTGCTATTTATATTTTGATTATCTTGAATCAGGCTATGTCACAATTTTAAATAATAATGGTGGAGCCACTGCCATAGAGGCAAAAGGAACACCAGATTTTAGTAGTGTATCAACTACAAATGAAGGTATGTATGCAGCAACAGATGATTTAGGAACATCTTATTATTTTAGAGGAGCAGTAAATAATAACTGGGTAAAATTTGGAAAAGATAGCAGTGGTAGTGACATATACTGGAGAATAATTAGAATAAATGGTGATGGAAGTATAAGAATGATATATTCAGGGACTACAGCACCAACAAGTAGTACAGCAACAGTAATGACAGGAACAGGAACACAAATTGGTACAATTGCATTTAATAGTAGTTTAAATTATGCATTATATATGTATACAGAAGGAGATATAAATGACAATAGTACTTCAAGTACTATTAAGACAGCAATAGATAATTGGTATACAATGACTACACTATATACGGATAATGAAATAAAAAGTTTAGTAGCGGATCAAATATTTTGTAATGATAGAAGTGGAAACATAAATTATGAAAGTGCAGAAAGAGCTGGAACATCATATTATGCGGATTTTGATATTTTAACTAGAGTAGGAGTTAATAATCAGCCAATATTAACATGTAGTGCAGCAAGTGATAAATTCACAGTAAATGCAAGTAATGGAAATGGAGCATTAGATTACCCTGTAGGTTTAATAACTGCAGATGAAGTTGCTATGGCTGGAGGTTTATATACTAGTAATAATTTAGACAATGATTTACAGTATTTGTTTACAAACCAAGCATTTTGGATCGGTTCTCCATATGATTTTGTTTATAATGGTGATAGCGACGCTTCATTTGAAGTTACAGCATTTTATGTTTCTATTGCAGGTAATATTTTATATGCTTCTGCAAATAACATTTATGGTGTCCGTCCTGTTATAAGTTTATCATCTAATGCTAAGTTATCTGGCAATGGTACGTATGATGATGTATACACGGTTCATTGACATAAAAAATGTGAATTGATATAATTAATATAGTCATCTTGGGGGATTTATGAATTTAAATTTAAATGATTATAATAATCAAAATAAACATTTAACATTTGTAAATTTAACTTTTACTGATAGCAAAAAATTATTGGAAATGTTTTTTTTCAAATACTACTAATCTAAAAATAATTGGTAATATATTAATAAAACGTTTAAAATATGATAAATATATTCAAGATTATTTTAATAATTTTAAATGGAATTTATTTATTATTTATTTAGAAAACGATAATTATACTTTAGAATTTAAAAAAATATTAGTAAAGTTATTTTATAATCCATATTGTAATTCTACTTATATGGATTTATTTAATAGCAATAAAATACCTAATTATTTGAAAAAGTTATATATTATAAAACATCAAGATAAATTAGATTTTATATCTATAATTAAAATTATTAATGACAAAAATTTAAGAAACTTTTTTATCAAAAACTATATAAATAAAAATAATATATTAAAAATATATTCAAGTTTAAATAATTTAGATGATAATATATCAAGTGAAATAAAAAAAGAAACTAGTGATTTATTTTATAATACTATAAAATCAAGTAATATAAGAGATTTATTATTTTTTACTATATTTATATATGAAGATGAAAATTTATTAAATCAGATATTAGCAATAAGAAATTTAAAGATAAATGATTTAGGAAGATTTTTTGAGGATTATTTTGTTATTGAATTTTTAAATAAATATGGAAATGAAAATAATTTAATAAATAAGTTAGTTAATAATAATTATGATAAAATATTAAATATTATTAAAAACATTTCTAATCCTTCATATAAAATTTTATGTGCAACTGATAAAGGTATGGAAATATATTTAGAAAAATCTAATATATCTAAATCAATAAAAAAATTTGATTATACAAAAATTTTTGAAATATTAAAAAGTGATTCATATTCAATGACTTTAAAAAAATATATAATTAATATTAACCATGATAACTTACTTAAATATTTTTATTTAATGAATATTAATAAATACTTTTATAATTATAAATTTATGCTAGGTTATAGTAAAATTAATATTGAAATATTTAATAATTTAAATGGAAATATATCAGATTTTTTAAAAAAACTTACTATTGAGGATTTAATAAAATATAATGAATCAATAAATGAACTTATTTTATCACAAGAAATATATTTTCATGATTTAATTGATAAAATAGATTTTAATACATTTAGTTTTATTAATAGTGATTTTTCTCCATTAATATTTAAAAAAATATTTAAAATATATAATAATTATATTTTAGAAAAGTTTAAAAATTTAGATAAGGAAGTTTTAAATTATAAAATGTATAATGATAATGAAGATGTTATGATTAAAAATTTTGTTCTTAAAGTTCTTTATCCAAATAAAGATGATAGAGAAAATGTAAAAGCTTTAATAGATAAATTTTCTTATGGCGTTGCAAAAAAATATTATGATAAGATTAAAATGTTTACTAGTATGCTTGATATTGACTTAAAATTATTTATTCAATATGGTTTAATTTCCAATAAACCAATTAATATAATGGAAAATATAATTAATCAAAATAAAATATCTAAGTATAAAGAATTTAAAAATTTTCTTGATGAAAATTATTATTATATTATTAATGATGCTAAAATAATTGAAAATTTTAATGATTCTTTAGAACTTTATAATAGATATAATACTTTAGTTGATAAAATAGATTTAACTAATATTTCAGATAAAGATAAAAAAATATATTACTTCTTATAAAAGGTAAGACTTCATATGTATATGATGAGTGTCCTGAATCAATAGAATCATTAAATAATAGTTTAATAAAACTTAATAATAATTATAAAAAATATATAACTAAGTTAAAAAATGATAATAATAAATTGTATTTACTTTATTTACATATTACTTCGATTAAAAGTGATGAAGTTAATTTGCTTTTAGATACTGTTGGAGGTTTAACTGGTTTAAAAACATTAGAGTATAATAATAAAGATAATGAAATACTTAAATGTTATATTGAAAAAATTATTAATATAGTTAGTATTGTATCTAAAAATAATATTAAATCTGAAGTTATTATATATATTAAATAATCTATTATCTAGTGAAGATAATTTAATAAAGGAAATTTATGGTGATGCTTTACTTCTTCCCCAAATGATTAGAAATGCTTTTGAGCTTGAGGCAAATTATAATTTGACAAAGTTAGAAAATGCTAAAGATTTAATTAATAATGATTTAACAAATAAGTATGGTGTAAGAACATATGATTTTAGTAAAGTTAATTATTGCTTATATGCACATGTTAAAAGTGATAAGGAAAGTATGGATAATCTTGTTTTTGGTTTATCTGATGGAAGAAGTAACTATATATCATTTAGCCCAATAAGTTATTTAGGTCAAAGATATTATTATGATTTTTCTTCAGAAATATTATTGTATGATTCTATTGTAAAGGGAAGTTTTATATGTAGTAGTATGTATGACATGGGAACAAATTATAGTTTGTCTAATAATTCATATTGTAAAAAAATTTATCTTCAAATCAAAAAGGTATACTTGAAACAAGTAGTGTAAAGGGACATAATTCAGAAACTTTATTATATAGAAAAGGTTTAAAGCCAGTTGCTATTGCTTTACCTGGAGGAAGAAAACCTACGAGTAAAGAGTTAGAATATGCTAAAACTTATAATTTATCATTTGTAATTACTCAAAAAATAAAATCTCATATTGAAAATCCAATTAATTATTTTAAAAAAGAAAAAATTGTATATAAGGAAAATGATATTAAAAATAAATTTTATAATAAATTTATATCATTATTAAATTATAAAGAGGATAATGTATATACTGGTAAAGAAATTATGATTATAACTGATATTCATGGTTTACTTGAACCAGTTATTGCACTACTAACACATGCAAAAAATAGGGGTATAAATGAAATATATTCTTTAGGAGATAATATTACAGTTGGCCCTAATCCCCGTGAAATTTTAGAGATTTTAGAAAAATATAATGTAAAAAGTATACTTGGTAATGGAGTATGTTATTTTTTAAATAATTATAATGCTTTTTCATATTTTGATGATAAAAAGAAAGATAGTTGTGATTGGACATTAAATAAAATGGGCAGTAGGGTAAATGTTTTAAAATATTATGAAATTTCAAAAGATATTATGATTGGAAATAAAATGGTTGGTTTAACACATTTTGCAAATGATATAAGATGGGATTATGAAAATCATAATACTTTTACTTTTCAAAATAATTTAGAAAATAGAGCTAATCAGTTTTTATATACTAATACTACAAATTCTAAATATGATATGCAGCAAATAATTAATTATTATGGTAATAATCATCCTCATAGTAAAATTATTATGGAAGCTATGCAAAATCCATTATTTAATGGGAAAACTGTTACTAGTTATGATAATATTTATGAAGGCCATGTTCATTTTAACTATGAGGATAAAATATTTGATACAAATATTCATACTTTGGAAATGGCATGTAATGGAAAATTTGCTAGTGCAATTGTTTTAAAAGAAAGAAAAGATGGTACATATAAAGAAGAAAGAGTATTTATTCCATTTAATAAAGAAAGTATGATGGGTAAAATATATTCTTCAGATATGCCATTTAAAAATAAAGTTTTAATTTATACAAAATAACTATTTTTTTAGTTTTTTGTATTTAAAAATATTTTAATAAATATGACTTATGATGATATCAAGAAATTAAGTAAAAATAGCTTAGAATATTTATCATTAATATGTATAACTAATAAAAAAGAAATATTTAATGGTGATGAAATAATGCTAAGAATTGTAAAGGAGTTAGAAAATATGCAAAAAAGTTTGGATGATTTAATTTATTATGATCCTAAAAAGTTTCATGAAGATGAAATGAAAGAAATTGGTTTTGAAGAAGGAGCAAAACAAAATAAACTTGATAATGCAAAAGAATGTATTAAAAATAATATATCAAAAAAGTTAACCTTAGAAATAACTAAAATAACCGAGGAAGATTATAATAGATTATTTAAAGAAATAAAAAATGAATCCAAATAATAAAACGTGTAAAAACGTTTTTTATTTTACGTTACTTTACAAATATAAATGTAAATAATTTACAAAAATATTTTACCTAATATATGCTAAAAATTATATATATCTTTTAATTTCTAAAAAAAATTATTAAAAAAAGGAGGAAATAGTAAATTTTTCGGTAATAAGTATATATGAAAGGAGAAAATTATTATGACATAATAAATATCTTAAAAATTAAAAATGGGTAAAATTTGTGATAGAAAGGAGGAACGTGGAAAAAACTTATTTAACAGATAACCTTTTTATAAGAGATAAATATGCTAAGGCTATATTTGCAAATCCAGTTAATAGTGACTATGTTATTAAGTATATTTTAGCTTTAGAACAGAAAGAAAATATACAAATACTTAATTATGAACTACTTTTTCCTGAAGTAAATGAATTTAAAGATTTAAAAGATAGAATAACAGATGCGTATGGCGTACTTAATACAAGTGAAGGCTTAATTTTAATAAATACAGAATTTAATTGCCATTATACAAATGAATCATATTTAAAAAATCTAGTTTATGTATGCCATATGTTATTAAAATATGCTGACAAAGCATCAGGTAGAATTTATATAAAATGTATTCAAATTAACATAAATAATTATGATGTATATGGTAATAATAAATTTGTATACAAAGATAAAGTATTTCAAAAATATCGAAATAAAGAAAACTATTTACTAACAATATATAATATAAATGTTGCAATTTTAAGAAAAATGACTTATGATGATATCAAGAAATTAAGTAAAAATAGCTTAGAATATTTATCATTAATATGTATAACTAATAAAAAAGAAATATTTAATGGTGATGAAATAATGCTAAGAATTGTAAAGGAGTTAGAAAATATGCAAAAAAGTTTGGATGATTTAATTTATTATGATCCTAAAAAGTTTCATGAAGATGAAATGAAAGAAATTGGTTTTGAAGAAGGAGCAAAACAAAATAAACTTGATAATGCAAAAGAATGTATTAAAAATAATATATCAAAAAAGTTAACCTTAGAAATAACTAAAATAACCGAGGAAGATTATAATAGATTATTTAAAGAAATAAAAAATGAATCCAAATAATAAAACGTGTAAAAACGTTTTTTATTTTACGTTACTTTACAAATATAAATGTAAATAATTTACAAAAATATTTTACCTAATATATGCTAAAAATTATATATATCTTTTAATTTCTAAAAAAAATTATTAAAAAAAGGAGGAAATAGTAAATTTTTCGGTAATAAGTATATATGAAAGGAGAAAATTATGTTTAAAAAATATTTAAATACTTTTCTAATAATTTTTGTTATTTTACTTATCATTACTCAATATGGAATATTTGCATATTTTTATATTAATAGAGAAGTGGAAAATACCATAGTTAATGAAGAAATTGTTGATAGCTTTGAAAATACTTTAGTTAATGAAGTTCCTGTTAGTGAATTTTATGTAGAAATAAAAGGAGCTGTTAATAATCCAGGTGTATATAAAGTAAATGATGACAATATTATTAATGATGTAATATCACTTGCTGGTGGCTTAAAAAGTAATGCATATACCCAAAATATTAATTTAAGTAAAAATGTTTCTAAGGAAATGGTAATTTATATTTATACAAATTATGAATATAGTTTACTTAGTAAACCAGAAGAGAAAACAACTGAGTGTAATTGTCCTAAACAAGATATTTCAGTTTGCACTGAACAGGGTATTTCAGTTATAACAAGTGATGAAAGTAAAATGGAGCAAGTTATTAGTGAAGAAAATGTTGAAAATGATGAAAACGAGAATAGTAAAGTAAATATTAATACTGCCTTAAAAGACCAACTTACTACACTTTCTGGAATAGGAGATGCTAAAGCTCAAAATATTATTGATTATCGAAATGAAAATGGACTATTTGCCTCAATCGAAGATATTAAAAATGTATCTGGCATTTCAGAAAAACTATTTGAACAGATTAAAGAGTTTATTACTATATGAAAAAAGTCTTAAACTCTTTCTTATTTTATATTATTGTAGGAATTCTTTTGACCTTTTATGTTATTATTAAAGTGTATGTTATTAAATATAAATCATTTTATTATGATAAAGAATATGTATTAAAAGGTAAAGTTTCTAAAGTAGTAAATAGTGATGGAAAGGTTAGTTTTATTTTAAAAAATAAAGAAAAAATTCAGATGCAATATTATAATGATTTTAATTTAATCGAAGGAGATTATATTTTGATAAATGCTACTTTATCTACACCATCATGTAATACCATTCCAAATACATTTAATTATAAAAAATATTTATATAATAATGGAATATATAAAATTGGCAAAGTAAGTAAGATTGAAATTATTTCTAAAAATAAAAATATATTAAATAAATTAAAAAAATTTATTGAAAATAGAGTATCATTTAATTCTTATTTAAGATTATTTATTCTTGGTGATAAAAAGGGCATTGATGAAAGTTATGACTATTATAAAAATATTGGTGTTGCTCATCTTTTAGCTATAAGTGGTATGCATGTTAGTGTATTTATATCAATAATAAGAAAAATATTATTTTTTACTACAAGAAAAATACAAAATAGGTTTATAAGTATAGTTTTATTATTTTATTCTTTTTTAACTGGTTTTACTGCCTCAATTTTAAGAGTAGTTATATTTTTTATAATAAATAGTATAAATAAAGATTATGACTTTAAATTATCAAGAATGAAGGTATTTCTTTTAACTTTATATTTTCTTATATTAATTAATCCTTTTTTTATTACAAATGTTGGTTTTCTATATTCATTTGCATGTTTTTTTACAATGATTATTATAAATAAATATTTAACTAAAAATTATTTTAAAAACTTATTAATTATTACTTTCTATATGACACTTTTTACTTTACCTATAACAGTTAGTTTAAATTATGAAATTAATTTAATGGTATTTATTTCAAATTTTTTACTTATACCATTTGTAAGTTATATTTTATTTCCAATTGCACTTATTACAGTATTATTTAAATTTATAAATCCATTATTTTCATTTTTAACTTTTCTAATGGAAAAAATTTCATATTATTTGAATATGGTTGATTTTACCAAGATAATTATTCCAAAAACTAATATTATTTTAGTAATGTTTTATTATTTATTATTAATTACGTTTATATATTTTAATAGAAAAAAATTTTTGATATTATTAATGATTTTAATTTCATTTAATAAATTTATTCCATTTTTAAATAATTATGCAAGTTTTATTTTTTTAGATGTTTCTCAAGGAGACAGTATGATTTATATATCTAAACATCAAAGTAGTGTGTTTATGATTGATACGGGTGGAATAAGAAATAAAAATGTTGTTGATAATAGTATTATGTATTTAAAAAGTAGGGGTATAAGTAAAATAGATTATTTAATTATAACACATGGTGATTATGATCATATGGCAGATAGCTTTAATTTAGTAAAAAACTTTAAAGTAAAAAATGTGATATTTAACTGTGGCGATTTAAATGATTTAGAAAAAAATTTAATAAAAATTTTAGATAATAATAATATTAAGTATTATTCATGTATTAAAAATTTAAATATAGGTAAATATAAATTAGAGTTTTTAAATACTGGTGTGTATAATGATGAAAATACAAATAGTTCGGTTATTTATTTAAATTATAACAATTATAAATTTCTTTTTATGGGTGATGCAACTAAAGAAAGGGAAATTAATATATTAGAAAAATACGATTTAAAAGACATTACCTTTTTAAAAGTTGGCCACCATGGTTCAAATACTAGTAGTAGCGAAGTTTTTATTAATTACATAAAACCTAAATACAGTATTATAAGTGTTGGCAAAAATAATAGGTATGGTCATCCAAAAAAAGAAGTATTAGATACTTTAAAAAATAGTATGATTTATAGAACTGATTTATATGGAAGTATTGAAATAAAGATAAATAAATATGTATATGAAATTAGAACATATAATTCATAGAATTAAATATTAAAAATAATATGGTTTTTTTTATAATTTTTTTGTATAATTAATATAGTAAAGGGATTGATTAATATGTTAAAAAAATACGAAATAGAAAGTTTACAAAAATATTTTGATGCTGCAAACTATTTATCTGCATGTCAATTATATTTACTTGATAACCCACTTTTAAAAAGAAAATTAGAAATGTCTGATATAAAAAAGAAATTAGTTGGACACTGGGGAACAGTACCTTCTCAAAATTTTATATATACTAATTTAAATTATATTATAAAAAAACATAATTTAGATATGATTTATATTTCTGGACCAGGTCATGGTGGAAATGCTATGGTTGCAAATACTTATATTGAAGGAACTTATAGTAAAGTTTATCCAGACATAACTGAGGATGAAGAAGGATTGAAAAAATTATTTAAACAGTTTTCTTTTCCAGGTGGAATACCATCACATGCAGCACCAGAAACTCCTGGATCAATAAATGAAGGTGGAGAATTAGGATATAGTGTTGCTCATGCTTATGGGGCTATACTTGATAACCCTTCACTTATTGCTTCATGTGTTATTGGCGATGGTGAAATGGAAACTGGACCACTAGCAACGAGTTTACATTTGAATAAATTTATTAGTCCTGAAAAAGATGGCTTTGTTTTACCAATACTTAATTTAAATGGTTATAAAATTGCTAATCCTTCAATATTTGCGAGAATAAGTGAAGATGAACTTAAAAATCTTATATATGGTTATGGTTATGAACCAATAATTGTAGATGTTAATTTATTTAACCCTTTTGATTCAATGCAAAAAGCTTTGGAATATAGTATAAAAAGATTTCAAAAAATTAAAAAAGATTATTCAAAAGAAAAATATAAAAGATTTTATTATCCTTTTATTATTCTTAAAACACCAAAAGGTTGGACCGGGCCTAAAATAGTTAATGGAAAACAAATTGAAGGAACATTTAGAGCACATCAAGTACCTCTTACAATAAATAGTGATGAAGATTTACTGCTTTTATATGAATGGCTTAAAAGTTATCATCCAGAAAATTTATTTGATGCAAAAGGTAAAATAAAAAGAGAAGTTAAATGGATATTACCTCCAGAAAGTAAAAGAATGGGTGCAAGTCCTTATGCTAATGGTGGTTTAAGACCTAAAAAATTAGTATTACCTGATTTTACTAAATATGAAGTTAAATGTAACCATGGTAATGTAAAAGCACAAGATATGCTAGAACTTAGTAAATATTTAAAAGATGTTATTAAAAATAATATGAATAATTTTAGATTATTTGCTCCAGATGAAACTTTGTCTAATAGATTAAATCATGTTTTTGAAGAAACAAATAGACAATTTGAAGGTAATATTTACTCTTATGATGAATTTTTAAATAATGAAGGTAGGGTAATTGATTCATTTTTATCTGAACATGTTTGTGAAGGATTACTCGAGGGTTATATTTTAACTGGAAGGCATGGTATATTTGACTGTTATGAAGCATTTGTAAGAATTATTGATTCAATGGCATCACAACATGCAAAATGGCTTAAAATGTGTAACCAAATTTCATGGCGTAAAGATATTGCTTCACTTAACTATATATTAACAAGTCATATATGGCAACAGGATCATAATGGTTATACTCATCAAGATCCAGGCTTTTTAAATCATATGGTTACTAAAAAAAGTGAAATAGTAAGAATTTATCTTCCAATTGATGCAAATACATTAATTTCAACGGTAGATCATTGTTTAAATACAGAAAATTACATAAATGTTGTTGTTGCCTCAAAACATCCATCTTATCAATGGCTTTCTATGAAAGAGGCTATTAATCATTGTATGAAGGGTATTGATATATTTAAGTGGTGTTCAAATGATCATGGTAATCCAGATGTAATACTTGCTTCATGTGGTGATACTCCAAATATTGAAGTTATTGCAGCATCAACTATATTGCAGCAACATTTACCTAAACTTAAAGTCAGAGTAGTCAATGTTATTGATTTAATGCGACTTGTTTCTAATGATAAACATCCTCATGGACTTACAAATAGTGAATATAATAAAATATTTACTAAAAATAAACCAATTATATTTGCATTTCATGGTTATCCTAATCTTATTCATGAACTTACATATAATAGAGATAATCAAAATATGCATGTATTTGGTTATATGGAAGAGGGTACAATTACAACTCCATTTGATATGAGAGTTCAAAATAAAATTGATAGATTTAATTTAATAATTAATGCTTTAAAATATGTTAAAATTAAAGATAAAGATGAGGTAATTAATTATTGCAAAGATATGTTAAAAAAACATCATGCGTATATAACAAAATATGGTATTGATTTAAAAGAAGTGTCAGATTGGACATTTAAAAATGTAAAATAAATTTAAAAATTAGATAAAAAATATTTACAATAAATGTAAAATGAAGTACTATTAAATTGTAAGAAAAATAGAAAGGAAAGATTATTTATGGAAAAAACTACACAAACAAAATTAATTGCTTTATTTGCAACAGTATTTTTATTAGTAATTGTAATTGGAGCATCATTTGCATATTTTGGTTCATTTAGTGTTAATCTAAATAACAATGTAGCAGTAAATATTAATGCTGCATCACCAGGAACATCAACTTTTGTATCTACGTCAGCCACTCTTAATTTACAAGTACCTGCATCGAATATGAGTCAAACTGTTGTTGAAGGTCAATCTTCACCAGTACTTGCTGCAGAAAGTAGTGCTAATATGAATATTAGTTTAACAAGTGGTTCAACAGGAGTTTCAGTAACTTGTAAATATAATGTATATTTTGAATATGACACTAATAGTAATGTTTATGGTAGTACTACTACACCAAAAACATCTGGTGCTACAAAAGAAATTACTATGCAAGTAACTTCCTCAGTGGGGGGAACAAATAGTTATTCAACTGAAACAAACTTTGATACTGGTAATGGAAAAACATGGTCAAGTAATAAGGCAACACTAATTTCTGATGCAACAATTACAAATGCATCAACTACAGCTACAACTCAAACATTAAAATTTACTATGAGATTCTACAATTTTAATGCAAGTCAAAATGCTTTAGCTGGAAAACCTTTTACTGGTAAAATTTATGCTGATAAAACTTCATGTACATCAACAACGTCATAATTTAGGGTGATAATTTCACTCTTTTTTTATGTTTCACTGAGAAAAGTTGAGAATTTACGGCCAAAATGTGTTATAATTATATATGTAAAATAAAATATGGTGATTATATGAAGTGTTTAAATCAAAACTGCAATGCAGAACAAATAGAAAATGACGATAACTTCTGTTATAAATGCGGACATTGGACCGCTAAAGGTTATTCTTTTATTAAAGATGAAAATAACATAAATAGTATTACGAATGGCGCAGCAGCTAAAAAAGATGAAAACTTTTCTGTAATGATTAGTATAGCTAGTCTTGCTTTTATAGTTTTTGCCTTTATGAGTATATTTAGAGGTGATGATTTATATAAACCTTTCTTTTACTTAAAACGACAAGTAGATAGTTATATTTACGGATATAACACCTCAATAATTAAAACTGACAACATCTATAATAAAAAAGAAATTAATAGTTATGATGAAGCAATAGAATTTTTAAAAAAAGATTTAGACGATCAAAGTTGGAAATGTACTCACGAAATTGAAACATTACAATTACAATATGAAATTGAAACTAATAATTCAATTCCGGTAGTCAGTATTTGTGATATTTCTTATGATGAAGTAGAAAAAATTACAGATGTAATAAACAAAATGTATTCATTATTTCCTAATATCAAAGGTGCTTTAACAAATATATCAATTACAAATGCTACTACTAATTCTGAATATATCGCTCGTTTTCAACCTATGTTTCAATTTGTAAACCCAAATGAAAATATTAATAATTACAATAAAATTAACAAAACACAAATATTATTAA
>CAYSFJ010000024.1:0-13881 GCA_964430785.1 uncultured Mycoplasma sp. | reverse complement strand
GCAGGGGGAGTGTATGGAAAAGGCAATAGTTCTTATTACTTGTATACAAACCAATATTATTGGTCGGGGTCGCCTACGTATTTCGATAGTGATGATGCTATTGCTTATGAGTCCTATGTGACTTCATCGGGTGTTTTGGACTATTATTATGTTGTGAATCGTGTTTATGGCGCTCGCCCTGTTGTTTCTCTATCCTCTAAAGCCAAATTATCGGGCCATGGTACGTATGATGATGTTTACACAGTAAGCTAAAAAATAAACCTATTAAAAAATTGTAAGTTTTTATCATTACCTACAATTTTTTTTATTATAATTTTCTATAAAGTCCAATTGCTGTTCCAAGTATTTTACAATCTGGAAGAATTATTGGTGCCATTGTATCATTTTCTGGCTGAAGTCTAATATGATCTTTTTCTCTATAAAATCTTTTTAATGTAACTTCATTTTCTAATGTCATAGCTACAACAATATCTCCATTATGAGCATTATTACATCTTTTTACAATAACATAATCATCATCAAATATACCAGCATTTATCATACTTTCTCCTGAAACATGCAATGTAAATACTTCTTCGTTTTTTGGAATTAAACTTGCTGGTAAATTAAAAAATTCATTTGGCGTTTCTATTGCTGTTATTGGAGACCCAGCAGTTACTTTTCCTAAAAGAGGTACTTTTACAACATCCTCATTTTTTTCTTCATATTCATTATCTACAAGTAAAGATATAGTTCTAAATTTATTATTAACTGAAGATATATATCCTTTTGCTTCTAAGTTTTTAATATGTACAAATACTGTTGCGGGACTTGATAAATGTACTCCTTCACATATCTCTCTAATTGTAGGACTATATCCATTTTTTGCAGTATATTTCTTTATAAAATCTAAAATAATTATTTGCTTATTAGTAAGCTTTTCCATATGCTTCCTCCTTCTATAATATTATTTTACAATATTAAATGTAAAATGTCAAACAAATGTTTATTTTTTTATTGACACAAACAAAGATTTGCAATAAACTAATATTGAAAAGAGGTAATGATATGTTAAAAAGATTAATTGAAAATTATGGGGTAGTAATTTTATTTTACTTATTTATTATTCTAAGCGTCCTTCTTTTAAATAATAGGTTTGCAGGTATGTAATATCTTTAAAACTATTACATATTAATTAATATGAATAATATTTTTTTATCAGACTTACAAGAAAAAGATATAATATCTATTGAAACTGGGCTTAATTATGGACATATAGTTGATGCAAAACTTTCTAATGATGGTAAAATTATTTCTTTTGTAGCGGAAAGTAAAAAAATATTTAGAAAACCACTTATTAATAATGAAATAACTTTTACCTATGATGATATTGTTAAAGTTGGAAAAGACGTAATACTTGTTAAAGTTTAAAAAATTGTTTATAATAATTAATATGAAAAAGAAAATTTTAATTTTTAGTATTATATTTTTATTTATTGATCAAGTAAGCAAATTCTTACTTGATAAATTTTTGGTATTAGGTAAAAGTATAAGTATATTTGATAAATTTTTATATATTACAAAAGTATATAATGATGGTATTAGTTTTAGCATGTTAACTGGTAAAAGATGGTTAATAATATTATTTAGTATTATAATTTTAATATTTTTGTATTTTTATATGAAGAAGTTTAAAGAAAACAAAAGAAATATTATAGCTTTTTCTTTAATATTTGGAGGACTTTTTGGTAATTTAATTGATAGAATTATATATGGTTATGTAATTGATTTTATAAATTTTTATATTTTTAATTATAATTATCCAATATTTAATTTTGCAGATAGTTTTATTTGTATAGGAGTGCTAATTCTTTTATACAGTATTTATTTAGGTGAAGATAATGAAAATAGTAGTAAATGAGGATAATATAAGAATTGATAAATATTTAAGTGAAAATACTGAATATTCAAGAAGTTATATTGAAAAGTTAATAAATAATCAATGTGTTTTAGTTGATGGTAAAAAGGTAAAAGCAAGTTACAAAGTATGTAATCAAAATGAAATAGAAATAAATGATACTTTAAAAAAGGATAGTAATATTAAACCATTAAAAATGGATATTAATATTGTTTATGAAGATAGTGATTTAATGATTATTAATAAACCAAGTGGACTTGTAGTTCATCCAGGAGCAGGTAATCATGATAATACTTTAGTAAATGGGCTTTTAAATTATACTAATAATTTAAGTAGTATTGATGAAATAAGACCTGGAATTGTTCATAGACTTGATAAAGATACATCTGGACTTATGGTTGTGGCAAAAAATAATAATGCTCATGAACTTTTATCTCAAATGTTTAAAAATCATGAAGTAAAAAGAACATATTATGCTTTAGTATGTGGGGTAGTTCCTTATAATAAAGGAACAATTGATGTTCCACTTAAAAAAGATGAAAAACATTTTGATAAGATAAGTGCTAGTGAAGATGGTAAAAAAGCAATAACTCATTTTAAAGTATTAAAAAGATATAAAGATTATACACTTCTTTCATTAAACTTAGAAACTGGTAGAACACATCAAATTAGAGCACATATGTCCTATATGGGATATCCTATTTATAATGATCCTGTGTATAATAATAAGAAAGCAACTGAATTTGGACAGTTTTTACATTCAAAAGAAATAGATTTTATTCACCCAATAACAAAAGAAAAATTACATTATGAATGTGAACTTCCAAAAGAATTTAAAGAATTTATAGATAACTTAAAGTAAAGGAGTAATAATGGAAAAAGTAAATGTTAGAAAACAAGATGAAGTTCTTATGAGTTTAGTACATTATTTTGTTACTAAAGAAGGTTATGCACCTATATATGTTCAAGGTGTAAAAGATGAGATATGGCTTGAAAATATTGATGGGCCTTATAGAATAATAAGAATTAATAGTAACTATATTCATAACGAAGAACAATATAAATTTGATGAAGCAAAAATTAGAAATATAATGGCACAAATAAAGAAAAAAACATTATCACTTAAAATAAATACATTAAATATAAATTTAAATGTATCTGATAGAGTTAAAATTGAAAGCGAAAAAAATATTGATAATGTTTTAGTCAAGGATATTGATGAAATAAAGAAAAATAGTGAAATTAATAAAATATTTCCTAAAATGAAAAATGGTTTATATCAAGGAAAAAATAGTTTAGATTTATTATTAAATGTTACAAATGATATTAATAAAAAAACTGAAACTGATAATAAAAAATATGAAAAAATATTTTCACCTAAAAAGATTTTTATGACTTATATAGTAATTTCTTTATGTATTTTAATGTATATTATTACTGTAATAATGGGGCTTAATACTAAAAATTTATTAATTCTTGGAGCAAATAATATATCACTTCTTAAACAAGGACAAATATATAGATTAATAACATATGGTTTTTTACATGGAAGTATAATTCATTTAATATCAAATATGTATTCTTTACATATCATTGGTAGTCAAGTTGAAAATAATTTAGATAAGAAAAGATTTTTAATTATTTATTTTATTAGTATGATTACAGGAGGATGCTTAAGTGCTTTATTTAATGATGGAATAAGTATTGGTGCAAGTGGAGCAATTTTTGGACTTCTTGGGGCAATTTTATATTTCGGATTTCATTTTAGATTATATTTATCTGAGGCATTAAGAACAAGAATAATTCCAGTTATTGTGCTTAATTTAATTATTGGTTTTGCAGTTCCTGGTATTGATATTGCATGTCATATTGGAGGTTTAATCGGAGGCTATTTAAGTGCTATGATGGTAGGAATTCCTAGTATTGATAATAAAAAAGATAAAGTTAATGGTTGTGTTTTACTATTAATATTTATAGTATTTATGGCATATTTAATTTTTAAATAAAATTTCGCTAAGTATTTAGTGAATTTTTTATGTAAAGTAGGTGTCTATAAACTACCCAATATAAGAAAAATAAATTATAATAGTTTAGGGAGGTAATATACATGATTTTAGATGGAAAAAAAGTAAGAAATGAATTACTTGATTTTTATGAAAATAAAATCAAAAATGAAAACTTGAAAATAACACTAGCAATTATTTATGTAGGAAATGATGAACCAAGTAAAATTTATATTAACAACAAAATTAAGTATTGTGAAAAGGTTGGTATTAAAACATTACTTTATGAAATGGATGAAAAAACTAAAGAGAAAGAGGTTATTGAATTAATTGAAAAGTTAAATGATGCATCTGATATAACTGGAATAATTCTTCAAAGTCCTGTTCCAAAACAAATTAGTTTTGCAAAAGTAAGTGGATTAATTAATCCTCTTAAAGATATTGATGGTTTTACAAAAGAAAATTTATATAAACTTGTTCATAATGAAGATGGACTTTTTCCATGTACCGCTAAGGGGATAATTAAATTATTAAAATATTATAATATTAAAATTGCTTCAAAGGATGTATGTATAATTGGCCGGGGAAATATAGTTGGAAAACCCCTTATATTTGAACTTTTAAATAATAATGCAACTGTAAGTATATGTCACTCGCAAACTAAGAATTTAAAGAAACATACTAAAAATGCTGACATTGTTATTAGTGCTGTTGGACAAGCTAAACTTATTAGTAGTGATATGGTAAAAGATGATGCCATTTTAGTGGATGTAGGTATAAGTGTTATAGATGGTAAAATTGTTGGAGATATAGATTATGAAAATGTTAAAGATAAATGTTTATATATTTCACCTAACCCTGGAGGGGTAGGACCGATGACAATTGCAATGATAATTGAAAATTTAATAAAAGCAGATGAACTTCAAAGATAATTAGAAAGGGATGATATAATGAACGAAATAATTAATGATGCTTTAAAAAAAGAAAGAGAAAGACAAGAAAGATGCTTAGAAATGATTGCCTCTGAAAATTATGTATCAAATGATATTTTAACTTTACAAGGTAGTATTTTAACTAATAAGTATGCTGAGGGTTATCCTGGAAAAAGATATTATGGAGGCTGTGAAAATGTAGACATAATTGAATCAACTGGAATACAACTTGCTTGTAAACTATTTAATTGTAAATATGCAAATATTCAACCTCATTGTGGATCAAGTGCAAATATGGCTGCACTTCGTGCTTTAATTTCACATGGCGATACAATTCTTTCTATGGATTTAAATAATGGTGGTCATTTATCACATGGATTTAAAGCTTCTTTTTCTGGAATTGATTATAATGCTGTGTTTTATTATTTAGATGAAAAAACTGAAATGCTTAATTATGAGGAAATTGAAAAAATTGCATTAAAGGAAAAACCAAAACTTATTATTGCAGGAGCTTCTGCATATTCAAGGACAATTGATTTTAAAAAATTTAGAGAAATAGCAGATAAAGTTGGAGCATATCTTATGGTAGATATGGCACACATTGCTGGTCTTGTAGCGGCAGGTGAGCATCCATCACCATTTCCATATGCAGATGTAGTTACCTCAACAACACATAAAACTTTAAGAGGTCCAAGAGGTGGAATAATTCTTACAAATGATGAAGAAATAAGTAAAAAAATCAATAAAACAATATTCCCTGGTATTCAAGGTGGACCACTAGAGCATGTTATTGCAGCAAAATGTCAATGTTTTTATGAAGCATTAAGTGATGATTTTAAAATTTATGCTAAAAATATTATAAATAATACTAAAGCATTATGTGATACTTTAAAAGAGGAAGGCTTTAAAATAGTATCTGGTGGCACTGATAATCATTTATTTCTATTAAATGTTAAAAGTGTTGGAATTACAGGTAAAATGGCCGAAGATATTTTAGCAAAAATAAATATAACAGTTAATAAAAATATGATTCCTGGTGATACAGAAAAAGCTGGTGTAACAAGTGGAATAAGACTTGGAAGTGCCGCTCTTACAACAAGGGGATTAAATACTGATGATTTTAAAGAAATAGGTTTGATAATTTCAAAAGCTCTTAAAAATTATGAAGATGAAAATATATTAAATGAATTAAAAGAAAGAGTAAGAAAAATTACAGATAATTATCCATTATGGTATTAAGGAGGATATATGTCTAATTGGGATAAAGAATATTTAAAACTTTGTAAAACTATTTTAGAGGAAGGAAAACAGGTTATTAATAGAACAGGTATTAATACTATTAAAATTCCAAAGTATAATTTTACATTTGATTTAGAAAAAGAATTTCCTTTTTTGACAACTAAAAAATTGTATTATAAAGCTGCAATAAAGGAACTTTTATGGATATATAAAGGTATAAATGACGTAAGATGGTTACAAGAAAGAAATGTACATATTTGGGATGAATGGGAAATTGATGACGATGGAATTTATAGAATTTATTATCCTTTAGAAAATGTACCAGCTGATGCCCCAGAAAGTTTACCTGTATATTATAATACTGGGAAAGTTGATAGTAATGGCAAAGATATATTAGAAAAAATGTATTATGATGAAAATGGTGTTTATAAAGAAAGTGAGCGTAGTTTAAATTCAAAACCAATGATGGCTTATTCTTTAAAAGAGGGTAGAACATTACGATTTGCTAGATATTTTGGTAAAGAGTATGCCCATACGATTGGTCATGCATATGGCTATACTGTAAATAAAAATGATTATTTAAATAGGACAGTTGCATTAATAAATGCAAGTAAGACTGACCCATCAATTCCAGATTCACGAAGAATTTTAATAAATTTATGGCAAGAGGAAGACATAAAAGATGCTGTATTAAAACCATGTGTGTTTATGTCAATGTGGGATGTAACAGATGGACGTTTAAATGGTACAATTGTTCAAAGAAGTTGTGATGTACCATTAGGACTTCCATTTAATGTAACTCAATATTCAACTTTTGCTTATCTTTTAGCACATATTACAGGTTTAAAGCCAGGAGTACTTAATTACACGATTAAAGATGCTCATATTTATGTAAATCAAATTGATGGTATTAAAGAGCAAATTCAAAGAGAAAATGAAATTGAAAATGGTTTACGTGAGGATTTTCCAGCACCAATTTTAGAAATTGATGATAGTATTAAATCTTTTGATGACATTGATGATAAAAATTTAACTAATATTAGGGTTAGAAATTATAAAAACCATGGGGAAATTAAATTTCCTTTAGCACAGTAGGTGAATTTATGTTATCGTTAATTGCGGCAGTTGGAAAAAATAATGAACTAGGAGTAGATAATCATTTAATATTTAATATACCTAGTGATTTAAAATTTTTTAAAAACACTACTATAGGTAAAACTGTAGTTATGGGTAGAAAAACATATGAATCTATTGGAAAACCTCTTCCTAAAAGGATTAATATTGTTGTATCTAAATCTTTAGAGAAAACAGATGGCATAATAGTTATAAATTCTTTTGAAGAAGTATTAGATAAATATTTAAATAGTGAAGAAGAAGCTTTTATTATAGGTGGAGAAAGCCTTTATAATTATTTTATTAATTATGCACAAAATATTTATTTAACCAGGGTTAATTCCTCAGCAAAAGCGGATAAATTTTTTCCTAAGTTTTCAGAAAATGATTATGAACAAAATATTCTTGGTGAAAATACTGAAAATAATTTAGAGTATAAGCATATCTTATATAGGAGAAAGAATGAAAGGTAAGCTAATTGCAATCGAAGGAACTGATTGTTCAGGAAAAGAAACTCAAACAAAACTACTTGTAAAATACTTACAAGATAACAATGAAAAGGTTTTTACAATGTCATTTCCTAATTATGATAGTCCTACAGGTAAAATAGTTGGAGGACCTTTTCTGGGCAAAAGTTATATTTGTGATGGCTTTTTTTCAGAAGGTGCTCCAAATGTTAATCCAATGGTATCCTCTCTTTATTATGCTGCAGATAGACTTTACAATCTTCCAATTATTCAAAAAAAATTGGAGGAAGGTTATACTGTAATACTTGATAGATATGTATATTCAAACATGGCTCATCAGGCAGGTAAAGAAGATGATAAAGAAAAAAGATTTGAATTATACAAATTTAACGAAAATTTAGAGTTTGAACTATTAGGTCTTCCTAGGGCAGATAAAGTTATATTTTTATATATGCCAGTCGATGGTGCAAGAGCACTTAGAGCAAATAGACCTGAAACACTTGATCAAAATGAAATGGACGAAGAGTATTTAAAAAAAAGTCAAAGAGCTTATATTGAACTTGCAAAAATATTTAATTATATTCAAATTGATTGTTTTGAAAATGGTAAAGTACGTTCTATTGATGATATTTCTAAAGATGTAATAAGAGCATATAAAAAATAATTATATGAAATGAAAATTTTTAAGTATTTTTTAAAAAAATATATGCTAAAATATATTTATATTTTAGAAAATGTTAACCGCTCTCGGATGATGTGGGATATAAATTATACCGATTGTAAATGAAGAAAACCTTTTAACATTTGGTTTTCTTTTTAGGTATGAGAAATCTATGAATAAAGAAGAAATATATATATTATTAGATAATAAACACATAGATTATGAAGTTATAAATCATAAAGCAGTTTTTACTATGGAAGAATTAGAAATACCATATAAAAAAATATGATGCTAAAAATCTATTTGTTAGAGATGATAAAAAAGAAAACTATTATTTATTAACAATAAATGGTAATAAAAAAATTAATCTAAAAGTATTTAAAGAAAAATATCATACAAGAAAATTTACTTTTACAAATGAATATTAATGTAAATTGGTTTGAAATTTAATTTTAAATCTTTTTTTATGGGCTAAAAAACTAATGCATTTTTCCTAATTTACATAACTTATGTATGAAGGGAGAAAAAAATGTTATTTGATAGTGACAGCTATTTTAATGGCTATAATGATATGCTTTATAATTTTCCTGGTTTAGATTTTAGTAAAAATGTTGAAATAAAAGATGATGGATTTTTAAAAGGAAATATGTTTGCAAATGAATATAAACCATATAAAAATTATACTTATTTGATACCAAAACTTAAAACAGAAAAAGATAAAGATTTATTTAAAGTAATGGAATCATCATTTGCAGTTAATGATTATGTTTTAGCACTTGACTTAAATCCAAACGATGAAAATTTATTTGCAAAATATAGGTTGTGGTGTGAAAAACTTGAAAAATATTCAAAAGAGTATGAGACAAAATATGGCCCACTTTGCACTTCAAAAGGAAATAATTATAATTCATTTAAGTGGGTAGAGGGCAATTGGCCTTGGGAAAGTGAGGATGGAAAATATGTTTAAATATGATAAAAAACTTGCTTATCCAATAAATATTTCTAAAAAAGATTTGAAAATGGCAAAGTATTTAATTACTCAATTTGGAGGACCAAACGGTGAACTTGGAGCAGCAATGAGATATTTTTCACAAAAATTTACAATGCCTGATGATAAAGGTAGGGCACTTTTAAATGATATTGCTACCGAAGAACTTGGTCATGTTGAAATGATTTGTACAATGGTTCATGAACTTACAAAAAATGCTACTATTGATGAGCTTGAAAAAGAGGGACTTGGAAGTTATTATACTGAACATGGCGTAGGAATATTCCCAATTGATTCTACTGGAAACCCATTTACCTGTGCATACTTTGCTGTAACAGGTGATGTACTTGCTAATCTTTCTGAAGATATGGCTGCTGAGGAAAAAGCAAGAGCAACTTATGAAGGATTAATAAATCAAACAACTGATGAAGACATTATTGGACCTCTTTTATTTTTAAGACAAAGAGAAATAATTCATTTTAATAGATTTAAAGAGTTATACGATTATTATAAAAGTAAAGGTTATTAAATAAAAAAAGATCAAATTTCACGCATTTGGTCTTTTCCTTTAAATGGATCATTTTTATCAATTTTATCTACAAATAAAATACCGTTTAGGTGATCTATTTCATGTTGAAATGCAACAGCAATATCTTCACGAACTCTTATATTTTGTTTATTACCTTGTAAATCTTGATATTCAACATTTACTCTTGCATGTCTAGGTACTATTCCAGTTGTAGGTCTATTTATAGATAGACATCCTTCACCTTCACCAACATATATAAGTTCTTCAGAGGCAGATTTAATAACTGGGTTAATTATAATATGTTCTTCAAAAGTATCATCTTCATTTTTGTTTGCAATTACAAATATTCTTTTTGGTATTCCAAGTTGTACAAAAGCAAGACCCATACCTGCTCTTAAATCATATTTTTCAGCAATTTTATCATCTTGCGATAATTTTAAATATTTTATTGCATCAAATATTAATTTTTCATCTTCCTTTGATAAGGGAAAAGTAACTTTTTCAGAAACAGTTCTTAGTATTTTATTTTTTTCATCCAAAATATTTAAATTTGGTATTTTCATATTAGCATCCCCTTGCCATGTATATTTTACCAAAAAAAGAATTATAACGCAAATAAAAAGAAAGGTTTCCCTTTCAATTGTTTGGGCTTTGATTACCAAAACCCCATGCTCCAATAATTATTACAAGTAGTATAAAAAGTACTATCCAAATTGCAGCACCCATTCCATAACCAGGTGTATATCCACCATATGTGCCACCACAGCAAGGAGTTTGAGATTGACCATAAGTAGGGTAATACCCATTATTTCCGTAGTAATACATTTTAATAACCTCCTTTATGTATCTATTATAAAATATACATAATTTTTTATTTTGTGAATAAATATTTAAAATTTTTACAATTTACTTATTATAAAAAAAATGTTATCATATAAATATGAAAGATGATATAAGAAAAATAGATAAATTACTTTTATTTTTAGTTACACTAATGTGTATTTTTGGCCTTGTAATGATTTTTTCTGCTTCAAGTGCCTCAACTATACTTAGGTATAATTTTTCTCTTAATCACTTTTTTGTAAGACAATTTATTGTTTTAGTAGGAGGTTTTTTATTAGGAATTTTTGTTACAATTTTTCCAACAAATAGATATAAATTTTTGACATATTTATATTCACTTGCAATATTACTACTTCTTATGTATGTTCTTGTTAAAGGTAAGGTTGCAGGTAATGCTCAAAGTTGGATTGCAATAGGACCTTTTAATCTTCAGCCAAGTGAATTTGCAAAATCTGCTTTAATACTTTTTATGGCAGTATTTTATAATAATTTATCTAAAAAAAATAATAAGAATTTATCTTTATATTTTATTCCTTTACTTCTTGCAGGTGTTTATATGCTTCTTACACTTTTACAACCAGACTGGGGAAGTGCTGCAATAATTGGAGCTATTGCAATTTTAACTTTTTTATCAGTACCAATGATTAAAAAAAATATTTTAAAAATTTTGAAAATATTTGTTGTCGGTATTGTTATTTTAGGTATTGCTTTATTATATAAAGGTGGAAATATTTTATCAAGTAATAAACTTTCAAGGCTTAATTTTAAAGCACCTTGTACACGATATCAAGAAGATAGTGGTTATCAAGTTTGTAACGCATTAATTGCTATTTCAAATGGAGGTCTTTTTGGGGTTGGGCTTGGACAAAGTTCACAAAAATATTTATATTTACCAGAAAGTCATACTGATATGATTTTTCCAATTATTTGTGAAGAATTAGGTTCCATCGTAGGCTCATTAACAATTATTGTTTATGGAATTATTTTATTTAAAATATTTAAAATTGCTAAAAGAAGTGATAATTTAAGAACAAGTATTTTAGCGTATGGTACATTTTGGTATTTTTCATTACATATATTTATAAATTTATTTGGACTTCTTGCATTAATACCACTTACTGGTGTACCACTTCCGTTTTTATCTTATGGTGGAAGTTATACATTAAATGCTATATTTTTAATATTTGTTACAGAAAGAGTGGCAATTGAAAATAAAAAAAATAAACTTAAAAGAGAAATTATGTCAATTTAATTGACAATGTATTAATTATCATGGTAAAATACTACCTTATCCAAAAAATGGAGTGATGTAGTATGGATAAAAGTGTTTATTACTTAGTAGTTGAAGCAAGACCTAAAGAATTTATGCCAATAGATATTAACATTTTACTTAAAAGTAATATGAATTTTTCAAGTATTCAAATTATTGATTCATTTACTAAAAATTATTCTGAAGAAGAACTTATGAATATGATTATTCAAAATAATTTATTACCTGATGGTTTTTTGAATGGAAAATTATATGTAATAAATGATAAGAAATTTAGATTTAAAGTATTAACTAGAGATGATAATTTATTATTTGATGAATTTTTGTTAAATAATATTCAAGATAAATTAGTAATGAATAAATTTTATAATATATTTTTAAAGTATGTTAAAAATGAAGAAATTATTAATATGATGAAAAAAGCTTTAAAAGAAAAATCAATTAATCAAGTTTTAAGTATTTTATGTAAATTAGATTATTTAATAGTTAGAAATATTTATGTTTATGTAGAAAAGATAAATTATGAAAAAGAAGAAAAAAGGGTAAGAAAAAATGATAATTAGTTTTGTCATTTTTTTATTGAAATAATTTTTATATTTGCTATACTTAATATAGTAGGTGAGAATATGAAAAATAAAAAAGGTTTTACTTTAGTTGAACTTCTTAGCGTAATTGTACTTTTAGGAATAATTATTACAATTGGAGTATTTTCTATTAGTTCTGTAAGAAAATCTATATTAGAAAGACAATTTAAAAATATTAAAACTGATATAGAACTTGCTGGTGAAAAATATTATCAAGATACTGAAAGTACTTCATTTTATGTTCAAACTTTAATAGATGAAGGTTACTTAAAGGCTGATAATAAATCAATGATTATAACTGATCCAAGAGATAATACTTCTTTAAATTGTTATGTAGTAACAATAAATAATGATGAAGATGCATTACTTGGAAGTAAAAATTATGTTGAAAATGGGAAATGTGTGGATGCTAATATATTAAATTATAATATAGAAATAGAAATTACAGGAGCAGAAAAAAGAAATGGTTGGTATAATAGCGATAAAGTTAAATTGTCTGCAAAATTGAATGATGAAGGTAGTAATTATAAATTCATATGGACAACTGATTTAAATCCAAATACTATTTATAGTGAACAAGAATATGCTTTAAAAAGTCTTTTAGAAGAAAGAGGGGGAATAATTGATGATACATTTTATGTTGAAGCAAGTTCGTTAGACTCAGATAAAGTATATAAAAGTGCTGGAGAAAGAATAAAAATTGATACTATTAAACCTGAAATTGATAATATTGAAATTTTAGGTGATTCTGATAGTTGGGTTAGTCAAAAAGAAGTAAACATTAAAGCCCATGATTTAGGTTCTGGTATAAGTGAATATTTATTTTCGGAAACTAATGATTGTACTGGAAATTATGAAAAATTAGATGAACTGCATTATGATGTTACTTTAAATCATACTTTTACCAAAGATGGTACTTATTATTTATGTGTTAAAGATGATGCTGGAAATCTTGGGGAAATTTATTCCATTGTAATTGAAAAGGTTGATGGAATTTCTCCAAAATGCTATTATGCTAATGAAAGTAATGTATGGAAAAATGGTACAAGAATAATTAGCTATGGTTGTAAAGATGAGGAAAGTGGTTGTGATAAAATTGTTATAGGAAGTAATGAATATAAATGTGATGATGGAAATACATGTTATACATTAACTCAAGATAAAACTTATAATGGTACACTTAAAACTATAAAAATTAATGATAGTACCTCAATTGGTACATATAAAATATATGATAAAATAGGAAATGAAACAACTTGTCCTACTGATGATAAGGATACACTTGATATATATTTAGATAATACAAAACCTATAGTTACTATCAATTCAATGAGTTATTCAAATGGTAATTTAAC
>CAYSFJ010000023.1:0-15067 GCA_964430785.1 uncultured Mycoplasma sp. | reverse complement strand
ATGGTTATATAATAAGAAATAATATTAGTAATGTTATTATTAATGATGCATTAAAAAATAATGGTATAAGCGTTATAAATATTTTAAATCTTAAAACAATTATAAATTACCTTGACTCTAATAATATAAAATACGTGTATTTAGAGCAAACCAAAATTAATTTTAAATATAATCGCTAGGGTAAAACCCAGCTTTTAAAATGTAAAAAACTTTACAAATATTTATGTGTAAAATAGTGTCAAATAAATTATCAAAAAGTGTCGAAAATATGTAAAATTTTGACTTTTTTAAAGAAATTTAATCAAAAAAGGAGGAAATCAGAAATTTTCCCGGTAATAAATATATATGAAGGGAGAAAAATACAAAGTTAGTAAAAAGTAACAATAATGTAAACTAGTGTAAATTAGAAAGCGAGGTAAAAAAATGAATGAATTAGAAAATATTAATGAAACTATATTTGAAAGTATAAAACATATTGATGATGATGGTAATGAATATTGGTATGCAAGGGAACTTCAAAAAGTATTGGAGTACAATAAATGGGAAAATTTTGAAAAGGTAATAAATAAAGCAAAATTGTCGTGTAATGCAAGTGGTTACGTAGTTTCTAAACATTTTCCTGACGTCAGGAAAATGATAAATTTAGGTAAAGGTGGTCAAAGAGAGGTTTTTGATTATAAATTATCCAGATATGCTTGTTATCTAGTTGCTCAAAATGGTGATAGTAGGAAAAAAGTTATAGGACTAGCTCAAACATATTTTGCTATCCAAACAAGAAAGCAAGAACTGTTAGAAAAAGAATATAATAGTTTAACCGAGGATGAAAAAAGATTTTATCAAAGAAATTTAACTAAAAAAGGAAATTATTCTTTAAATCAAACAGCAAAAACTGCTGGAGTAAAGAACTTTGATAAATTTCATAATGCAGGTTATAAAGGATTATATAATGGTGAAACAGCTGATGACATTGCCAAAAGAAAAGGTCTTCGTTATAGAGAAGATATTTCAGATAATATGGGAAGTGATGAATTAATCGCAAATTTATTTAGAATATCTCAGACTAATCAAAAGTTAATAAATGATAATATTCAAGGTGAAAATAATGCAAATAACACTCATTATAAAGTTGGAAAAGAGGTCCGTAATACAATAGAAAAATTAGGCGGAACTATGCCAGAAGATTTACCAACACCAGAAAAGAGTTTAAAAAAACTTGAAAAGGAAAATAAAGATTTAGTAATAAAAATTGGAAAGTAGAGGTAAAAAATGAATGAATTAGAAAATATTAATGAAACAATTTTTGAAAGTATAAAACATATTGATGATAATGGGAATGAATATTGGTATGCAAGAGAATTAATGAATGTTTTAACATACAAAGATTGGAGGTATTTTGATATAGTAATTCAAAAAGCGATGATTAGTTGTAAGAATTCCTTAATTAGTGAATATGACCATTTTGGTGTTTACACCAAAATGGTCAAGATAGGTTCAGGTGCCAAAAGGAATCAAAAAGATTATAAGCTATCAAGATATGCTTGCTATTTGATA
Organism: uncultured Mycoplasma sp.; assembly: GCA_964430785.1. Taxonomy (GTDB): domain Bacteria; phylum Bacillota_I; class Bacilli_A; order RF39; family UBA660; genus UBA6448. The sequence continues at coordinate 13,516 of CAYSFJ010000023.1, read as the reverse complement.
CCACAAAATGGAGCTATTTTTATCAGTTATTGAAAAAGCTCAAATTGTGTGTTTTCAAAGCAACAATATTAATTCCGATTTTGGTGTAGACACCTAAATAGTAAAAACATGGATTTCTTCCAAAATTATCTTGGAATATAAATTAAGCAGTTATACTTGCTCATTAACAGATATGCAAGGGAATTACAAAAAGCATTGGATCATTTTGCTGGCACCGAAAAAATGGTTGATATTGACTCTAATACTTTTAAAAATATAGTTGATTAAAACTATCAAAATATGTTTGTCACTTAATGTTTTAAACTTAAATGAGAAAAAATAAATAAAGTTACATTGTAGTTTTATATTATATTTGTATAAATTTGTTTTATATAATATAATTTATGTAGGAGGAAAACCATGAATAAAGATAAACCAATACTTAGCTTAAAAAAGGTTAGCAAATTTTATTATAATAAAGGACTTGTTGCATCTGGGTTTAATAAAATATCCTTAGATTTTTATTTGGGAGAATTTGTTGTAATTACCGGAGAAAGTGGATGCGGAAAAAGTACACTTTTAAATGTATTATCTGGTCTTGATACTTACGAAGAGGGCGAAATGTATATTAACGGAATGGAAACAAGCCATTATAGTAATGAAGAAGCAGAAAATTATCGTAAAAGTTATATAGGAAATATATTTCAATCTTTTAATTTAGTAGGTAGTTATACAGTACAGCAAAATATAGAATTAGTACTTTTATTAAATGGATTTAAGAAAAAGGAAATTAAAAATAAAGTCCTTGAATTAATTAAAGAGGTGGACTTATATAAATATAGAAATAGCAAGGTATCTCATTTATCTGGAGGTCAAAAGCAAAGGGTAGCAATTGCTCGTGCACTTGCAAAAAATGTTCCAATAATTATTGCAGATGAACCAACAGGAAATCTTGATCGTAGGTCTGCACAATCTATAATGAAATTACTGGCAAAAATTGCAAAAGATAAACTTGTAATTGTTGTAACTCATAATTATGAAGATGTAGAGGATCTTGCCACACGTAAAATTGAAATGCATGACGGAAAAGTTCGTGAAGATATAATACTTAAACCATATGAGAAAAGTAACATAGAACTTCATAAATATAAAAATATTAGTTTTTTAAATAAAATTAGATTAGGAGTAAGAAATACATTTAATTTACCAATGAAATTCATTTTGCTTTTAATGGTGTTTTTGCTAATTACTTTTTCATTTTTAGGAATTTATTCATCTTTTAGAAAAGCCGAATATGAAGAAAATAAAAATGGCTATAATTATTATTTTACTGATTTGTCTGATGAAAGAATTGTAATTAAGAATAATGATAATAGTGAAATTACAAGTGAGCAGTTAGATAAAATAAGTAATCTTGATTATGTAAAATCTGTGATTAAGGATGATGCTATTATCGATGCTAGTTATAGTTTAACTGATAATGAAAATTTTTGGTTTTATGGAAATGTAAAAAGTATAAGTTCATTTGAAGGTGATCTTGTTGGAGAAAAACCTGTTAATGATAATGAAATTATATTAGTAACTTATAAAGATAATTATTATGTTACAGCACTAGGCGAAAAGTTAAAAGATACAAAACTAAGTTTAAGATATCCAGAAAGTGTATATAACACAAATGATGATTTAAATAATTTAAAAATAACGGGGTTTGTTTTAACTGATGATACGGATAATGAAACAATTTACGTAAGTGATACTGTTTTAGAAAATCTTAAAACAAGTAGTTATGAATATTACAGTAATATCACAGTAACTTTAAATAATCAAAAAATAGATATAACTTATATGGTTAGTGATAAAGTTTCTAAAGGAAAGGCCATTGTTCCATATGAACTTAATACATATTGTAAATATGGATGGTGTAAAAATAGCAAATTAAATATTAATGTAAAAAATATATATTATGAAAGTAATATTGAATTAGAAGTTAGTGATTTATATTCAAAGTATAATTTTGAAAAATTAACAGGTTTAAACGATTATGAGAATAACAGTTACGTAATATTTATTTCAAAAGAGGACTATTTATCTTTATTTGATAAAGAAATTTATCAGGCTTCAGTTTATTTAAATGATGTAAAAGATATTTCCAAGGCCAAATTCTTTCTCGAAAGTAATGGATTTAAACCACTATTTATTAAAGATACAAAAGTAAATTTTTCTAGTGGTGTACTTGAGGTTATTAAAATATTTAAAGTTATAGTTATGGTTATTTTATTTATTGTACTATTTTTTATAGCATATTTTGTTATTAGATTAATAGAAAAATCAAGAAATGTTTATTATGCAACATTGAGAATCCTTGGAGCCACTAAAAAGGTATTAAAAAATTTAATTAATATCGAATTATTTTTAATATATCATATTGCATTTGTTTTAATACTACTATTATGTATTTTAATTAAATATAATGTGATAATTAATAATAATTTATTTGATTTAATTAAATACCTTGATGTAAAAGATTATATTTTTGTATATGCAGTATGTTTTATAATGAGTATTCTTATATCATTTAGATATTCAAGAAAACTATTTAATTCATCCGCAATGAAAACTTATAGGGAGGAGGCACAGTAATGATAAAACTTGAAAAAGTTAATAAATATTTTAATAAAAATAAGAAAAATGAAATTCATGTTATTGATAATACTTCAGTAAGTTTTGATTCTGCAGGATTAGTATGTCTTTTAGGCCCAAGTGGATGTGGAAAAACAACTCTTCTTAATGTAATAGGTGGATTAGATAAAGTTAAAAGCGGTAAGATTTATATTAATGGTAAAAGAATTACTAAAAAAAGACCATATTATGTTGATAAAGAAAGAAATTTAAATATTGGTTATATTTTTCAAAATTATAATTTACTTGAAAAACTAAGTGTTTTTGAAAATGTGGCTATAGCCCTTAAAATGGTTGGTGTAAAAAATAAAAAAGAAATTGAAAAAAGAGTTAATTTTATATTAGAAACATTAAAAATTTATAGATACAGAAATAGACCTGCAGGAATGCTTTCTGGAGGTGAAAAACAAAGAGTGGCAATAGCAAGGGCTCTTGTAAAAAATCCTAATATTCTTTTATGTGATGAACCAACAGGAAATCTTGATAGTCAAAATACAATTGAAATAATGAATATTATTAAATCAATTTCTAAAAATAGATTAGTTATTTTAGTTACTCATGAAAATAATATAGCTAAGTTTTATGCTGATAGAATTATTGAAGTATCAGATGGTAAAATTGTAAATGATTATGAAAATAATAGTGAAGGGGTACTTGATTATAAAATAGATAATAAAATTTATTTAAAAGATTTTAAAACAAAAGAGGATAAAGGTAATATAACATTATATTTTGATGATAAAATTAAATCAAATATAACACTCATTTTTAAAAATAATAATATTTATATTAAAACGAATGGTAGTGAGAAAATTGAGGTTATTGATGATAATTCTAATATAGAGTTAATAAATGATCATTATAAACAAATAGATAAATCTATTTATGAAAAATATGAATTTGATTTTAAAAATATTGAAACTACAAAACATAAATATAGTTCAATATTTAATATATTTAATGTAATATTTTTGGGTTTTAAAAAGATTGTTGATTATTCATTTATAAAAAAAATATTATTACTTGGTTTTTTATCTTCAGGTGCATTTATTATGTATGCAGTAAGCAATACCTTAGGATTAATAAATATAAAAGATAGTTATTTTATTGAAAAAAATAAAAATTATTTAGAAGTAAAAATGCAAAAAATAGATATAAATAATTTTAATAAATATACTTCAGCTGAAGGTATAGATTATATTTTACCAGGAAGTGGAAATGCTAACTTTAATATTACTTTTGATACTTATTATCAAACTAAAGATGCAACTGTCACTATTTCAGGTACATTAGTTAAAAAAAGTTACATAAATGATTCTGATATAACATATGGCAAAAAAACAGATAATGATTTTGATATAGTTATAGACAAATCTGCACTTAATAATTTATTTACAGCTGATGATAAAATTGGTGTTCAAACTGGACATACTATGTATGATTTAGTTGGTTATAAAGTAAAATCAGGTGATTTAACATTTAATATTACTGGTATTAGTGACATAGGTGATTATAGCATTTTTATTAGTGAAAAATATATGTATGATGTTTTATATAATAATTTAAATACAAATGAAACATCTTCTTCAGAAGAACTATTATTAATAACTAATGATTTTAGTAATGATAAATATTTAAATTATAATTTGATAGATAATTTAAAGATAAAAAAGGGTAGACTTCCAGAAAATGATTATGAAGTAGTTATTAATATAAATGATGAGTTAACTCATCCTCTTAATAGTAAACTAGATAAAAAAATAAATGATAGGAAACTTACTGTAGTGGGTTATTATGATGGAAATTATATGCTAGTTAATGAAAATATGATTAAATATGACTTAATTAGTAAATCAAAAAATTTAACTATTATGCCAAGTGATAGTGAAAAAGCAGTTGAGAGTTTAAATAGTGAAAATTTAAATGTAGTTAATTCTTATGACTCTGCTAAAAAAGATTATATAAAGTTAAGGAAAACAACAGTTAAATCTGGTCTTATAGTATCTGGAATTATTTTATTTATTTCTTTTGTGGAAATATATTTAATGATTCGTTCTTCATATCTTTCAAGAATAAAAGAAATTGGTATTTATAGAGCAATAGGTACCAAAAAAAGTGATATTTACAAAATGTTTTATGGAGAGATTGTTGCTATTACTACTGTGTCATCACTTCCAGGTATTTTATTTACTACTTATGCTTTAAAAACACTTCAAACAATAAGTTATTTTGAAAGAAATTATGTAGTAAATCCATTAACCGTAATTTTAAGTATAGTAATAGTATATTTATTTAATATAATTGTAGGAATATTACCAATTATGAAGATTGTTTCAAAACCTCCTGCTTCAATACTTGCAAGAAAAGATGTAGATTAACTATATCTTTTTTGATATAAACGACTTTTATTAAAAAAATATCATAATGTGTAAAGTAGTGACAAATAAGTTTGTTATTATTTTGCTTATGTTATATAATTATATTAGGTGATAGAAAATGAGAAATGTTGGAACAGTAGTAAGGGGTATAAGAACTCCTGTAATTAAAGAAAATTCTAATTTAGAGGACATTGTTGTTGATAGTCTTTTAAAAGCAAGTGAAAGTGATAATTTTACTTTTCACGATAAAGATATTGTTGCTGTAACCGAGGCTGTTGTTGGTATTGCAATGGGTAATTATGTTACAGTAGATGAAATTGCTAAAGATATAAAAAATAAGTTTGGTACTAATCATATAGGTGTGGTATTTCCAATTCTTTCAAGAAATAGATTTGCGGTACTTTTATCTGCAATTGCTAGAGCAATGGATAAAATAACTTTACAAATTTCGTATCCTTCAGATGAAGTTGGTAATGATATTTTAGATAAAAAGAGGTTAAAAGAAAGTGGAATAAATCCATATACTGATGTTATTGATGAAAAAACATATTATGAAAAATTTGGCGATTTTAAACATATATTTACTGGTGTTAATATGGTAGATTTTTATAAAGATTTGGTTACCAAAGAGGGTTGTGAAATAGAAATTATTTTAGCAAATGATCCTAAAAAAATTTTAAATTATGAAAAAGATGTTCTTGTTTGTGATATTCATACAAGATTTGAAACAAAAGCCACTTTAAAAGAAAATTCTAATGGTATTATTTTAGGACTTGATGACATTTTAACTAGTCCAGTTGACGGAAGCGGATGTAATGAAAAATATGGATTACTTGGTTCAAATCGTTCTACCGAAGAAAGAGTAAAATTATTTCCAAATAATGCACAAAGTTTAGTAGATAACATACAAAGAAAATTATATGAAAAAACTGGTAAAAATATTGAAGTAATGATTTATGGCGATGGTGCTTTTAAAGATCCAGTTGGTGGAATATGGGAACTTGCAGATCCTATTGTATCTCCATATTATACTAAAGGTCTTGAAGGAAGTCCTAATGAAATAAAACTTAAATATATTTCTGATAATAAATTTAGTGATTTAAGTGGTGAAGCATTAAATGAGGCTATTAAAAATGAAATTAGAACTAAAGATTCTGATCTTAAGGGAACAATAGCATCTCAAGGTACTACTCCACGTAGATACGTTGATTTAATAGGCTCTTTATGTGATTTAACCTCTGGTTCAGGTGATAAAGGTACTCCAGTTGTTTATATTTCAGGCTATTTTGATAATTATAGTGTAGACAACTAAGCAAAATTATGGTAATATGTTAATGGCTTAGCCCGTTGGTGAAGAGGTTAACACACTGCGTTCTCAGCGCAGCATTCAGGGGTTCGAACCCCCTACGGGTTACCATTGATAAAATAAAATCTCTCTTGTAGAGTTTTTTTTATTTTGTTAAACACATTTATAAAAAACTCAAATATTGAGTGTATCATTTAAATAATTCGCTATGACTTCCCGTGGCTACAAGTAAGAGAATCAATTTATCATCTTTGTATCTATAAACTAATAACCAGTCGGGTTCGATGTGACATTCCCCACATTCAAAATATTCTTTGCAATTAACAAGTGTGTGATTTTTAAATTTTGGTTCTAAACATTCCTTGTTTGCTAACTTTTCTACAACATTTACAGTTGTGCTCATATGTCTATCTCCTTTCTACATAATTGTATGACAGTATAATGAAAAAGTCATGCTTAATAATAAGTAAAAACTATATGTATATAATATATTAAAAAGAAAAAATATTGACGTACGTAAATAAATACATTATAATGGCGAGGAAGAGGTGAAAAAATGAACACTATTAATATAACTAATGCAAGAAATAATTTATATAAATTAGTTTCGGACGTAAACGTTGGTTATAATCCAATAACAATTGTTAATAAAAAAGGAAAAAATGCAGTATTAATTTCCGAAGAAGAGTATAAAAGTATGGAAGAAACTTTATATTTATCAAGTATTCCAAATTATGTTAATAATATAAATGACATAAGAAAAAATGAAAATTGGAAAGATGCAAAGGAGTATACTGCAGATGAAGAGTGGTAACAAATATATAATTAAATTTTCAAAACAAGCCGAAAAAGATAAGGAAAAACTGAAGAGAAGTGGGCTTGATAAAATGGCTAAAGAGATTTTAAATGTAATGCTTGTTGATCCTTTTGGATATCCACCACCTTTTGAAAAATTAACTGGTGATTTGAGTGGATTGTATTCACGAAGAACTAATAGACAACATAGGATTGTATACGAGGTTGCAAAACTAAAAAAAGAAATACATATTTTGAGAATGTGGACACATTATGAATAAAAGAATTACTCATTAATTTGAGTTTTTTTAATGGTTTATTATTTATCAAACAAAAAGATGCTATTTTCTAGCATCAAATTTCTTTCTAAGTTCTGTATTTAAAATTTTCTTTCTCATTCTTAAATGATGTGGAGTAATTTCTACAAGTTCATCTTGATTAATAAAATCTAGAGCAGACTCTAATGTAAATATTCTTGGCCTTTTTAGAACTACGGTTTTATCAGCATATGCACTTCTTGTATTTGTTAATTCTTTTCCTTTAACAACATTAACTGCAAGGTCAACATCTTTATTACATTCACCAACAATCATACCTTCATATACTTCTTCATTTGGTTCAACAAACATTGTACCACGGTCTTCAAGTCCACCAAGAGAGTAGGCAGTTGCTTTTCCTTCCATACTTGCTACTAAAACACCAAGCTTTCTTTCCCCAATATTAATGTTTTCAACTGGTTTAAATTCAGTAAATGTATGGTTCATTATTCCATAACCTTTTGTAAGAGTCATAAAATTTGTTGGAAAACCTATAAGCCCACGTGATGGAATTTCATAATTTATTCTAATTAAATTTCCTAAATGAGTCATATTTCCCATTATAGCTCCCCTTTGGGAAAGTTCTTCGAAAACACCACCCATATATTCATCAGTTATTTCTATTTGTAAGTCTTCATAAGGTTCACACTTTTTACCATCTACTTCTTTAATAATAACTTTTGGTTTAGACACTTCAAGTTCAAAACCTTCACGACGCATATTTTCAATCAGTATAGATAAATGAAGCTCTCCACGGCCAAGTACCATAAAGTTTTCACTATCTATTTGTTCAACTTTTAAACTGACATCTCTTTGTGTTTCTTTGAATAATCTTTCTCCAATTTTTCTTGATGTTAAAATTTTACCATCTTTTCCAGAAAATGGAGAAGTGTTAACGCCAAAAGTCATTTGAAGTGTTGGTTCATCAATATGAAGTACTGGAAGAGCATCATGAGCACCAACCTCAGTTAATGTTTCACCAACCGAAATATCTTCAAGGCCTGCAACTGCAACAATATCTCCAACTGTGGCACTTTCTATTTCTATTCTTTTTAGTCCAACATAACCAAATAATTTTTGAACTCTAAAGTTTTTTTCTGTACCATCAAGTCTTATACAATTTACCATTTGACCAACTTTGATGTTACCATTAAATACTTTACCAACCCCAATTCTACCTACATAATCGTTATAGTCTAATAATGCAGGTTGAAATTGTAGTGGAGTTTTTTCATCTCCTGTAGGTTCTGGAATTTCAGATATTATTAAATCCATAAGAGGTTTGAAACCTTTTTCCTGATCTGCAGGATTATTTGATAGTGAACTTGTTCCATTAGCGGCACTTGTATATATAGTTTTAAATTCAATTTGTTCATCATTTGCACCAAGTTCAATAAATAACTCTAGTACTTCATCTACTACAGAATTAACTCTTTGAGTAGGTTTATCAACTTTATTAATAACAACAATTGGCTTACAACCAGATTCTAAAGCTTTTTTTAGAACAAATCTTGTCTGAGGCATTGGACCTTCATATGCATCTACTACTAAAAGAACTCCATCAACCATTTTCATTATTCTTTCAACTTCACCACCAAAGTCAGCATGACCTGGTGTATCAAGAATATTAATCTTATAACCATCATATTCAACTGATGTAGTTTTAGCAAGTATTGTAATACCTCTTTCTTTTTCAATATCATTTGTATCCATGCTTAAATTACTAATATCTTCATTTTCTCTAAATGTATGAGTATATTTAATAATTTCATCTACTAAAGTAGTTTTACCATGGTCTACGTGTGCAATAATTGCAACATTTCTTTTTTTCATATAAATCACACCTTTTTTTCTTTTGGTATTATAGCACTAATTATTTGAATTAATCAATAGTTTTTGCTTTGTAATGACAGTTTTTTATGATAAAATGAAGTTGTTAGGAATATTTTGTAGTATATGAGGTTTTTATGAAGGATGTCACTAAAGAGATGATAAAGATATTCAAATTGAAAAAACTGGGGTATGACTTTATGGGCTATGAATTTGTTAATTCTAATGAACTTAGTTTTCATCATTTAATAGTGGCTAGAAAAGATTCTAAAATTTTAGGCATTGGTGATGGTTATTTGTTTTGGAATGGTGCAATACTTAAACAAAAAACTTCACATGATTATCTTCATTTAATTGAAAGAATTGACCGTGATAGATTTAATTATATTACTTGTCAAATGATAGATGAAAATATTGCAAAAAAGATAATATATGATAACCTTGTAAAAATAAATGATTGTTTAAATAGTTTTGAAAAAGAATATTGTGGACATAGTAATAAAAAAAATTCTAAAGATCCTCTTATAAAAGAAATATATACACGAAGATTAGTTAAAAATAAAAAGTGAAAAACACTTGATTTTTATAAGAATATATTGTATATTACTATTGAACACGAAAAAGTGTTTTTTTATTGGAGGAAATATGACAAAAGAAAATGAAAAAACAAAAAACGTTAAAAAAGTAAAAACGGTAAAAAAGTCAAAATCAAAAACACCTAAAGAAAGTTATCTAAAAGGCGTTAAAAAGGAAATGAAACTTGTTAAATGGCCAACATTTAAAGAAGTAGTAAAATATACTATTGCTACAGTTATTATGTGCTTAGTTGTATGTGGATTTTTCTTATTACTAAATTTACTTTTATCTTTAGTGAAAGGATGGATTAACTAATGGAAGAGCAAAAAAAAGAATGGTATGTAGTAAATACCTATTCAGGACATGAACTTGCAGTTAAACAAAAACTTGAAATGCGTACTGAAAGTATGGGTATGCAAGACTATATTTTTAGAGTTATAATACCAGAAACTACTGAAGTAGAAATTAAAGATGGTGTAAAAAAAGAAAAAATTAAAAAAATGTTTCCTGGTTATATCTTAGTAGAAATGATAATGACTGATGAAGCATGGTACATTGTTCGTAATACCCCAGGAGTAACTGGATTTATTGGCTCAAGTGGAAAAGGTGCAAAACCAACACCACTTCCACCACAAGAAATTGATAGAGTTCTTGCTACAATGGGAATGAGTAGAGTAAATATTGATAAAGAAATGAAAGTTGGCGACAATGTTAATATTATTGATGGACCATTTAATGGTATGAGTGGTAAGATTGATAGTATTGATGCTGAAAATAATCGTCTTACAATTATTATTGATTTATTTGGGCAAGAAACCTCAGTTGATGTTGAAAATTATCAAGTTGCAAAATATTAAAATTAATCTTCATGGATTAATTTTTTTTCTATTTTGGAAATAATAAAATATAATAAATAAGAAAATATTAATAATATAACTACTCCAGATATTACTAAATCTAAATCAAATATTTGTGAGCCATATATGATTAAATAACCAATACCTTTTTGACAAGAAAGAAATTCGCCAGTAATTACACCTATTAAAGTTAATGATATGCTTAATTTAAGTGTTGAAATAATTGTTGTATAAGATGATGGTATAATTAGTTTTATAAGAATTTGAAATTTATTTGCATTAAATGTTTTAAACATTTTGACTTTGATTTTATCTGTGTTTATAAAACCATTATATATTGAAAGTGTAGTTACAATTAAATTTATTAAAAGCGACATTATTATAATACTTTTCATATTTGCACCAAATATTATTAAGATTATTGGACCAAGTGCAACTTTAGGGAGTGCATTTAAAACTACTAAAAATGGCTCAAATATTTTATAAGAAATAGGGTATTCATAAAATATAATTGCTATTACTAAACCAAAAAAACCTCCAAGAAAAAAAGATATTAATACTTCGTATAATGTTGTAAATATATGACTAAATAAATTACCATTAATAAAAAGAGTTTTAATGGTTAAATAAATTTTTGATGGACTTGAATATATAAATGAATTAATTATATTTTTTTTAGTTAAATATTCCCACATAAATAAAAAACAAATTCCAATTAATACTCTAGTTAATTTTATAAGAAAATTTTTTCTTTTAATTGATTTTAAATATAAAGTTTGATTATCATATTTCATCCAAATCCCTCCATATTTTATCATAGTAATCACTAAATTCTTTACATTTACGATTATTTATTGGTGTAGATTTATTTTTCATTATAATATTATATGTTTTTTTAACTATACTAGGTCTTTTTGATAGAACGATAATTTTATTACTTAGACTTATAGCTTCAGCAATATCATGTGTAATCATTATAACAGTTTTCTTTTCTTTTTTAATAATATTATATACATCATTAGAAACACTTAATCTAGATTGATAATCTAGAGCAGAAAATGGTTCATCTAAAAGGAGTATGTCTGGTTTAATTGCTAGTGTTCTAATTAAAGCAACTCTTTGTTTCATACCACCAGAAAGTTCTTTAGGATATTTATATATAAAGTCTTTTAATCCATAAGTTTTTAATAATTTTTTTGTATATTCAATATTTTCCTTTGTTTTAATTTTTTTTAAGGACAAACCTAGTGTTGCATTATCGAGTATATTTAAATATGGAAGTAATGCATCTTCTTGAAGCATATAACCAATTACAGGATTATTTTTATTAAATTTGATAGTACCACTAGTTTTTTCAAGAAGACCTGAAATAATATTAAGAAGCGTTGATTTACCACATCCTGATGAACCAACAATTGCAATAAAGTCTTCATTATTTACATTAAATGAAATGTTTTTTATAGCATTGATTTCTCCATTTAAAGTGTTAAATGTTTTAGATAGATTATTAATTTCTAATAATTTTTGCATTTTATCACCTATGATATATTATGCATTAATATATTTTTAATTTAATTAATTAGTTTAAAATTCAACTAAGAGTTGAGCCATTTCAATGATTAGTTTATTGTTTTTTATATAATCTTGATTTATGATATTTCATGAGAGGAGTATGTATGAAAAAATTTATTTATTTAATAATTGGTATTTTAGTAGGAGGGTTAATTTCATATTTTATTTTTAATCAAACTGAAAATTTAGAAAAATTACCTAAACCTGAAGTTACTGAAGGTGAAAGGGGAATGCTTGGTATTGATAAAAATATTAATGAAGAAACAATTGATAAATATCTTGGCAGGAGTGATTCTGTTTATCGTGATATGAGAATGCTTTCTGATCCTGGAAATTATGAAGCTATTGGTGGTGATTCAATGCTTTCAGGAATTGTTAATGGATTTGAAGTAGTACCATTTCCTTATTTAACTAAAGTAAGTGGTTTACCTGAGGCAGTAGGAAAAACTTATGATGGAAAAACTTTATTTACAGAAAATGAAGATGGAACTTATACAGCAAATTATGAAGAATCAATGGAATTTTTAGAGGCTTATTTTCCTAAAGATAAATATATTTTCTTAATGTGTGGTGGTGGAGGTTATGCTGGTATGACCAAAAAACTTTTAGTATCACTTGGATGGGATGCAGATAAAATTTTTGATGTAGGTGGATATTGGTATTATAATGGCGATAATAATATTCAAATAAAAAAAGAAAACAATGGTAAAACAATTTATGAATTTTGGCGTGTAACATATCATGAAATAAATTTTGATAATTTTACGGAGATTAAATAGTGAAAAAAATATTAATAGTACTATCTTTATTATTAATATTATGTGGATGTCAAAAAAAAGAAAATATTGAAAAGTTTTATTTGAATGATAATTATTATGACACTTCAGGCTTAAAAGAGGTAAAATCTGATGAGCTAAAAAGTGATGATAGTTATTTACTTTTTACATATAATTATTATTGTTCACTTGCTGTGCCATGTGATGAAATATTTGAAAGTTTTTCTGAAAATGAAAATATACAAATTTTATCTTTGTCAATTGATGAGTTTAAAAAAACTTCATATTATAAAGAGGTTAAATATGCACCTTCAGTTATAATTATTAAAGATGGTAATATTGTATCTTATCTTGATGCAGAAAAAAATAGTGATATTGAAAAATACCAAGATGTTGAGAAATTTACTGAATGGATTAGTAAATATATTTATTTAACAAAAGATTAGAAATA
>CAYSFJ010000022.1:0-15670 GCA_964430785.1 uncultured Mycoplasma sp. | reverse complement strand
TTTTATACGAAGGTTAAAATTAAAAAAATAGTTACACCCCTTTATGGGGTGTATAAATATATAGAAAGGAAATTATGAATAAAAAGGGGCAAGCATTAATTGAATTTATTATTATATTACCAATATTTATAATGATGATGTTGGCCGTTTTTGATTGCATAAGAATATATAATGAAAAAAGTAAATTAGAGGGTATAATAGATGAAGTAATATTTGAAAATTATTCTTCTTCACAGATAAATGTAACTAAAAATAGTGTTACTAATGGTACTGAATACATTGTAAATAAAAATATAGAAATATATAGTCCTGTTGTTAGTGTAGTAACAGGTACAAATTATAATATTATTGTAAAAAGGATTGTTTATGAATAAAAAAGGTCAAGTATTAGTACTTTTTATAATATGTATACCAATTATATTAATAGTATCTTCTTATTTAATTGAGTTAAGTTATATAGCATATAATAAACATAAAATATATTCAGTTACTAATACTATTATTGCAAAAAACTATTCAAATGATGATTTATCTGCTATAATAAATATGTATAAAGATAATGATATTGATGTTATAGATTTAAAGTATGATAATAATAGTATTTCTTTTAAAACAAATATACCTAGTTTATTAGGAAAATTAATTAATAAATCTTCTTATGAAATTGATATAAATGTAACAGGGGTTAAAGAAAGTGGTAAGAGCTAGTATGGGAAAAAAAGGTAAAAGTATATGTTTATTTTCTTCAAAAGGAGGAACTGGTAAAAGCAGTATTGCTACTTTATTAAGTGGTTTTTTTGCTATGCAAAATAAAAAAGTTCTAATAATTGATTTTGATTTATCTTTTGGAAGTATTGGTCTTTTATTAAATAAAGAAAGTAATAAAAATATTTATGATTTATATTCAGATTATAGTAATAATAAATTTAATGATATTAGTGATTATGTAACTAAATATAATGATAATATATCTTTTTTAGCAAGTCCTAATGATCCAAGAAAGGGAGCTAAAATTAATGATGGTTATATTAAATTTATTTTAGAAAAATGTATATATACATATGATTATATAATAATTGATACAAATAGTGATTGCTCTTTGACCACTATAGATTTACTAGATAATGTAGATAGTATTTTATTTGTTATGAATAATGATTTAGTTAATATTAAAAATATGCGTAGTATGATTAATATATTTGAACTTGCTGGTAAAAAAAATTATAAAGTTTTACTAAATGAAAGTACTAATCTTTATAAAAATTATTATAGTTTATATGATATTAAGAAAATAATAGGTACAATAATAAATTATCATTTATCTAATAAATTTTTTATTAAAGATTATGATTCATATGTATTTGATGGAAGTATTATTACACTTGATAAAAAATTTAGTAAAAATTATCCTAAAGCATATAAAACATTTTTAAGTATTTATAATGATATGGAGGAAAATAATGAATAGTTTAAAAGAGGTATTTAGATATAATGATACTGAAAATAATAATTCTATAGTGGACTATGAAGTATTTTCTAATAAGGATTTACTTGATAGTTTAAGAACTAAAATTGTAGAAAATATAATTGATTTAAATTTAAAAAGTGGTGAAAATATAACTTCATTTATTTCAAAAGAGATAGATAAAGTTATTACAAATATTGAACTTACTTCAGCAGAAAAAAATTATTTATATAATTTAATTGAAAATGAAATAAATGGTTATGGACCATTAACTGAACTTTTAAAAGATGAAAATATTACTGAAATAATGGTTAATTCACCAAGTGAAATATATATTGAACTTGATGGTAATTTGATTAAAGATGAAAGTATTTCATTTATTAATGATGAACACATTATAAGAACAATTCAAAAGTTAATAGAACCAATGGGTAGAACTATTGATTCCTCTTCGCCTATGGTAGATTCTCGACTTAAAGATGGTTCACGTATTAATGCAGTTATTCCTCCACTTGCAACAAAAGGTCCAGTTATTACAATAAGAAAATTTAAAGCAAGTATATCTTCGGCGGATGAACTTATTCGACTTGGTACAATTACACCAGATATGGCAACTTTTTTAGAAGCTTGTGTTAAATCAAAGCTTAATATTTTGGTATGTGGTGGAACTGGTAGTGGTAAAACAACACTTTTAAATATTTTAAGTAGTTTTATACCAGAAAAAGAAAGAATTATAACTATTGAGGATGCTGCAGAACTTAGACTTTCTCAACCACATGTAATTACTCTTGAAACTAGAACTACAAATTATGAAAAAAGTGGAGAAGTAACTATTAGAGATTTAGTTAGAAATTCACTTCGTATGAGACCAGATAGAATTATAGTTGGTGAAGTTAGAGGTAAAGAGGCTTTTGATATGTTACAAGCAATGAACACTGGTCATGAAGGAAGTTTAACAACACTTCATGCAAATGGTAATTTAGATGCACTTCATAGACTTGAAACAATGGTATTAATGGCAAATATTGATTTACCAGTTAGAGCTGTAAGGGAATATATATATAATGCTATTAATATTACTATAAATATTGAAAGACTTTCTGATGGTAAAAGAAAAGTAACTGGAATATCAGAAATTGTGGGCTTTAAAGATGATGAAATAATGTTAAATGATATATTTACATTTAATCAAGAGGGTATTACCAGTCTTGGTGAAGTAAATGGAAGTTATAAAGTTAGTAAAAATGTACCATTATGTATAAAAAGACTTGAAAGTTATGGTTTTAAAGATATAAAAAAAATATTTAAATAGAAAGGATTCATATGAAAGAAATGCTACCAAAATTAATAGTTATAATTGGTATATGCATAATATTTATAATATGTGCATTTCTTTTTGTGCGTTTATATTTCTTAGTAAAACTTGAAAATAAATTAAAAAAATATACTGTTAATATAAATAAAAATAATACTATAAGTTTTATAGATAAATTAATGATATATTTATTAAAAATAGTAAAAAAAATGTCTAAATTAAATAGTAAATCAATAATACTTAATAAATATTCTGATTGGTTAGAAAAGTATTTAATTTATAATAAAAATAATAATTTATCTACAATTGATTATATTTCTATTAAAATATTATATATGATATTTATAGATTTTCTTTATATAATAATGTCAATTTTAAAAGATGTAAGAATAGATTTATCATTATTTATAATTATTTCTTTTATAAGCTTTTTTATGATAGATATAATTATTATTATAATTTATAAAAATAAAAGAAATACTATAGAAGCGGGTTTATTACAAGCAATAGTAATAATGAATAGTGCCTTTAAAAGTGGAAAAAATATTTGGCAAGCAATTAATATAGTTAAAACCTCAACAGAAAGTCCTATAAAAGAGGAATTTGAAATTGTTTCAAAAGATATTGATTATGGTCTTGATCTTCTTACAGTATTTGAAAGATTTTATAATAGAGTTAAAGTCGAGGAAGTTAAATATATTACATCATCATTATCACTTTTAAATAAAACGGGTGGTAATATAGTTTCAGTATTTAATATGATAGAAAAACACTTTTATGATAAATTAAAAATTAAAAATGAACTTAATTCTTTAACAAGTTCAAGTAAAATGTTATATCGAATTTTAGTTATTATACCATTTGTATTTATTATAGTTATTACAATGCTTAATAAAGATTATTTTAAAGTATTAATAACAACAAAAGCAGGGTTTATAGTTGATTTATTTATTTTATTAATATATGTGATTTATATAATTACAATTAAGAAAATAACAAAGGTGGAAAAAGTATGAAAGTAAATGATTTTTATAAAAATATATATTCATCTTCGTCTATTAAAACACTAGAAAGTAAATTTAATTATTTATCCTATGATAAAAAAATAGATATTAATAAATTTCTTACTACTAGAATTATTATATCTATATTGATATTTTTAATTTCTATAAATTATTTTGATTCAGGATATTTTATTGCTCCATTTGCAACAATTATATTTTATATTTTATTTGAATATATTTATGTTGATGTTAAAATTAAAAAAAGAGCAAAAATACTTGAAAGTGATGCGATATTCTTTTTTGAAGTATTAAACTTAACTATTCAAAGCGAAAGAAATTTAAAATTGTGTATAAGTATTACTGCAAAAAGTATTGAAAGTAGTTTAAGTAATGAATTTAAAAAAATGCTTGATGAAGTAAATATTGGAAAGTCCTTAACCGAGGGGTTAAGAGATTTAATGAAAAGAATACCTTCGAAAAGTGTATGTAATGTAATTTTAAATATTATTGAGGCTAATGAATTTGGTAATAGTATTGAAGGTGCTTTAACTAATCAAATAAATTATTTAACAGATAAAAGAATTTTAGATATTAAAGAAAGTATTAATAAGATGCCAATGAAAATATCTATAGTATCAGTATTACTATTTTTACCACTTATGATGCTTTTAATATTAGGACCAATATTTATAAATTATGTTTTAAAATAAGTAACTAGATTTTTCTAGTTATTTTTAATGATAAAGTGTAAATTACTTTACAAAAATATATTGTATATTAAATGTAAAATAAAATTAAAAAAATGTCAAAGTTATGTAAAATTTATCTTTTTAAAAAAATTTATAAAAAAGGAGAAAATCAGAAATTTGTATATATGAAATGGAAAAAATGAATCCACAAAGTGTGTAAATTGATTTATATCATATTATGTAGTATAATTATATTGCATTTGAGGTGAAAAATGAAAAAATTATGGAAGAATAATAGGGTGGTTTTTGTTCTTGTAATAATACTTATCATATGTTTTATTGCAATATGTAGTGTTGCCCTTACTTTCTTTTATTCAAAAGATACAAATGAGTATGGCAATAGGCTTGACGGTATTGAAAATTATCCAATATCTAATGAGTTTAAATCTACTTATAAGGAAAGTTTTTTAGAAAATGAAAATGTTAAAAGTATTGATTTTACTATAAAAGGTAGAATTATTTATGTAGAAATAAGCTTTGATGAAAATATAACTTTGGATGATACAAAAAAATTAGTAGAAAATTCTATAAGCCTTTTTGAAGAAGATATACTTTCATACTATGATATTCAATTTATAATTCAAAGTGATAATTTTACTATTATGGCCGCAAAAAATAGTACTTCTGAAAATATTTTTTGGAATAATAATACGCCGGTAGAAGAGGATACAGATGAAGAAGAATAAAAAAATAGTGCTTATATGCACTTTTATTTGTCTAATAGTAATAGGTATTGCTCTAGGAATAGTTATGTATTTAAAAACTAATACACTTACTGTAACTGAGAAAAAGTGGATTGATGAAAATAGTCAAAAACAGACACTTCTTAGTATAAATGTTTTAAATAATTCTTCAGTTTTTGGTAGTGATGGAAGTGGTGTGTTTTATGATTTTTTAGATACCTTTGCAGAAAAATATAATTTAAATATTAATAAAGTAACTTTTAATTATGGTTCTGTAAATGATGCTATTTCTTTAAATTTAAAACAGTCTTTAACTGATAATGATGAAGTTTTTTATGAAGATCATTATGTTTTAATAGGAAATAGTGCCGAGATAGTTACAAATCCTATAGATATATCTAATAGTAATATTGCTATTTTAAATAGTGATTTATCTAATGTATCTAAATATTTAACTAGTTATAGTTTTAATTATAAAACGTATGATGATATTGATAGTTTATTTAGTTCAATGAATGAAAATAAATATGCAATTGTACCACTTCATTTATATCTAAGTAATATTTTTAACAATAATAAAGAAATTATTTATCATTTTAGTGATATTAATATTTATTATGTTTTAACTACAAATGATGATGTACTTAGTTCAATTTTAAAAAAATATTATGATGTTTGGAAAGAAAATTTTGATGAAAGTTATGATGAAAATTTATTTGATTTAATTTCAAATAATTTAGGTTTAACTGAATATGAAATAGAACAAATGCGTTCTGTTAGTTATAAGTATGGATATGTAAATAATTCTCCATATGAGGTTATTTCTGGAGGTAACTATGGTGGTATTGTAGCGGTTTATTTACAAAGGTTTATGACTTTCTCAGGTACTGATTTTACATTTAAAAAGTATAATAATTTTGCTAAATTTAATAAAGCTGTTACTAATAATGAAATAGATGCTTATTTTGGTTACTATAATTTAAATAGTTTTAATAAAACTTCAAGTGGGGTAGATGTTAATTATGTAGTTATTGCTAATATAAAAAATGATATTGTTATTAATAGTATTAGTGCTTTATCTGGTAAAGAAGTATATGTTCAAAATAATTCACTATTATATTCATATTTAAATAATATATCTGATGTTAAAATTAAAACATATAAAAATGCTAAAGAATTAGTAAAACTAAATAATAAAGATTGTATTATTTTAGTGGATAGTAATATTTATGAATATTATAAAACACATGGACTTGAAAAATATACTATTAGAACAAGTGGCAATTTAAAAGAGGTTTATAATTTTAGAATAAAAGATGATGGACCATTATATAAACTTCTTAATAAATATATTACTATTTTGGATAGTCATAAAATTTTAAATGAAGGAATAAATAATCATTTAGAAACGGTTAAATATGGTAAAGTTTTATCACTTATAGCAAAATATTTCATTTATTTTCTAATATTATTTTTAATTATTGTTTATTTAGTTATAAGAAAAACTAGAAAGATTACAATAGCTAAAAAGATAAAAAAAGATGATAAACTTAGATTTATAGATCAATTAACTTTACTTAAAAATAGAAATTATTTATCTGAAAATATTAATATATGGAATAATAATACAATATATCCTCAGACAATACTTATAGTGGACTTAAATAGAGTTCAAGAAATTAATGATACAAAAGGTTATGAAGAGGGAGATAAACAAATTAAGGCTGCTGCAAATATACTAATAAGAACTCAACTTGATAATTCTGATATTATAAGAACTGATGGTAATGAATTTGTAGTATATCTTGTTGGTTATAATCAAAAACAAATAACGAACTATATTCATAAATTGAATAAGGAATTTAAAACACTTCCATATAATTATGGCGCTGAATTTGGTTATTCAATGAAAATAGATGAAATTAAAACAATTGAAGATGCTTTAAATGAAGCAACAAAAGTATTAAAAAAGCAAAAGGAAGTAAATGAAAACAAAAATTAAAAGATTTTATAAAAGATTTTTAAAGGTCATAAGCAGAAGTGATATGAAATTACTTCCAGGACATCTTGCATTTTTTATGGTACTTGCTATTGTTCCAACACTTACACTTCTTACTTATGGTGCATCTATACTTAATCTTTCAATGGATTTTATTTACAGTTTTTTGGAAAAGGCTTTTTCTAATGACGTTGCAAGATTGCTTTTAAGTACTAGTTCTGAAAGTACAGGACTTAGATTAACTATTCTTTTATTAACATGTTATTATTTATCAAGTAATGGTATGGATTCTGTAATTCTTTGTTCAAACACAATTTATAATATAGAAAATACAGGTTGGTTTAAACGAAGATTTAAGGCAATTGTTCTTTCAATTATTTTAATATTTCTTTTGATATTTTTGCTTTTAGTTCCAGTATTTGGTGGCGTAGTGGTTGATTTAATAACAAAAGTAAATTTAAATTCAAACATTACAAACACCATTATAAAAGTATTTGAATATTTAAGAAGCCCAATTATGATTATATTTTTATTTTTCTTAATAAAAATAATTTATACTATAGCACCAGATAAAAAAATCAAGTCGCATAATGCAAATTATGGTGCTTTATTTACTACGCTTCTTTGGTCAATTGTTACTGAAATATATTCACTTTATATTCAAAATTATGCCTCATATACTTCATTTTATGGTGGTCTTGCTAATATTTGTATTTTAATGATTTGGTTTTATTTTCTTGCCTATGTTTTCGTTATTGGTATGGCACTTAATTATCAAAGAGAAAATGAAAATTACCATAAACTACCATTATAAATTAATAAATATTGTTAATAATAATGGTATGTACACAGGTATTACTTAGTACATTTTAAAAGTTTTAATATCAATATAGCAGGTATTAGCTAACGATATTGAAAAGTAATATTCTAAAAAAGATGGAATTTAATTAATCCATCTTTTTTAATGAATAAATTGTATTTTTATTTAACATAATTATAGTATATGAAAAATATTTATGATGAAAATATATGTAGATTATTTAGGAGTAGTGAGTATGAAAAACAAAAATTACAATCTGAATATGTTAGTACAGAGCATTTATTACTTGCTATTTTAAAATATGATAATAGTGTAAGTAGATATTTAAAAAAAGTTGGTGTTAATTATGATAATTTTTTAGATACATTAAAAAAATATATACCATCAGAGAATTTTAAAAGCAATGTTAATATTTATACACCTTTGTTAAAAAAAATAATTTCCTTAACTGAAAATCCTACTGAAGAAAATCTATTTTTTAATATCCTAAATGAAGGTGAAGGTGTAGCTATTAGAATACTTATGAATATGGATATTGATGTTGATAATTTATATAATTATTTTAAAAACGATACCAAAGTTAATAATTTAAAATGTCTTAAGTATGGTCAAATTTTAAATGAAACTGTTTCTTTTGATGAAAAAGTTGTTGGTAGAGAAAAAGAGATTGATTTAATTTTAGAAACTTTACTTCGAAAGAAAAAATGTAATCCTTTGTTAATTGGCGATGCTGGTGTAGGTAAAAGTGCCATAGTTGAGGAAATCGCCAGAAGAATTAGATTAAATAAAGTTTCCTCGAAGGTTAAAAATTTTGTTATTATTTCTCTTTCAATGTCTAGTGTTATAGCGGGAACTAAATATCGTGGCGAATTTGAGGAAAGACTTAATAATATTTTAGAACAAATAAAAGGTAAAGATAACATAATTTTATTTATTGATGAAATACACACAATGGTTAATGCAGGTGCCGCAGAGGGTGCAATAAGTGCTGGAAATATTCTAAAACCGGTATTAGCAAGAGGCGATATAAAATGTATTGGAGCAACTACCAAAGAGGAATATGAAAAATATTTTTCAAATGATAAAGCTTTAATGAGAAGATTTGAAACAATATTTATTAAGGAACCTAATGAAAATGAAACAATAAAGATTTTGAAAGGTATTAAAGATGAATATACTTCATTTCATAAAGTTAATATTTCAGATAAAGATATAGAAATTTTAGTTCATCTTGCAAATGTATATTTTCCAAATAAGAAAAATCCAGATAAAGCAATTGAACTTTTAGATAGCGTACTTTCATATGTAAAATATAAATATTCTAATGGAATTATTAAAGAAAAAGAACTTAAATTAAGTGGTTTACAAACAAAAAAAATACATAATATAGAACTTGGAAATTTTAAAGAAGCTCTTATTAAAAGTAAAGAAGAAAAGACTCTTATGAAAGATTTAAGTTTATTAAAAAGTGGTAAAAATGTAGTTGCAACTAAAGAAGACATATTAAATCTTTTAGAACAAAAAAATAATATTATTGATAATACTAAAAAAGCAAAAAGAATAACTTCCTATTTAAAAGATGATTATAATAAAAATATTATTAATAAAATAATTAAGAAAATTGAAAATAATAAAGTAAGTGTATTAACATTTATTGGTAATTATAAAAATATAATAAATGATTTAGCTTCATCAATTAATTATGATGTTGTAAAGGTAAATAATAGTATAGAAAAAGTATTTGATAAACTTAAATATAATCCTAGTACAATATTTGTTGTAAATAGTTTAGATAATTATAACTTTAATAATATAATAAAAAAAGCTAAAGAGAATAATTTGGTTGAATATAATAATGAATATGTTTCATTTAATAGTGCAATTGTTATTTATACATTAAAAGAAAATAATATGGGATTTATTAATAGTACAAATGATGATGTAATTTATTTTGATAAAGTTAATAGTTAAAATGCAAACAAATGTACTTGACAAATAAAATGCATAATTGTATAATTAATTTGTAATGACAAAATAACTTGATATATTTTTGATATTAAGATACAATGAAAATGTCAGAGTTTTAGAAAGGTTAAAAATGAAAATAACAAAAGATGAAAAAGACAAAGATAAGATTTTAGAAGGGGTTTTAGCTGATATTGAAAAACAATTTGGAAAAGGTGCCATAATGAAACTTGGTGATAATGAACATATTGAAATTGACACTACCTCATCTGGTTCACTTGCTCTTGATATTGCCTTAGGCGTAGGCGGATTTCCGGTTGGAAGAATTATTGAAATATTTGGACCTGAAAGTAGTGGTAAAACTACAATTGCACTTCAGGCGATTGCTGAAGTACAAAAAAATGGTGGAAGGGCGGCTTTTATTGATGCAGAACATGCTCTTGATCCTGTGTATGCAAGAAATTTAGGCGTTAATATTAATGAATTATTATTAAGTCAGCCAGATACTGGAGAACAAGCCCTTGAAATATGCGATGCACTTGTAAAAAGTGAGGCTGTAGATTTAATTGTAATTGACTCTGTTGCTGCTTTAGTACCTCAGGCAGAAATTGACGGAGAAATGGGTGATTCCCATGTTGGTTTACAAGCAAGGCTTATGAGTCAAGCTCTTAGAAAATTATCTGGAAACATGAATAAAAGTAAAACAACATGTATTTTTATCAACCAATTAAGAGAAAAGGTTGGTGTCATGTTTGGCAATCCAGAAACCACACCAGGTGGAAGAGCACTTAAATTTTATTCAAGTGTTAGACTTGATATAAGAAAAGGTGAACAAATTAAATCTGGTGATACAGTTGTTGGAAATAAAGTTAATATTAAAGTAGTTAAAAATAAAGTGTCACCTCCGTTTAGAACTGCATGTGTTGAAATAATGTATGGGGAAGGAATATCACGTGAAGGAGAAATTGTTGATTTAGCAAGTGATATTGATATCATTGATAAAAGTGGTGCATGGTATTCTTATAATGGAGAAAAAATAGGTCAAGGAAAAGAAAATGTTAAAACGTTTTTAAGAAATAATGTTGAACTTAGGACTGAAATTGAAAATAAAGTTAGAAAACATTATGGTTTTAAAGTTGATGAACCAAAAAAAGAAGAAGTTAAAAAAGAAAAATAACTTCTTTTTATTTACAAATTAATATATTTTTTATTATAATAGACTTAAGTTTTTTGTGGGGTATTTATGAATAGAGTTAATTTGGAAACACTTATTAAACTATTTAGTAGTTATAACAAAAATGATATTGAAAGAGTAAGAAAGGCTTATGAATTTGCAAGTATTAAACATAAAGGGCAAAAAAGACAAAGTGGGGAAGATTATATAATTCATCCTTTAATTGTTGCCTACATTTTAGCACAGATGCATGCTGATAGTGATACTGTATGTGCTGGCCTTTTACATGATACTCTAGAGGATACTAATGCAACTAAAGATGAAATAATAAATTTATTTGGTGAAAATGTTTATTTCTTAGTTGATGGAGTTACTAAATTTACTAAAATAAATTTCCAAACAAAAGAGGAAGAAAAATTAGCAAATATGCGTAAAATTATTACTGGTATTATCGAAGATCCTAGAATACTAATTATTAAACTTGCTGATAGACTTCATAATATGCGTACATTAGATTTTAAAACAAAGGAAAAACAAATTGAAAAATCAAAAGAAACCATGAATATATATGTACCTCTTGCAAGTTATATCGGTGCTTATCATATAAAAACTGAACTTGAGGATTTATCATTTAAGTATTTAGAACCTGAAAAATATCATACTATTTTAGAAAAAAAATATAACTTTGAGAAAGAGGAATCTGATAATATATTTGAACTTCAAAAAGTAATTCATAATTTTCTTTTAGATAATAGAGTTCCTAATACTATGAAAATAAGGACTAAAAATATTTATGGTATTTATAAAAAAATGAAAAAGGGTTATACTCTAGATGAAATGCATGATTTAGTGGCACTTAAAATAGTTGTTAATGAAATTATGGATTGTTATAAATCTTTGGGACTTATTCATAGTAAATATCATCCACTTAATTATAAATTTAAAGATTATATTTCAAGTCCTAAAACAAATATGTATCAAAGTCTTCATACAAGTATATTTGCTCCATTTAATAGGCTTATTCAATGTCAAATAAGAACAGATGAAATGGATAAAGCAAATTCATATGGGCTTACTGGTTATTGGGATAAAGATAATAGTAATGTTAAAGATAATATGCTTATCAACTTAAAAGCCAAATATCAATTTTTTAATACAATCTGTGATTTAAATGATGAGTTTTCCGATAATAAAGAGTTTATTGAACATATTCAAAAAGAGTTATTTAGTAATATTATTTATGTTTATGATGAAAATGGTAATGCTATAGAACTTGCTAAGGATTCTACAATAATTGATTTTGCATATAAGACTAAAAAAGAGATTGTTAATGTTATCTTGGGAGCATATGTTAATAATAATTTAGTGGGTACTAATTATATTTTAAAAAATAATGATAGAGTATCACTTTTGTATAATAAAAATAAGAATTTGTCATTAAAAAGGTGAGACGAAAATTATTAGAAAGGATTAGAAATTTATTCTAATATAGGTAAGGAGTATGCTTTAATAATAATAATCTTTCGTCTCAATAAGTTATTAAATATTATTTTTAAATTAATTGCAACTAGTTCGACAAAACATGACAAATTTAGAACTTATAATATATAAAAAATATAAAATTAGTGTAAAAATACTTTACACTTTTTTGATTAATTATATATATATAATAAAATACATGATATAATAAGTTTTATGGAAGGTGGGAATAATATGAAATATGTTTATTTATTTTCTGAAGGAAATAAAGATATGAAAAATTTACTTGGTGGTAAGGGTGCAAATCTTGCAGAAATGACAAAATTAGGTTTACCAGTACCTCAAGGTTTTACTATTACAACTGAAGCTTGTACAAAATATTATGAAGATGGTAAAAAAATAAACGAAAAAATAAAAAATGAAATCTTTGAAAATATTAAAAAATTGGAAGAAATAACTGGTAAAAAGTTTGGAGATACTGAAAATCCACTTTTAGTTTCAGTAAGAAGTGGTGCAAGAGCCTCAATGCCAGGTATGATGGATACAATTTTGAATTTGGGTTTAAACGAGGATGTTGTCCAAGTATTATCAGAGAAAAGTGGTAATCCAAGATGGGCCTGGGATTGTTATCGTAGATTTATTCAAATGTATTCAGATGTTGTAATGGAAGTTGGCAAAAAATATTTTGAAACTTTAATTGATAAAATGAAAAATGAAAAAGGTATAACTTTAGATATAGAACTTACTGCAGAAGATTTAAAAGAACTTGCTAGAGAATTTAAAGAAGAGTATAAATCTAAAGTTGGTAGCGATTTTCCTACAAATCCTGTAGATCAATTAATGGGTGCTATTAAAGCTGTATTTAGGTCATGGGATAATCCAAGAGCAAATGTTTATCGTAGGGATAATGATATTCCTTATTCATGGGGAACTGCAGTAAATGTTCAAATGATGGCATTTGGTAACATGGGTGAAACATCAGGAACTGGTGTAGCATTTACAAGAGATCCCGCTACGGGAGAAAAACATTTAATGGGTGAATTTTTGATGAATGCTCAAGGTGAAGATGTTGTTGCAGGTGTTAGAACTCCAAAACCTATTTCTCATTTACAAGAAATTATGCCTAATGTTTATGAAGAATTTACAAAAATTTGTACAACATTGGAAGACCATTATCACGATATGCAAGATATGGAATTTACAATTGAAAATGGAAAATTGTATATGCTTCAGACAAGAAATGGTAAAAGAACTGCAAAGGCAGCTTTAAAAATTGCTTGTGACTTAGTTGATGAAGGAAAAATTACTGATAAGGAAGCTGTACTTATGATTGATCCAAGAAATCTTGATTCACTTCTTCATCCAACATTTGATGCAAATGCTTTAAAAGAGGCTCATGAAATAGGTAAAGGTCTTGCTGCTTCTCCAGGTGCTGCAGCTGGTAAGGTTGTATTTACTGCTGAAGATGCTAAATTGCAGCATTCAAAGGGAGAAAAAGTTGTACTTGTTAGACTTGAAACTTCACCAGAAGATATTGAAGGTATGAAAGCTAGCGAAGGTATACTTACAGTTCGTGGTGGGATGACTTCACATGCTGCAGTTGTTGCACGTGGTATGGGTTCTTGTTGTGTATCTGGATGTCAAGAAATTATCATGGATGAAGAAAATAAACGCTTTACTTTGGGCAATGAAACATTTATTGAAGGAAGTGAAATTTCTATAGATGGTTCTACTGGTAGAATTTATAAGGGATTATTACCAAAAGTTGATGCTGTAGTAGCAGGAGAATTTGAAAGAATTATGAATTGGGCTGATAAATATAGAAAACTTTTAGTAAGAACAAATGCTGATACTCCAAAGGATGCTAAAAAGGCAAGACAGTTAGGTGCCCAAGGTATTGGCCTATGTAGAACAGAGCATATGTTCTTTGATGAAGACAGAATTGCTGCATTTAGAGAAATGATTTGTTCAGATACGGTTTCTGAAAGAGAAAAAGCACTTGCTAAAATTGAACCAATGCAACAAAAAGATTTTGAGGCAATATATGAAGCAATGGCTGGTTATGGTGTAACAATTAGATATTTAGATCCACCACTTCATGAATTTGTACCTACTAATGAGGAGGATATTAAACTTCTTGCTGATTCTCAAGGCAAAACTGTACAACAAATTAAAAATATTATTTCATCATTACATGAATTTAATCCAATGATGGGCCATAGAGGTTGTAGACTTGCTGTTACATATCCAGAAATTGCTAAAATGCAAACAAGAGCAGTTATTAAGGCAGCAATTGCAGTATCTAGAAAATTAAATATAAAAATAACTCCTGAAATTATGATTCCACTTGTTGGTGAAGTAAAAGAGTTAAAATATGTTAAAAATATAGTATGTGAAACAGCAGATGAAATAATTAAAAATGAAAATATTGATATGACTTATCATGTTGGAACTATGATTGAAATTCCAAGAGCTGCACTTACTGCAGATGAAATTGCTAAAGAAGCTGATTTCTTCTCGTTTGGTACAAATGATTTAACACAAATGACATTTGGTTTTTCAAGAGATGATGCTGGTAAATTCTTAAATGCATATTATGACAAGAAAATTTATGAAAATGATCCATTCGCTAAACTTGATCAAAAAGGTGTAGGTAAACTTGTTAAGATGGCTGTAACTTTAGGTAAAGAAGCTAATCCAAATATTCATTTAGGTATATGTGGAGAACATGGTGGAGATCCATCAAGTGTGGAGTTCTTCCATAACGTAGGACTTGATTATGTATCTTGTTCACCTTATAGAGTTCCAATTGCTAGACTTGCTGCTGCACAAGCCGCAATCAAATCTGGGGATAGAAAGTGAAAAACCACAAATAAACTTTAAAGATTGAAATAAACGTTTTAACCATTATATTTCAATCTTTTTTTGTTGAAATTAAATAATATGCGACAAGAATTAAGAAGTAAGAAAAATGCGATTGTTGTATGTAAAACCTGAATTAAGGGATTTATCTCAAG
>CAYSFJ010000021.1:0-17659 GCA_964430785.1 uncultured Mycoplasma sp. | reverse complement strand
TCCATCTTTAATTTGTTATTATAGTACTTATTAATATTAATTATGTAATTATTATCAAATAATTTTTTAGTATCTATATCATAATTGGTTGCTATTTTTTCTAAATATTCTCTATATGCTTTAGATAACTCTTTTTCATCTGTTTTTTTGTTATTTTCTTCAATATAAAATGAAATAGAATTTAATAATTTTATAGGAATAGAACATACCAATTTATAAGCATTATTTCTATCATTTGAATGGTCATTATTAATTAGTATACTATCATTTTCTAAATCAATTGTATATTGCCCATGAGCTAGTGAATCTCTAACTTTATTGAATAGCCATAATGCTTCAGCCAATTTTTGAGAATCTCTATCAGTTTTTTCTAACCTTATTGATGTATTATTAATTTGATAGTTACCATTTTTCTTTATTTCATCAGCAAATGATAATAGTGATGGTATATATTTAGCATTTTTAACATTATTAAAATATAAAATGTTATTTGTAGAATCCTTTTTTAAAATTCTTTCTTTTAATAAAACGAATTTTGAAATAGAAAACATAAAAAAGTATTCTTTACCTAATTTTTGCTTATTTCCATTAAGCAGGTTTTCTACTAATTCTCTAGATAATTTTATTAAATTTTTCATTATTTTACTCCTTTATTAGTATTCTTGGTAATAATCCATTCACCTTTTTTAGTAGTACCAGTTCTTTCAACTAATCCCATATCCATAAGTATTTTTATATTTCTTTGAATAGTTCTAATATTAACACCTAGTAGTTTTGATAGTGTTTCTTAAGTAATAGTTGGTGAATCAAGCATTAAATTAATAATAGATTTTTGTGTTTCAGTTAATTCTTTATTTTTAGGTAATGAATATCCTTCTAAAAATTCTTTTTTCGTAGTGGATGGTTGAATACCTCCGTTTGATGATATAACTAATCTATCGCTAAACATTTCAAACTTTGGAGCATATTCATTTGACCAATCATTATGTACAATAGCATTAATTACTGCTTCTCTTACTGCTGCAAAATCATACATTTTAATTTCTTTTCTTTCGGAATATTCTATTTTAGTGAATATCCTGTTTTCAATTTCAATCTTATTTAAAATATTCTTTGTTGCCTTAACTATAGAGCAATTACCAAAGTCTTCATTTTCAATTAAATCATCTGCATTAGTTCCTTCATATTTACCAAATCTAATAGATATAGTATTATTATCAGCTAATAAATAAGCATTATAATTATATTTACCATCCTCAGTATATAAGTCTAACTGTTTTAAAAAGTTATTATTAATATTAAAACCTTTTTCTTCATAATATATTTTTAATTGGCTAAAAGTTAAATCTTGTTTAGGAGATACTATATTTCTTAAAGAGGTTCTAGTTCTCTTATTTACTCTATTATTAATTATATCGTAAGGCATACTTTGTGTTGAACTACCAACTCTAATAAAACAACTATCAGGAGTCAATCCCATACCTTTGATATAATATAGATCTTCACTACCTTTTGCAATGATAATTTTAATATATTTCTTATTATTTTTTTCTTCCATAATACCTACCTATGTTATGGTACAATTATAACACAATTTTACTTAAATAAATATAATCGATAATTATATATCTAGCCACAACAATTTAAAGTATAAAAAAGAAAAACATTATTATTTACCCTTTAATTAACTTAATATATTTATTATTTAATAAATATATCAAACGAATCACTATTTACAATAAGCTCTAATATAATTTTATTATCTTTATTATCATTAATTACTAAATTTGTATTTCCTGCTTTATAAAATTCTGCATTAATAACATATGACTCAATTCCTTCATCATATTTAATATAAACTTTTCCCATTTTGTTATCATCCAAATGTACTTTATAACTATCATCAAAAGATATGCCATAACTATCATTACTTATTAAAATGGTAGTTTTATATGAATACCTAAATAAAAAAGCTAATATAGTAGAACTAATTATAATTAAAACACTTATAATTACACCACTCAATTTTATTTTTTTATTTTTAAATATAACTATTGGATAGAATAATATTGTTATTAAGCAAAATAAAATTGTTAATAAATGATATGGAAAATTATAAATCACTTTTTGTAAATAGTTATAGTAATGCACTCCCAAAAATAATAATATAGGAACTATAATTAATAAACTCCACCATTTATCTTTTTTTATTTGATATCCAATATACCCCATTGGAATACATGCAACTGTCCATATAAACCAATAATTATAATATCTAAATATTCCAAATCCATCACTAGTAAACGGTACTTGAATTAAATATACAAGTACTTGGCTTATTAAAAAGAAAACAAAGCATTTTAAAGCCGATTCTCCAGCGGACTTACTATTTGTTATAATTATAATTCCAAATAAAATCCATACTTCATATGTTACTGCTATATCATGAAATGATGTATATTTTAATATTGGAATCAATGCCATAATTGCAGTATATATTCCCATTATAACAGCAAGTATTATAAGTTTTGGCCAAGTTAAGTTAATTTCTCCGAATAATTTTTTTATCTTTTTCAAAATAATATCACCTTCATATAATTATTTCAATTTATTAAAAATAACATTACAATTATACAATTTTCCTTTATTAGTTTCAATAAAAAAAATAACTATATTAAATAGTTTATTTACAATTAATTTTCAAAAGCAACACCTAAAAGCATTCCTACAGATGTGCCAATAGGAATCCATAATTCTAAATTGTTATTTAAATATCCTATTACTGTTCCAATCAAAAGTCCAAGGCAAGTATCAATAGGTAAAGATCTATTTTTATTTTTCATTTACATCCTTCAATAAAATTATTTTTCTTTCTTTTTGCCGATATATCTAACAAATATAATTATTCCAACTAAGTTGCACGCAATACAAATACCTAGTAAAAACCCATTTGAAAAATCGCCAAAATTACTATTTGCATTTTCACTACAAAATCTAATATATGCTAAATATAATAAATTTCCAAGAAAAATTAATAAAGTACCAATTTTTAAATTTTTCATATACTGCTCCTTTCAAAATAATTATACCACCATTTAAAATTTTATATATATGCTATTTATAAAAATATAATTTTGTTTGTTTATCAAGATCAATTTGTAATTCATTAATTGTTCCATCAACACTAACATTTTCTATATTTTCTCTTATACTACTTGGAAATATATTTTTTATATCAATTGAATAATAACTTCCATCCCTCGGTTTTTGCATATCAGTTACCACAAACTCATTATTAATAGTATCTATAGTAAATTTATATGGCATAGAAATTACATTATCACTTTTAATTTCGTCATCCTCTAAAAAATAATTACCCATTAATACCCAAGAATAAATATTATATATTTTTTTACTTTCTTTTTCTTCGGTTAAATAAATTTTAAAACTCGCAAACGTTTTCGCATTATCATGCTCTTTTTTTTCATAATCATATTGCTTTATTAAATAATTCATAATTGCAAGTTCTAACTTTTCTTCGTTTAAATCAATTGGTACAGTATAATCATATCCCCAAGTACTAAATAAAACAGATTTATTATTTCTAATTCTATTTAAATCAATGAAATACATTACTATTAATATTAAAATAATCAAAATTATCGCAGATAAAATAATTGTAAAAAACTTTTTTGTTTTTAGAATTTTTTTATTTGAATAATCAATTGTATTAATAATATTTTCCTCCAATTTATCTTGATATTCTTTCTTATCAAGTCTTGAACCACTTAATAATTCATTTATTGAAATATCCAAAATATCACATAATGGAATTATTAATGATAAATCTGGCATACCCCTACCATTTTCCCATTTTGAAATTGCTCTATCTGTTACTCCTAATTTATTTGCTAATTGAATTTGTGTCATATTTTTTTCTTTACGAAGATTTGCTATAAATTTTCCAATTTTTTCTTGATTCATAATATTTCCTTTCATAATTAAATTATACAGTACTTTTTTAAAAATGCACCAAACTATTCGTAGAGTTATTTAGTTTTATAAAAAAATTAGTTATATTCCAAACTAATCTAATATAAAATAGTTATGCTTGTTGTAATTATTTTTTTAATAACAATTTAAAGACATTTCTAACTAATGGTCCAACAAAAAATATTTGTAATGGATAAGCCATAATAAAGTTTTTACAATATAAAATAATATAATTACATATAACATTACTATTAATTAAATGTTGTGCAAATAATGCATATATACTCATTAAACCTACCATCACTAAAACAGTAATTGTTTGAATTGATAAAATCACAAACATACTATTATCTTTTTTCGGATTAACTATTCTAAAAGCCAATTTTTTAGCAATTGGGCTTGCAATAAAATAAGCAAGAATAAAAACTATAACACATTCTAATGGAAATTCCTTTAATGCTTTTAAAAATGTTTGATTTATTAATCCAGATGTAGAATTTATTGCTATGCTATAAACAATCATACTATAAGCCATTAAAATTACAGTTAATAGTGTAAAAATAAAACTTTGAAATTTAGTTTTAGGCATTGTATCTCCTCCTCTCTTTGAAAAATTAAGGTATTTTTCTAAAAAGAAAAAATACCATCCAGTCGCAGACATAGACTAGACAGCATTTAATGTCAAAAATATTATATAACAAGTTTTATTTTTTTTCAAACTAACTTTTTATTTCTTATTTAAATTACTTTTTTTAAATCATATACCTTATCAACCATTTCACATACACTTGGAGAATGAGTAACAATTATTACACATTTATTATCATCATGAGCAAGTTTTTTAAATATATCAAGTATTTCTTTTTCAGTTTGCTTATCTAAATTACCAGTAGGTTCATCCGCCACAATCATTTTCGGATTATATGAAAGGCTTCTTGCTATAGCAACTCTTTGTTGTTCACCACCAGAAATTCTAAGTATCTTACGATTTGCATATATTTCTTTTAATCCAACACTTTTTATAAGTTCTAAAGCCTTTTCTTTTTTATTTGGTATTTTTATACCACTTGCATCCATTGAAAGTATTATATTTTCGCTTACTGTCATAAATGGAAGTAAATTATAACTTTGAAATATTATTCCAATTTCATGACTACGATAATAATCTAAATTTATATCTTTTAAATTTTTATTATCAAATATAATTTTACCTTCACTGCATCTTTCTAATCCACTGATAAGTGATAATAATGTTGTTTTACCAGTACCACTACGTCCACGAATTGCATATATTTTACCTTTTTCAAAATCATAGCTAACATCTTTTAAAGCATATTCATCCTTTTTTGCATCAGCATACCTATAACTAGCATTTTGTATCGAAAGCAAAATATTTTTTTTATTAACTTCATTTTTCTTATTTTTAGTTTCTTTTTTATTTTCCATATTAAGACCTCTCTTTCAATATTGTAAGTGGGGAAAATCTTTGAATACTTATCATAGAAGACAAACTACTAATTAATATTAAAGCAAGTCCTATAGCTAATAACTCTAATACTACATTAATACTAACAACTGCATCTATTGAATCATATGCTTGTACATTTGGCATTCCTTTTTGACCAAAATCTTGTAAATTACCACCCTTACCAAAATTTTCTCCATCAAATCCACCAAAATTATTTTTTATTTTTTCAGTTGAGGACTCAGCACTTTCAATTTCGTTTGACAAAAGAGAATTGCTAACTGATTTTGACATGGTAGCACCAATGCCCACTCCTAACATAATTGCAATAAATCCAACAATTAATAATTCAAAAACGAATTGCATAGTTAGTTTTATTTTACTAATACCAATAGTTCTTAATACACCAATTTCATATTTTCTTTCACGAATATTAATCATATTAATTATAAATAGAACTATACCTCCAATTAATAATGTAATAATTAAAAATGTAGTGGCAAATGATTTAACATTTTTAATTGATGTAAGACCTGATGTAGCAATTTCTTCATTTGTTTCAACTATATAATTTTCATCTAATCCCTTTTCATAAAACTCACTTTCTACTATATCCGCATTTTCATAATCATCAATAATAAATGTTGGAGTAATAACTCCATTTATATCTTCATTTTCATTTGTAATATTTATAAGTGCATCAGCATTTGTAATAATTGTATTTACAGAATTTGAAAACATACTCATAGTATTTGATAAGTCCTCACCATTTTCCGTAAAAAAGCCAATAATTTCAAATTTATAAATGTTTCCGTTTTCATCCTCTAATTTGATTTTGTCATTTAATTTTAAATTATTATATGATGCAAGTTCTTCATTAATAAAAACGTAATTCCCATCAAAAGCAATATCCCACGCATTATCAACAATTTCAGTTATTTCATATGTCCCCTCGATAAACTCACTCATTGCTTCTAAACTGCTATAACCACTTAATGTAAAATCATATGTATCTTTTTCAAAATCATTTTCTGGAAAGTTTGTTTTTTTTAAATCAGAATCATTTTCACTTTCAGCTTTTTCAATATTATTTCCATTTAATGAAATATTATAAGTATAGTAGTAACTTTCTATATGATCGCTTTCTGCAAATTTTTTGACATCCTCTACTGTATATGATGATATATCATTTAATTTTTCTTTAAAGTAGTCCATATTATCTTTATCACCAAAATCAACATCTTTTGTCATATTATCCCTATCAAAAGATATGGTTAATTCTTTATCATATGCACTCTCATATGAATTAATTAAGTCCTTTGCAGTATTATTAATAGCAAGTGTTATTGTACAAGCACATGCAATTACTAAAATAATTACTCCAATCAAAATATTTCTACCTTTATTTCTTTTTATAGAAATCATGGCATTTTTTAATATAAACATTTTTCACACACCTTTCTTTTTGTTTATATCAAGAGTTTAGCAACGATTACTTAAATAAAACTGAAAAAAAGAACGTTATAAAACATATTAGTTTCTAACATTCTTTTTTATTTTTCTATAACATTTCTTCATCTTTATTGGCAAAACTGATAATTTTATCTATATTTTCCATTATAAAAAGTTGGGCATCTTTATTATACAAAACTACTTCATATTTTCCCCTATAACCCAATCTTACTTGAGAATAAAGTCCTAAATTTTTTCCAATCTGGGTAGGCAATTTTCTATTTTTACCATCTTGCATAACAACTTTTAAATAACCTAAACTTAAAAGCCAATTGGTAATACTTGTACATTTTAAACTTCGCATATTTTCATTAGTTTTCAAATTACTAATTTTTTTTGCTAAACTACTTACTATTAAATCACCATTATAAGTAAATTTTTTCTTTTCTTCATTTGTTAAATAAAATTTCGGCTTTGGAATTTTTTTTGTCTCTTTTACCAAATAATCATTTAAAATACATCCAACATAAAATAAACATTTACTTATTCTAGGATTATTAATTAAATCATCTTTTGATACTTTATTTTTTGTAATAGGATCTATTCCATTAGACATATCATCAATATAATCCTTAGCTCTTTTTAATAATTCTATATTCATACTAATTATACTTTTCTATTACATCTTTTGCAAGAAATATATCTGCTGGTGCTAAATCGTAATTCAATAAATCATTTATATTTACCCATGCAAATTCTGAGTGTACATGAAGTTTAAATTCACCTTCAATATAACTACATTCATATAACTTAAGTATTATATTATTATGTGGATAATTAAACATACTTTGTGATATATACTTTTTTGCTTTAACTTTTACATCAAATTCCTCATAAATTTCCCTTTCTATAGCAGTTTTATCATCTTCATTTTCTTCGACTTTACCACCAGGAAATTCCCATTTACCTTTAGCATCTTTATCCGTAGACCTTTTAGCTATTAATACTTTATCTCCGTTAAAAATTAATGCAGCGACCACATTTACATCTTTGTTCATACAACACACCCTTCATTAACTATATTATACTATATCTTTACTAATCTAATCATTATTTTTTTGAATAAAAATTTTTATAAGTTCATACCAAAATACTGATATAAACGAAATAATTAATGCAATAATAATATTTTTAAAACTTAAACTTGTTAAATTTAATAAAGCATTTATTGGTGAATAAATAATTATACCAATTAAAATCAAAAGAATTAAATTAATGCACACTAACAATTTATCTTTTGCTAATTTAATAATTGAATTTAGTGCAAAATCATAATCACTACTGTTAACTTGGACTAAAAATAAATTTGATAGAGCAATAATTAAAAGTCCCATTGTTCGAGCTTGATAAACATCTTTTTGTAATAAATAATAATAATATGTACCAAAACTAGCAATAAATATAACTAATCCTTGCATTAGACTTTTTAACAAAATAAATTTATCAACAAGTTTATCATTTATACTTCTTGGTTTTCTTTCCATTATATTTGCTTCAGAAGGTTGTCTTTCATATACTACTGAACATGTTGGATCAATAATAAGCTCTAAAAGTACAACATGAATTGGTAATAAAAATAATAATTTAGAATCTATACCCAGTAATGGTCCCATCAATGAAGACAAGGCAATCGGTATATGTATTACAAAAATATAACCAATAGTTTTTTTAATATTATCATATATTCTACGACCATCTTCAATAGTATCAACTATTGTACTAAAATTATCATCCATTAAAATTAAGTCTGCTGCCTCTTTTGAAACCTGGCTACCAGATTTTCCCATTGCTATAGAAATTTCTGCTTGTTTTAATGCTGGTGCATCATTTACTCCATCTCCAGACATTGCCACAATTTCACCATTAGCTTGAAATGCCTTTACAATTCTCATTTTATGTTCAGGTATTACCCTTGAAAAAATAGAAACAGTTTTAACTTTTTGTTGCAACTCATTATCACTCATTTTATCTATCATAAAACCAGTTATAACATTATCATA
Source organism: uncultured Mycoplasma sp. (assembly GCA_964430785.1). Classification (GTDB taxonomy): domain Bacteria; phylum Bacillota_I; class Bacilli_A; order RF39; family UBA660; genus UBA6448. The sequence goes on along the minus strand of CAYSFJ010000021.1, from coordinate 8,689 downwards.
ATTATCCATACCAATATTTTTAGCAATTGCACTAGCAGTTAATCCATTATCTCCAGTTATCATAACAACTCTTACATTTGCCTTTTTACATTTTTTAATGTCCTCTATTATATTTTCCTTTGGTGGATCTAATAATCCCACAATACCAACATATTCAAGTTCATAGTCTGTAAGACTATCTTTAACATCATTTATAGAATTTAACTTTTTTTGTGCTACACCAATAACTCTTAACCCTTTAGATTGCATTACGTTTATTTCATTATTGATTTCTTTTAAATGCTTACTATCAAGCTTACATAATGTTAATATATTTTCCGGAGAACCTTTTGATGCTAAAATTATTTCATTATTTTTACTCCAAACGCAACCCATCATTTTAGTTTCATTACTAAATGGATATTCTTTAATTTTTTTACCAGCAAACAAATCTTTTTTTAATATACCCAAATTTTTAGCATATTTAAGCATTGCCTTTTCCATCGGATCATAAGTTTCTTCTTCACAACTTAATCCCATTATTTGAGCTAGATTTTCATAACTATTTTTTGTATGTACATCTGTTATTTCCATTTGATTTTTGGTAATTGTACCAGTTTTATCTACACATAAAACAGATATTGCCCCTAAAGTTTCAACGGCAGGTAAATTTTTTACTAAAGAATTTATTTTAGCAAGCCGCCATGCTCCCATAGACAAAAATATTGTTAATACAACTGGAAATTCCTCGGGTATCATTGCCATTGCTAAAGTAATGCCTGACAAAATGCTTTTAATAATTTTTTCTTTTACTGGTAAACCATTTAAGTTAATGTATGTAAATAATGCTACCATTATAAATAATATAAATGCAAAAATTGCACATAACTTAACTAATTTATTAACCTGTTTTTGTAATAAAGTTTTATCTTTTTTTATATTACTTAAATTATAACCAATTTTGCCATATTCAGTTTTATTACCTATTTTGTCCACTTTGACAATACCAGTACCCTGTGTAACAAGTGTAGCTTGATAGCAATAATTATTTTTCCAATAATCATTATTTTTAGTTTTTTTTGCTACTTTCCAAACTCCTTGAGACTCCCCAGTTAAAATAGATTCATCTACTTTAAGTCCACTACACTTTATTATATATCCATCCGCAGCTATTTTAACACCTTCATGAATATACATTATGTCTCCAGGGACAAGATATTTACTTGCAATTTCTTTTTTTTGGCCATCTCTTAAAACAGTTACTTTTGGTTCAGACAAATCTTTTAAAGCATTTAAAGTTTTATCAGTTTTCCATTCTTGAATAATAGTAATCATAATTATACCAATAACAAAGATTAACATTATTATTCCATCTTTAGGTTCACCCAAAACAAAATAAATTGTTGATGCTATAATCAAAAGCATAAACATTGGTTCACAGATTATATGTATAATCTTAAAAAAGAATTTTTCTTTCTTTTCACATGATAACTCATTTAATCCATATTTTTCTCTTAATTCATTAACCTGGTCTTCAGTTAATCCATTTTCCTTATCTAACATATTTTTTCCTTTCTAATTAAAAAAGCACCTATGGAAATACACTGTCCCATAGATGAATATAAAACATCTACTGCATAAATATGCCCGGAAAATTTTTCCTGTCAGGTACATTGTAGTAAAAACAGTGATTAATTAATAACCCTATTTTTCAGTGCAAATTTATTTTAATTACATTATACTTTTTTATATTACAGGTGTCAATAACGTGTCTAATAAAATTTATGTTTAATTACAATGTTATATGATAGGATTAATTAACTTCTATCTTATTAAATATGTAATGATTATCTTTTAAAACAAGTGTTAATGTTTGAAAATCATTTTTTGAATTTAATAAACATTCATTTTCATCTTCTTCATAATTACCTTTACAATAACCATCAGAATTTTCTATCATATCAGAATTCTATCACCATACCAATAAGCAGCTATAGCATTAATTTTTAACTTATTATCACTTTCTCAATAGGAACATACTTCCAATATGGCATACCTAATGCACCTGTTGGTACACATTCACAAATATATTTAATTTCTGACAATTCACAATTTGCTGGAAACAAGAAAAAATAAGAGTAAATGGAACAAAAAATCTCTTTCGAGATTTTAATTAGCATCTTCTGTCATATACATTTTCTACAACATTTTCTTCACAACACGTATTGCATGGAGTAAAAGTATGTTTATAAATATGATGATTAATTATTCTAGTATTGCATTGTTTTATGTGAGGTACTTCATAACATATATATCTATGGCACACCCTTTCTTCTGGACACTCATAAACTGGTTCTAAGGTGCATCCCATCATATTTTCTACTTTACCCATATCTTCCATTGCAGGTCTTTTATCACAATTCATATTAGGTAATTCCTCCTTTTACATTATACTATTCGAAAAAAATATAATTGTATAGGCATTTGTTATATTAAATATGAATGCATTATTTAGACTTTTTATCATTTTTAGGAATAACAAATTCCCTTGTATTATAATAATATTGACAACCACTTATTACACTAAATATTGTAGCTATAATTAAGCATATTTTAGCAAATGGGAAATGAAAAAATTCACAAGGAAAATTATTAAAAAATGTTAACGTTAATCCAACCATCATAAAAGCAGTTTTAATTTTTCCCATTGAGGAAGCCGCTACTACTTTACCTTTATTTCCAGATATCATTTTACAAGTATCGGTTATAATATCACGAGTAATAATAACAACTGGTACTACTAAAGGAATTACTCTATCATAAGCAAGAATAATAAGCACTCCATTTACCAAAATTTTATCAGCAATAGCATCAGCCATTTTACCAAAATCAGTAACCATATTATATTTTCTTGCTATATAGCCATCAAGTTTATCTGTAAGTGAGGCAATTAAAAACAAAATTCCTGCAATAATATATTTTAAATTAAATGTTACACCATTAAATAAATATACAGGCCAAGAAAAGCCTAAAGAATGCCATGGTATACATAGCATAATAAGTATTATAAACGCTAAAACAATTCTTGAAATTGTAAGTTTATTTGGTAAATTCATTTTCTACTCCTTATAACTTATTTCACTAGCAACTCTAGTATTAATAGTAACTTGTTTCACAGCCCAAAAAACTGCAAAAACAACTAAAATAATAATAAATACATATACTAAAACATATAATGCATTGTTAGATTTTTTTTCATGTCTTGTATACGGTGAAAATACTTTTTCTTCATTATTTTTAGTATTTTCCTCGATTTCTTTTTCAATATCTTTTATAGGTATTTTCGATGTAGATTCAAAGACATATTCATTAAATTCATCCACTATTTTATCAGCATCAAGCCCTAAATATTTAGCATAATTACTAATATATTTTTTTAAAGTAAATATGTCTTGAAAAGCACCAGTTTTACCATCTTCAATATTTTCAAGAATCACTTTTTCAAGATTAAGATCACTACTAACTTCTTCAAGAGAAAGACCAGCAGCTTCCCTAGTATCAAGAAAAAGACTTCCAATATCTTTCAAACTAAATCTCTCCTTAATTAAAAAAATAAAATAATATTTTAATAAGCCATGTTCTGTACCATTACTGGTGACAAACATTTATCTATGTACAAAGTACATCCAATCTCAGGTTCATTTTCCTTTGACTAGCTCCCCTACCAAAATTTGGGTTTCTCACTCGCGGGGTTTACCACGTTCCACTTCTTTTATTTCTAAAAGACTCGTCTCTTTGGCACTTTTATACCTAATCATTTCATTTTCAGAAATTTTCGGAGCCGTTAGCAATTGCTACCTTAAGTTATTTTTTCCTTAAGCACGAACATATTATCCATCGCAGGATAAGTGAGCATGGACTTTCCTCAATAAAACTAAAAGTTTTACAGCGTTTGTCTAAAAATATTATTCATTTCTTCCATAAACAATTTTTTCTAAGTTACTAATTCTCTTTAATAAATCCATATTGGTAACTTGTTTGTTAGAATTATCTTCTTGCGTTTCAAGTTTTTCTTTTAACGCACGAATTTCTTGTTTAAGTGTATAATTATCTGAAGTTAAATCATTTATTTGTCCCTTTAGATTTTTAATAATATTATTATACTCAGTATAATCTCTTATAATCATGTCAAGATACTTATCAACCTCTTGTGGGCGATAACCTCTCGCATCAATTTTGAAATCATGTTCTAGTATTTCCCCTGGTGTTAAATAAATCTTCTCATTATACATTTTTACACCTTCCAACATAAAAATTATAGCAAATATTCTCTTTATTTGTCAATATCAGTTAAACTCTTATATTTCACTAAAATCTTTGCATAATTAGTATCATCAAGCAATTTACTAATAATAAAATCAACATCCATTAATATCACCAATATAATAATATGATAAAAGAAAAATGTAATCAACTAATTCGACAAAAGATGTCATTTATTTTATATAAAAAGTGTGCTATAATTTTTATGGTGAATATGAATGAATTATCCAGGTACTATTAAAAAGACCTATAAAAAACAAGTAAATTATGGCAACAGAGGTATGGATTTAGAAAATTTTATTAACCAAACCAATGATTATTATTTAGAAAAAAATATTGCAGTAATATATAAAAAACCCACGCCTATACAAGTAGTAAAATATGATTATAATTTAAAAAGAATTAAAGATGCATTTTATTTATCACAATCTACCCTAGATTATAATGGTGTTTATAAAGGATATTATATAGAATTTGATGCAAAAAATACTAATACAAATTTTTTACCACTAAATAATATTGCTAAGCATCAAGTAAAGCATATGAAAAATATAATTAATCATAAAGGAATATGTTTTTTACTTATTGCTATAAATAATGAATATTATGTTTTACCCGCTAAAAAAATATTTGAATTTATTGATAAAGCAGAAAGAAAAAGTATTCCCTATAGTTTTATAACAGAAAATGGATATAAACTTGATTATAATTATTTAAAAGGCGTAGATTATATAAAAGCAGTTAATATAATGATAAAGGAGAATTTATGAAAAAGTTAAAAATTAAAAAGAAATTAAAAAATTTTAATAGTAATGTAAAAACTAAAATTAATAAAGAAATAAAAAGAAAAGGAAAAAAAGGTTTTATTTGGGAAATAATATTTGGTTTTTTAATATTTTGTGCAAGTGCAGTCTTAATATTTGTACTATACATTATAATTAGTGCTCCAAATTTTGATAAGGATCTACTATACAAAAAAGAAGCAACCGTAATTTATGATAAAAATGGTGTTGAATTTGCAAGAGTTGGCCAAGAAGATCGTGAACTTATAGAATATAAAGATCTTCCCCAAGTATATATTGATGCATTAATTGCCACTGAGGATTCAAGATTTTTTCAACATAATGGACTTGACATAGCAAGATTTATTAAAGCTTCTTTTGGACAATTATTTTCATCAAAAGCAGGTGGTGCATCCACTATTACAATGCAACTAGTTAAAAAAACATATACAAATGGTGCTTCATCAGGCATTAAGGGAATTATCCGTAAATTTACAGATATCTATATGGCTGTTTTTAAAATAGAAAGTTGCTATACTAAAGAAGAGATATTAGAATTTTATTCAAATTCATTATGGTATGCTAATGGAAAAAATATAAATACTAATGGAATTTATGGAATTGAACAAGCAAGTCAACATTTCTTTGATAAAAGCGTTAGAGACTTAAATCTTGCTGAGGCATCGCTACTTGTTGGTATGTATCAAAATCCAAATCTTTATAATCCATATAATAATCCAGTTGGTTGTAGAAATAGACAAAAAACTGTATTAAAATTAATGGTTAATCATGGATACATAACAGAAAAAGAAATGAATGCTGTTCTAGAAATTTCTATTGAAAGTATGCTATCAGATGCAAATGAAACTACCTCAACAAACGATTATCAAGTATTAATCGATCATGTAATTGATGAAGTGTATGAAAAAACTGAAAAAGATGCTAGAGAAGTACCAATGAAAATTTATACTACTTTTGATTTAAAAGTACAAGATGTATTAGTAAAACTTGAAAACGGAGAATTATTTAAATACTATAATGACTATGATCAAGAAGGAACTGCTATTACATCTATCGAAGATGGTTCAGTAATTGCACTTTCTGGTGGTAGAAATTATAGTGCAAGAGGTTTAAATAGAGCAACTGATATAAATCGTCAACCAGGTTCAACAGCAAAACCACTATTTGACTATGCACCATATATTGAATACCTAAATGGTTCCCCAGGAGATTACTTTTTTGATGAACCATATGCTTATTCAACAGGTCAATCAATTAATGATGCCGATAGAAAATATCAAGGAATGATTACTTTAAGACAGGGGCTTATTGGTTCAAGAAACGTTACCGCACTTCAAGCATTTCAAAAAGTTGCCGCAAAAGATCAAAGTTTAATTGAAAATTTTGTTCATAGTGTAGGCATTGATTATGGTTCAGCCTTATATGAATCTGCCTCTATTGGAGGATTCAATGGAACTAACCCACTAGAAATGAGTGCAGCATATGCAGTTTTTGGACGTGGTGGATACTATATTGAACCTTACTCATTTACAAAAGTTATTTTTGAAGACGGAACAACGTATGAAAATAAATATACTAAAGAAAAAGTATTAAGTGAAGAAACCGCATACATGATTACAGATGTTTTAGTAGACACAGTTAATGATAGCTGGTCTGGATCAATAAAAATAAGTGGAACCGAAGTCGCAGGAAAAACTGGTACAACAAATCTTGATACAAAAACTCAAAAAGCTCAAAATTTACCTGCTGACTTAATACCAGATTCATGGAATATTACATATAATCCAGAATATTCTATAGCTTTATGGTATGGTTATGATAAACATAGATCTGATTATTATATGAATACAAATACAGGTTGGACTGCAAGAAGTAGAATAATGGAGTCACTTGCGAAAAATATTTATAGCACAAATAAAACATTTAAAAGGCCTTCAGGAGTAATAAGTGTTGAAGTTGAAAAAGAAACTGTCCCTTTAATGTTAGCAAGCGAATATACACCAGAAAATATGAGAATGACAGAACTATTCAAGGAAGGTACCGAGCCTACAGAAACATCTATAAGATATCAAAAACTTGAATCACCTACCGATGGTAAAGCATCATATAATGGTAATGAAGTAACACTATCTTGGACTGGAATTAAAACACCTGACGCAATAAATAGTACTTACTTACAAAACTATTTCAATGAAAATTATGGTACATTTGCAACAAAATATTATGAAAAAAGAATTGAATATAATAATAATTATATTGGTTCACTAGGATATGAAGTATACATGCAAAATGATGATGGTTCATTAAAGGAATTAACATTTACTCAAGGCACTTCATATAAACAAACTTTAGAAGGTGGAAAAACATATAAATTTATTATTAAATCTAGTTATTCAATATTTAAATCTAATCAATCAGATGGCTTAATTATTAACGTAACAACTAATACAGATACAACGATAAATGACATAATTAATCCTGAAAATAAAAATAATGATGATAAGGAAAATAACAAAGATACTGGATTAAATTAAAACAAGAATTAAAATATCTTGTTTTTTTGTATAAAAAAGCTGGAATAACCAGCCCATAATTTATAACCATACACCATATGTTATTGCCATCATAGCAAATATTAAACCAACAGTCCAAAATAATTTAACAATATCAGTTTCTTCCCAATTTAATTCCTCGAAATGATGATGTAAAGGTGCCTTTTTAAATATCTTTTTATTAAATTTTCTAATAGCAATAATTTGTATTAATGAAGTAGCAGCTTCAATAATAAATACTCCACCAATTAGAAATAAAGAAAGTTCATGTCTAGTTAATATTGCAATAGTGGCAAGTGCCCCACCCAAAGAAAGTGAACCAAGATCTCCCATAAAAACTTTGGCTGGATGTGAATTAAACATTAAAAAGCCAATTAATGCACCAACTAAAATAAATGAAAAAATAGCTATTTCTTGATATCCCTCAAGCCATCCACAATTCCAAGCAATAATACCATATGCTAAATATGAAATTGCCGATAACCCCGCACATAAACCATCAAGCCCATCAGATATATTGACTGCATTTGCCATACCTACTAATAAAAAGAAAATAAAAATACCAAATGTCCATCCAAGTGGAATATTAACATGAAATAATGAAAATCTAAGAGTGGAACTTCCCCCACCTTTCATAAAAAAAAAGAAAAATACTAAAGCAATAAACATTTGACACATAAATTTAGTTACTATTGATAAGCCATTATTATTATGTTTTTTCACTTTTAAATAGTCATCAACAAATCCAAGAACTGCATAAGAAAGAAATACAAACAATAAAATAGCTAAATTATAACTTGAGGAAATGCTTTTTGTAATAAACAAATACATTAAACCAAGTAACACAGGAATTATAAAAATTATTCCTCCCATAGTTGGAGTACCCTCTTTTACTTTGTGTCTTTTAGATATCTCATTACTAACGCTTTGACCAATATGAAATTTTTTTAAAAACGGAATTAATATAACTCCACATATTATTGCACAAACAAAACCCAGCATTAAAGCCATTGCAGCTTTAGCAAGAATTAA